>NZ_AP022587.1:931623-1242164 GCF_010731715.1 Mycobacterium stomatepiae
ACGCTTGGCCGACGAACAACGCCAGCCCGAGGACCGCGCGTTTGGGATAGAGCTTGAACGCCACCCGGGCGATCTCCATGAACGAAATCGCCTTGCGCTGACGGATTCTCAGTGGCTTGCCGGCCGGCTCGGGCAGCGGCTGTCCGGTTTCTCGCTCCACGTCGTGTTCGATCTCGCCGACGATCCGCTCGGCTTCCTCGTCACGTCCGTGAATGAACAACCAGCGCGGGCTTTCCGGGACGTTGCGCCGGACCAGCAGGACGAAGATGCCGAAGATGGCTCCGATGCCGAAGGCGAGCCGCCAGCCGATGTTCGCCGGGAAGTTCGACGTGTCCAGCAGGACCAGCGCACCCGCAGCGCCGGCCGCCGAACCCAGCCAGTAGGTGCCGTTGATGATCAGGTCCACACGGCCGCGCACCCGTGCCGGAATCAACTCGTCGATCGCCGAGTTGATCGCGGCGTATTCACCGCCTATGCCGGCGCCCGTGAAAAAGCGGGCGATGAAGAAATACCAAGGCGCGAACGCGAATGCGGTCGCGACCGTGGCGACCAGGTAGACGGCCAGGGTCAGGATGAATAGATTCCGCCGTCCGAACCGGTCGGTCAGGTGGCCGAAGAACAACGCGCCCAGGCATGCCCCGGTGATGTAGATCGCCGCCGCATAACCGATCTGCGCCGGGTTGAGCTCGATGCCGCTGCCCTTCTCGGTGAGCCGGGCCGACACGTTGCCGACCATCGTGACCTCGAGCCCATCGAGAACCCACACCCCCCCGAGACCCACCACGACGCGCCAGTGAAATCGCGACCACGGCAGCCGGTCCAGTCGCGCGGGAACATGCGTCGTGATGGTCTTCGTTTGCGCGGCTGGGCTCATGCTGTCTCCGTTCTCGGTGGATAGAGAGATACCCACGACCGCGCGCCGCACGCCGCACAAAAGCCGGCTCGCGTCTCAGTTGCGCCTCGCGTGAGCGATGCCGAAATGGAAGGTCCCGCGCATCCTGGCGGACCCTACCAGCGCGCGCCCTCGCCCCCGGTCGGCGCATTTTCGCCATCAAAGTGACTCGTCTCATACCTTCGCGGTTGGGCGACGCGTGTCATTATCGGCGCGATTGGGCGGCCGAGGCGACTGGCGAATGTTAAATTAGGCCAGTTTGGGTGGCCGTCTGCGCAGATGAGGACAGTTTCGGTCGGAGGTGCGGATGGACTCGCCGCTGCCGCCGGGGCAAGCGCCGGCCGCCTCGCCGACCCCGCTACCCGACGCTGCCGGCTATGTCGAAGGCATGGAGCGGCTGCTGCAGGCCGTCCAGGACCTCTCGCTGGCCCGCAGCCAGGCCGACATCCAGCGTGTTGTCTCATCGTCGGCGCGCGCGCTGACCGGTTGCGACGGCGCCACGTTGGTGCTGCGCGACAACGGCAAGTGCTTTTACGCCGAAGAGAACGCGGTCGGCCCACTGTGGAAGGGCAGCCGGTTCCCGATGACGTCCTGCATCAGCGGGTGGGCGATGCTCAACCGTGACGCGGCCATCATCCCGGATATCTACCTCGACGCGCGTATCCCGCACGACCTTTACCGGCCCACCTTCGTCAAGAGCCTGGTGATGGTTCCGATCCGCCGGTTCGACCCGATCGGGGCGATCGGCAATTACTGGGCCGACCAACATCAGCCGACCGAACAAGAGGTCCGCTTACTGCAGGCCCTGGCGGATTCGACCTCGATCGCCATGGAGAACATCGAGGTTTACTCCCAGCTGGAGCAGCGGGTTCGCGACCGCACCGCCGCGCTGGAGCAGGCCAACGAGGAGATTCGCAAGCTCTCCGTGACCGACGAAATGACCGGACTCACCAACCGTCGCGGCTTCTATCTACTGGCCGAACAAAAGCTCCGCGGTACCCACTACCTGGGCCGCAGCTGCGTACTCGCCTTCCTCGACGTCGACGGGCTCAAACTAGTCAACGACGAACACGGCCACGAGGTCGGCGACCTGCTGATCAAGGATGTCGCCTACGTGCTGGGCGAGACGCTGTCCGAATCCGACATCTTCGCCCGGCTGGGTGGTGACGAATTCTGTGTGATGGTCACCGAAAGCCCCAGTGACGCCACGACGTTACGGGAGCGAATCGGCGAAGCATTTCGGCGCTTCAACGAGACGAGCGAACGGCCCTACCGCCTTTCGGCCAGCATCGGCCTCGCACACACGACTGCTAACGGGCCCACCACCACCGTGGATGAGCTGCTCGCGCAGGCCGACGAATTGATGTACCAGGAAAAGAAGCACAACGCGCATTCGCGCGGGTGGGACGGCCAGGTCTGACTTTCCTTGGCCGCGAGCCGCATTCGGCGTTCTAGCCGGCACCCTTGCCGTTATCGACCCGGTAGACGGCACCGTGAACGGCCGCCGCGGCATCGCTGGCCAGGAACGCGACCACATTCGCGACATCGAGAGGCGCCATCATCCCGCGCGGCGAGGCCGTCCGCATGATCAGGTCGTAGTTGGGATCCTCCGGCGCGCTGAACTGTTCGATTTGTGGCGTGAGCATGCCGCCGGGACAGACCGCGTTGACCCGCAGGCGATCCGCGGTGTACTCCACCGCCAACGCCCTGGTCAGCCCGATCAGCCCGTGCTTGGCAGCGCAGTAGCCAGCCGAGTAGGCCTGCCCCTCGACGCCGGCGATCGAGGCGACGTTGACAATGTTTCCGCCCCGTTCCAGCAGCTGAGGCAGCGCGGCCCGGCACAGATAGAACGGGCCGTTGAGATTGACCGCGAGATCCTCCGTCCAGTCGTCGTCGGTCATCGACTCCGTTCGGCGCATCTGGTGCTTTCCGGCGATGTTGACCAGGACGTCGAGCCCGCCGAACTCCCGGACACACTGCGCGATCGCATCCTGGCAGGCCCGTGCCGAACCGACGTCCACCGACGCGTAGGAACCATGCTTCACGTCGGCGAATACCTCGGCCAAGCGGGCGGTATCGCGGGCTATGCCGAAAACCGTTGCGCCCTGCCGGGCAAACAACTTGGCCGTTTCGGCACCCAGGCCCGACGACGCGCCGGTCACGAAGGCGACCTTGCCTTTCAGTGCTGTCATCCCAGTTCTCGTCCTCTCAAGCCGCGATGGTCGGTGCGCCTCGCCCCGGCGAGTCGTGCGACTAGCAAATCAACTCATCCGACAGCGCGTCCCACCAGGGGCACCGGGCCACCTCACACCAGGCTGGCGCGCCTCAATACGAAGCCGACGCCGACACGCAGAAGTTCCAGCGGCTCAACTGATCCCAAAGTCCGCCGGAGGCGTCGCGCGGCCACCGCCATGACAAAGCTCATCGCGAGCCTGCCTATCGCGACCCGACTCGTGCGCTTTCGCCAGGTCGACGGCGTCGAGCTCGCGTGCCGCCCGACGCAATAGCCGACGCATGTCGAGGCCGCGAGCGCGCAGATCAGCACCAGAAGCGTCATCTGACGAGCGTCCATTGCCCCTGTCGCGGGGAGGTCACGCGCGAGCTACACCTCGGCCAACAAATGCGGCACCCAGCGACTCCAGCCGGCTACCGGGTGGCGAGAAGTCGTTGCTTCTGTTGGCTGAACTCCGCGTCGGTCAATGCCCCGCTGTCGCGAAGTTGGGCGAGTTTGCCCAGTAAATCCGTGATTTCGCGCAACTCGGCGGTATTCGCGCGCGCTGGCGCGGAATCGCGTGGTGCCGCGCCAGCGGGGACCAATACGCCGGGCGCGTCAGTCGTGCCGCCGGCTCGACGATCTCGGGAGTTTGAGGCGCCACGGCCGGGTAATTGCGTCAGCGGCGCCCCACCGAAAACGGGCATTCCGCTGAACAGACCGGGACTCGAACCGGTCGACGGGGCGGCGCTGGGGATCGGTGACGCCTGAGCGACCAGCCGCACCTCCGGGGCCGCCGACGCCCAACCCTGCGGCACCGACAACCGGCCGAGGGACGACGCACGACCGGTTTCCGCCGATACCGTCGTCGCCTGCCCAGGGAGGCGTTCCGGCGGTGGCGCCTCTTCCCGCGGTGCCGATACGGTCTCATCGCCGAAGATTTTGTGTTCGGCATCGGAGATGAATCCCCCGGCCCCGCCAACCCGATCAGGCCGAGGCCGTTGCCGAGAAATCCGGAGCCAAGAGACGCCAGGTCATACGGGTTGGAGAACTCCGAAAAGCCCGACAGCCCCGACGACGAGGTCAGCGCTTGCAGCGCGTTCGGCACTGCGGACATCGAATTGGTGCTGGACAGCACGCTTTGCGCCTGCCCCGCCGAAGTACCGACGGCCTGCGCGACCGCCGCGCTTTGCGCGCTCAGCCCATCCGCGTTCGTGGCTGTCTCCGGCGCAGCGAACGGCGTCACCTCGGTGGCCGCCTGTGCCTGGCCCGCATAGCCGTACATCGCCGCGACGTCCTGGGCCCACATTTCGCCGTACTCGACTTCGGTCGCGGCGATCGCGGCGGCGTTCTGGCCGACAAGATTAGTCGCCAGCAGCGACGTCAACTCGGCACGGTTGGCTGCGATCACGGGCGGCGGCACGGTCATCGCGTACGCGGACTCGTGCGCGGTCGCGGCGGCCTCGGCCTGCGCGCTGGCCTGAGTCGCCTGCGCGGCGGTGGTGTTCAGCCACGCCAGCTGTGGTGCGGCCGCGGCTGCCATCGCCTCCGACGCTGAGCCCAGCCAGGGTTCGCTGGTCAGCCCGGAGATCACGGATTCGAGGTCGGCCGCCGTGGCGTGCAACTCGTTCCCCAGCTCATCCCAGGCCGCCGCGGCTGCCAGCATCGAGCCCGCTCCCGGGCCGGCGTACATGCGCCCGGAGTTGACCTCCGGTGGCAATGCCGCGAAATGCATCGAATGTTCCCCTGAAGTCGTTCGGTCCTGCCGCCTTACGCTTTTAGGTTCTCTTTGTTACCACGCGATTCTGCAATGTTCGAGTAACGGCCGGCGCATAGTGCGGGCGGCGTCGACGACGACGTCGCCAATTTGGTTGCTAGCGCGGGCTTTTGCGGCCGCGTTGCAAAAGGTGTTACTTTGGGCACAGTTTCGGCCTTGGCGGCGGCCAATTGGGTTACCCGACGGTCGCGCCAATGTCGTTGCAATTAAACGCTATTACGGCGCTGTATCAGGTGTTGTCCAACACCGCTCTCGAACGGAGTTTCCCGTCGGCCAGCAGCCCCAGCACCGCGGTAGCCTGCGCCATCGGGAAGCGGTCCACCACCGTGCGAATCGTGCCGGCCGCGGCCAGTTCCAGGACGGCGCGCATCTGCTCCCGGCTGCCCAGCAGGGACGTCTTGATGACCTGTTCCTTGTTGAACGGCAGGCCCTCCACCGACAGCGGAATGCCGGCCACCAGCGTGCCGCCCCGCTTGAGCATCTCGAGAGCGTGGCCGGTCACCGCATCCGACGGGGCGAAGGTGACGGCGGCATCGACCGAGTCCGCGGCACCTGCCAGTGCGTCGCGATCCGACGAGTTGATCGTCCTCGCTGCTCCGAGATCGCTGGCCACCCGTAGGTGGTCGGCGCCGCGTCCGACGGCCACCACCTCGGCACCGGTGAGCGCGGCGAATTGAACGGCCATATGGCCGACCCCGCCAAGACCGAATATCGCCACCGTGTCCCCCGGGCCGACGTCAAGCTTGTCCACCGCCCCGAACGCGGTAATCCCCGGGCAAAACAACGGCGCCGCCTCGGCAAGATCGAGTCCGTCGGGCACGTGATAGGTGTGCGCGGCGTTGGCGACCATGGCTTGGCCATATCCGCCGTTGACGTCCTCGCCGGTGATCTTTCGCTGGTGACACAATTGCTCGCGACCGCTCGTGCAGTAGTCGCATTCCTCGCAAGTCCACCACAACGGCTGGACGCCCACGCGGTCCCCGACAGCGAATCCGTTAACCGAATCACCCAGGGCAGCAACAGTTCCAGTGACTTCGTGGCCGGGAATAATCGGGCTGATCGCCGGCACGCCCCCATCGACCCAGTCGCCCTCGATCATGTGCAAGTTCGACCGGCACACGCCGCAGGCACTGACATCGATCAGGATCTGACCCGGCCCCGGCACGGGTACCGTGACCTGCCGCCAGTGCAGAGGCGACTCAGATAGCGGTGCAGGATCTTCGAGTTCGTTCGCATACATCGTGGTCACAATTTCGACCCTAGTCCTCAGATCGCATGGTGATCACGCAGGATCTGGCCGGCTCGTTCGCCGATGATGACGCACGGAGCCATGGTGTTGCCAGTCGTGACGCGCGGCATGATGGATGCGTCGGCTATCCGAAGATTGTGCACCCCATATGTTTTCAGGGAGGCGTCGACCACCGACATGCTGTCGGTCCCCATTTTCGCGGTACACGTTTGATGGTGGTAGGTGGTGACCTCGTCGCGGATGAACGCCTCCAGCGCGGCAGCATCGAGCTTGCCCGGCATTACTTCTCGCTTGCTAAACGGTCGCAACGCGGCCGAATTTCCCATCTCGCGGCACAGCTCCACGCAGGTCACCGCCGCTCTCATATCGTCGGGATGCGACATCAGGTTGGCTTCGATCCGCAGCGGATCCTGCGGATCGGGTCCCGTCAGGCAAACACGGCCGCGGCTCTTCGGGCGCGCGACAGCCCCCAGCATCGCCCAACCCAACTCCGGTAGGCCGAATTTGGCCGCGTTTTCCCGGCTCGAGTAGGGAAACTCAAGTTGATACGCCTGCAGGTCGGGGGTGTCCAGGCTTGGATCGCTCTTGGCGAAGACGGTCACCTCACCGCCGCTGTTGCGCCACGGGATGGATTCTTGACATTCCCAGACGCACGCAAATGCGGGGTGATCCTGCAGGTTTTGCCCCACACCGGACAGATCCTGCACGACGGGAATCCCATGTCGTCGCAGCTCAGCCTGATCGCCGATGCCCGATTGCAGCAGCACTTTGGGCGTCTGGATCGCGCCCAGCGACAGCACCACTTCGGATCCCGCGCGCACGCGGTGCAGGTTGCCATTGTGGACGAATTCCACCCCGGTGGCGGATCGCTCGCCTGTCCCCTCGTCGAACGTCACCCGCGTGACCAGCGCGCCGCTCAACACGGTCACGTTGGGCCGATCCATCAGCGGGAAAAGGTAAGAGCGAAAGACGGATTGACGAAGTCCGTCGCGGACGCGCAGGTCGACGATCGACGCGCCGCCGTCGCTCTCCATCAAGCGACCGTTTTGCTGGTCGAAGATCGGGATGCCGAGCGAGTCGGCGCCCGCAAGACCGGCCGTGGCGATTGGGCTTGGGTCCGTTGCTGATTCGACATGGATCAGTCCCCCGGTGCCGCGACGCGTGGGATCAGGAGCGCCGTGCCAGTCCTCGATGCCACGGTAGATGGCGAGCACCGAGTCGTAGTTCCATCGCTCGTCCTTGGCTTCGGAGGCGAAATAGTCCCAGTCGTTCTTGTGACCACGCGCCCATACCATGACGTTGATGCTCGACCCCCCCGCCCAGGACCTTCCCCATGGAGTATGGGATCGCCGGCCCGTTGAGGTGGCTGCTGGCATCGGCGGTGAAGTTCCAGTCGCGCTCACTGCCCAGGTTGGCTAACCACATGTCTGGTCTGGTCGTCTCGGGCGACTCGTCGGAGCCGCCCGCTTCGAGCACCAGCACATTCACGTCCGGGTTCTCGGCCAGACGGCACGCGACGACCGATCCCGACGAGCCGGATCCGCACACGATGAAGTCGTACTGTGCCTTGATATCCGCGCCGAGCCGTTGCTGATTGTGCCGCACTCGCTCGGCGAATTCGTCGGTGGTGATCCCCGTCTCGAAGGATGGTGAGCTCATGCTTCATGACTACCGCGCCGGTTGAGTGCTTAGCGACAATCGGACCGGCATGACGCGTTTGCTGGACAGAAACCCGCGCTAGGCGGATAACCCGCATCACCGACGGGTCCGACGGTGTTATCGCGAATGAGACGATAACGACTTGCGCGATTGGGTGGGAGCACGATAGCGATGAACACAGCGAATATCGGACGTTGCGATGCGCCGGGCTGGTTTCGCACGCGGTCACTTGAGCAGGCGGTTCACCTCTGCGAAACCGCCTTTCACCCGCATAAACTGGGACTTCTCGGCCGCGCGGATGAGTTCGAGTTCAGGCAACGCCGTACCCAGGCAGGACCCATCACACTGGCAGATCTCAGCTACGGCACCGATGTTTCGCTCGGTTTCGGTGAGGGCCGGGACTGCTACTACATCCACATTCCGCTGAGCGGTCACCTCGAATGGCGATATTGCGGGCGGGAACTGGTTTCGACTCCTGCTTTGGCGTCGATCTTCGGACCCGCCGCCGACATGACGGTGACCCGGTGGCCCGGTGGTACTCGCCACCTGGGGGTCAAGATCGACCAGCTCGCGGTCGACACGGCACTCGAGAGAATGCTGGGTCACCCGCTGGATGCGCCCATCGAGTTCAGCGCGGCACTACCGATACACGCCGGCGGGGTTCAGAGCTGGGTACGTCAAATGCAGTGGATGAGCGGCGAATTGGCGTACCCGGACAATCCGATGCGGCACGCGGCGGTGTTGGATCCGTTGTTGGAGAGCGTGATCCACGGCTTTCTATTGATGGCCGAGCACCCATACCGCGAACTGCTTGTCTCGCCCGCCAAGCCCGCTCGACCGCTGGCTGTCCGCGAGGCGATCGACATCATCGAGTCCTCTCCGCAGGCGTCGCTGACGACCACCTTGCTGGCGAGTCGCTGCCACGTCAGTGTCCGTGCCCTGCAAGAGGGCTTCCGCCGGCACGTGGGCATGACACCGATGCACTACGTTCAGCGAGTTCGACTGCGCCGCGCGCACCACGATCTGCGGGCCGCACATCCCGCCCAGTCCACCGTCGCCTCCATAGCGCACCGTTGGCGGTTCGGCCACCTCGGCCGGTTCGCCGCCGCTTACAAGGCGATGTACGGCGAGACACCGCTGCAAACGCTGCGCGCGACGCGCTGCCTAACCCTCGGCACTCACCAGTAGTCGTTGCGGGCTGCGGCCCAAGACTCGCCGCCACGGAATGCTTGCCGGGTCCTCGATCAGATCCAACGAGGGGAACTCCGAAACAACCGCTCGCACCGACTGTTCCACCGCGAGCTTGGCGAGGGAGGTACCCACGCAGTAGTGCGTGCCGGCACCGAAGTTCAGCAGGCGGGGCGCGTCCGGGTGCGCGAAGCGGTCGGGTTCGAACTGATCTGGATTGTCCCACACCGATTCGTCACGGCACGCTGCGGCGATGCACAGAAATACCATTGCCCCCGCGGGGATGGTCGTGTCATGCAACTCGATCGGCTCAACCGCGGTGCGGGGAATGAGCGGGATGCTTGGTTCCAGCCGCATGGTCTCCGCGGCCACCCGCGCCAGGCTCGCTTGGTCCAGATCGATACCGGCGAGCTCGTCGCGGTGCTGCAAGGCCACAAGCATGCTGCAGGGAATCTGGCTTCCGGTCGTATCATGTCCCGCAACAAGAAGATTTGCGATCATGACGATGGTCTCGTCATGGGTGAGGTGTTCCCCATCCTCCTCGGCGACCAGCAGGTTGGTGATCAGGTCCGATCCGGGGTCTCGACGACGGCGCCGCGTCAATTCGTCGACATAGCCTTGTAATTCGGCAATGGCGATGGTTGCGGCGTTGACCTGATCGGGGGTCATCACGTAAAACACCGGACTCAAGGCATCGGCCCACCGGGCGAACGACGCTACGTCGCTGTCCGGCACCCCGAGAAGGCGGCAGGTCAATCGGGCGGCCAACGTCGCACACGCCGCCACCAGATCCCCGCGCTGCCCGATTGAAGCGGCGGCCTCGCGGGCCATCTCGCCGGCGGTCGCCTGCAATGCGGCGACAGACCGGGGCGTAAATGCCTTCGACACCAGCGATCGCATCCGTCGGTGATAGGCGCCCTCGGTGGTGAACATGAGTCGCCCATACCAATCGCGCAGCGGCCCATCGGTTATGCCCATCATGTCGAACAGCGTCAGGCCTATTCCGTGCAGCCGCGGGTCGTGCACCAGCAGTTCGACGTCACGTTGACGCAAAACAACGAAGGCACCCGTCATTTCGTCGTCGGCCAATGGCCCGCGCCGCGAAGCCTCGCGAAGCACCCCGTGCAGGTCGTTGGCGAACACCCCGCTCAGATCGACCGACGGCAGTAAGTTCATAACCTCATCTCCCGCTCGACATGGTGAAACCCCAGCTACGCGCTGCCGGACCGGCGCAAACATCAAGTTTCCCGGCGGTGGTGATGGCGATGCCAGGACGAATTGGCTCCGTGCTGGAAGAACCAACCTCCCACCGCCGGTCGCGGGCCGGTAGCATCCAAACCAATGAAGGCACGTGACCGGAGCGCAGGGACCAGCCAGCCGCTTTCCGTCGCGATGAGAGAGGGCTCGGCCGAAGAGCACGCCCGCGCGGAGCAGTCGCCGTTCGTGACGGAATTGCTCGCGGGACGAGTCAACAATCGCGGATACGCCGACTATCTGCTGCGGCTGCGGGTGGTTTACGCCACGTTGGAGGACGCGGTTCGCGCCCGTCGCGACGATCCGATGGTGGCCGCGGTGTACGACCCGCTGCTCGAGCGCCTGCCGTCGATCGAGGCCGACCTCGAACATTGGAAACCACAGGGCGGCAACGATATACAGGCGCCCGCGGCCGACGCCTACCGCGAGCGCATCACCGGGTCCGCCTGGGGTGGCGCGCTGGTGGCCCACCATTACACCCGATATCTCGGGGACCTCTCCGGCGGCCAAGCCATCGGCAAGATTCTCGACCGCAGGTTCTCGCTCGGCGGCACCGGGCTGGCGATGTACCGATTCCCGTTGCGGCCCAAGCCCTTCAAGGACCGCTATCGGACCCGGCTCGATGCGTTGCGCCTCGGCGCCGACGGGGTTCGACGCGTGGTCGACGAGGTCAAGGTCGCGTTCGGCCTCAACCAGGCCGTGTTCGACGAGCTTTCAGCCAACTTGCCGGCCTATCGGCACTAACCGAATTCAGGGTCTCCACAGCGCCACGATGGTGACGTCGTCGTCGATATTGCCCGAGTCCATCGCCTTCCAGATGCGCGACGCGGGCGCGTCACCCGCGCGGCCGAGTGTCTCGGCCAACCTATCCAGGCCCTCGTCGATCACTTCGCCGCGGCGTTCCGCCGACCACGCCAAATAGCCGCTAAAACCCCGCGTCAGACCTGGTTGAATCCGCCGTCGGCGGTGAGCGTCGATCCGGTGGTAAAGCTGGACAGATCGCTGGCGAGAAAGACCGCCGCGTGGGCGATTTCGACGGGTTCGGCGAAACGTCCCAACGGAATGGTGGCGACGCGACCAGCGCGGAATTCTTGAACCGACGCATTGGGATTGGTCTGAGCGGCCAGTGCGTCGCTTCCGGGGGTGGCCGTCGATCCCGCGACGACGACGTTGACCCGAATGTTGCGGTCGGCGAGTTCGCTGGCCCAAGTGCGGGCAAACGACCGCACGGCGGCCTTGGTGGCGGCGTAGACGCTGAGCCCGGGACGGCCGCGGTCGGCGGTGGTGGATCCGGTCAAAATGATCGATGCGTTGTCGTTGAGTAGCGGCAGTGCTTTTTGGACCGTGAAAACAACGCCTTTGACGTTGGTCGTCAACAGCGAGTCGAGGTCGTCGTCGCTGATCTCCCCCAGGCGCGAAACCCTGGTGACCCCGGCGTTGGCCATCACGATGTCCAGACCCCTGCCGGCTTCTTCGACCTTGGCATAGAGCCGATCGAGGTCCTCCGGTTTTCCGACGTCGCCACACACGGCGGTCGCGCGCGATCCCAATTGCTTTGCCGCGGAATCTAGTTCGGCTTGGCGCCGGCCCGTGATGAACACCTCGTCGATGCCTTCGGCGATGAAGCGTTCGGCGGTGGCTAAGCCGATGCCGGAGTTGGCGCCGGTGACGACAGCGGTCTTGTGGTCGAGCAGTCCCATCTAGCTCTCCTGAAGTCTGGTCGCATCGGCGGCATTGCGCGCGCTGACGGTAAGCAATGCGATGGCCGAATCGAACGGTTGCGGGTCTCGCAAGGCTCGACTGACGATCAGCGCACCCTCCATGCTCGTGACGATCCCCCTGGCCAACTCCCGCGCGCGCTCGCGCTCGATCGCTTTTTCTTCCAAGCGTGCGGCGACGGTCGAGATGACGTCACCGAACCCGCGGCGAGTGACGTCGCTCAGTGGCTTTGATGCGGGAGTGGTTTCCAGGACGATGGGCGCGACCGCGCAGCCTCGCCGGTAATCGCTGGCGACGATCTCATCGCGGAAGTGCCCGATGAAGTTGTCAACGAACTCCGCTGCGGTCTCGGTAGCGCCGGCGGCGCGATTGACCGAGGCGACGATCTCGGCGGCATGTTGCAGGGCCACCTCGGTGGCGAGTTCTTCCTTTCCACCGGGGAAGTGAAAGTACAGCGAGCCGCGCGGGCCGCCGCTCTCTGCGATGACGTCGGACAAGGCTGTGCCCAGGTATCCGTGCTCGCGGAAGAGCCGGCGGGCCGCGGAAATCATCCGCTCGCGGCTGTCAGTTCTTCACGCCATGTCTCTCATCCTACATATTTTGTCCTTTTGAACGATCTACCTAACTAAAGGCGTTATTACGTAAGTATGCCGCTTGACATAGTGATGTGCTCACGGTGTTCGGCGGCACGCTGAACTTGATGGGACGGGAGAGCTGTCATGGATGCTGCGCTAGGGGAACGGTATGACTTCGTCGTGTGCGGGGCCGGGACGTCGGGGTCGGTAATCGCTCGACGACTGGCGGAAGACCCGGACGTGACGGTCTTGCTGCTGGAGGCCGGCGGCACCGATGACGTTCCCAGCGTCACCGAGGCCGAGCAGTGGCCGCTGAATCTGGGCAGCGAACGCGACTGGGGCTTTGTCTCCGAGCCGGAGGAACTCCTTCGTGGACGATCGATCCCCTTCTCGATGGGCAAGGTGCTTGGCGGCGGGTCCAGCATCAACGTGATGATCTGGGCGCGCGGACACCGCAGCGACTGGGACCTCTTCGCTGCCGAATCCGGCGAACCCGCCTGGGGCTACGCACCGGTCCTGGATCTCTATCGGCAGATCGAGGACTGGCACGGCGTCGGCGAGCCGAATTATCGCGGCACCGGCGGACTGCTATTCGTCCAACCGGCGCCCGCACGGCATCCGGTGACGCACGCGACCCTGGACGCGGCGCGCGGGTTCGGGATTCCGACCTATCAAAGTCCCAATGGCCGGCTGATGGAAGAGGCTCGTGGCGCCGCCGTCATCGACCTGCGCAGCCGCGGCGGGAAACGCCAGTCGATCTTCCGCACCTACATCGCGCCGTATTGGGACCAACCGAACCTGACCGTGGTTCCGAATGCATTGGTGACCAACGTGACGTTCCTAGGCAACCGGGCCACCGGCGTCGAGGTACTCCACGACGGCGTCGTCCATCGCGTGACGGCAGCGGCCGAGGTTGTGCTCTCCCTCGGCGCGATCCAAACACCGAAGGTGCTGATGCAGTCCGGCATCGGAGATGAGGACGAGCTGCGCGACGCCGGAATCACTGTGCGCCAACACCTGCCCGGCGTGGGCCAGAACTTGCAAGACCACTACGGATTCGACTGTGTATGGGAGTTCCCGGAAAGGATGCAAGCCAAGGTTCAGGCCGAGGCGGCATTGTTCTGGGACTCCGGGCTCGACGATTCCAATGAACCGGACCTCTTTGCCTGCACCGGACCGTTCCCCAAGGCGACGCCCGAGTGTGTCGCGAAATACGGCTTGCCGCCCAACAGTTGGGTCCTATTCGGCGCGCCGACGCACCCGAATAGCCGCGGTCGGGTACGTCTGTCGGGCCCATCCCCCTCGGATCCGCCCCGGATCGAGGCCAACGCGTTGTCGCACCCCGACGATCTCAAGGCCACCATCTCCTGCCTCGAAACACTGCGGGAGATAGGCAATTCCGCGGAGCTGCGCCCGTTTGTCGCCCGCGAGGTGATGCCGGGCGACCTGGCCGGAGACGAGCTGGATACCTACTTGCGCAACGCGCTATGCACCTACTGGCACGAATCCGGGACAGCCAAGATGGGCCGCGACCCGATGTCGGTCGTCGACGGACACCTCAACGTCTACGGCATCGAGAACCTGCGCATCGCCGACGCATCGATCATGCCGCGCATCACCACCGCTAACACCATGGCGCCCTGTGTCGTGATCGGCGAGCGCGCCGCACAGTTCATCAAATCCAGCCACCGGCTCTAGGGCCACGGCGAATCAACGAAAGGACGATCATGTCAACAGGTGCCGATATCGGCTGGGCAGCCGATGCCCATCTCCCCAAAGGTCACTGGCTGGCGACCACACGCTTCGGACTTCGCCCCGCACCGCACGGCTTGGCGCTGGTCGAGGACTTCCTCAACACCGGCGCCGAGGCGACTCGAGATCTGCTCGCCGACGTCACGCGGGCCCAGGCCTGGTCGACGCACGCCTGCCGGGCCTGGTCGCTGGAACGAGGCACTGAAACGTCGCCGGCTCCCGTGCTGATAAACGGAGACGACGCCCGACTGCGCGAATTGCGGGACAGTATCAGCGGTTTGGTATCGGGCGCGGGCGCGGTGGCGCGCATCGGTCTTGGCGTCACTGAATTCGTACTCTCGGCCGCCGGCGAATTGCATTGGCAACCAACCGGTAACGGTTGGCAATGGTGGGCAGCTGCCATCTGCACCGAGGTGATGCTGAGTCAGCACTCGGGAACGTGGCAGCGACTGAAGTTGTGCGGCAACGACTCTTGTCGCGTGGTGTTCTACGACCGCTCGTGGAACAACAGCGCGGAGCTGCACGCGGGACACGCATGCGCGACCGAGCAACTCTCCGGAGCGGCGATCGGCTAGGCGGCCGTTATTCGCCGTCGGCGGCGGCATCCAGGTATTGGCCCACCCGGGCCAGCGCCTCGTCGAAGATCTCCACCTTTTCGCCGCGCTTTTCGTTCGCCGGCTGCGCGGCTCCGCGGGCACCTTCGGCCTCCACCCGTACCGCACCCTGACGCCGCAACAGGCTGAAGTTCTTTTCACGCGCTTGGCGCAGCCGGCTCTGCAAGTCCTTCAGCGATTTCTCGTCCATGCGCGCGAGGGCCTCGGGATGACTCTCGCCGATCAACGAGCTTTCCTGCTGGGTCAGGTTCACGTGGTGGGTGCTCACCGTAGATTCATAGCCTGCGCCGGGCGCCTCGGAGTACCGAATCGCCCGAGGTCGTGGCGAACCGTCACCCCCGGGCCACTTCGCGTTCACGTCGCCGGACGCGCTCGGGCCGGAACGACGACGACGCCACCGCCACCTGCCAACCGAATCAGTCAATGCTATTCGGTTGTGATGCCGGCCAATTCGCGTGCCACCGCGTCGAATGCGCGCAGCGTGTCCCACAGCATTTGTGGATCCCCGGCGTCCGGCTGGGTGGATAGCTTGGCCGCGACCAGCTCGGCTGCCCGGTTGACGTAGATCATCTGGCCGCACATGCCCTGGCACAGCACGACGTTGCTGCCCGGGTAGGGAAACCACACCTGGTTGCGGTACATCCCGCCGGGCATTTGGGTGTCGTCGGGGCTCGCGGCAAACGCGGCACGCGAGTCCGGGCCGCCGTCGAGGGTATCGACGATCCACGCCGCCGGCACCACCTGCTGTCCGGTCAAGGATACGCCGTCGCGCAGGAACAGCGAGCCGAACCGGAGAATGTCGGTCAGACAGGCGCTGATGCCCCCGTCGAACAGTCCGGTGCCGTCGGCGTCCACGCCGATGCTCGCATCGCATTGCGCACCGATGCGGCTCCACAGCAGTTCCGACATCAGTTCGGGCATCCGCTGACCGCCCGCCTCCTCGCAGATCCAGCCAAGGACGTCGGTTTCACACGAGCGGTATTGGAACGGACCGCCGTGTGCCGCCTTCTGCCGCAGGGTGAGCAGGAAATCACGCAGCGTTGCGGGGGCTTCGGGATTGCTCGCGGGTGCCCATCCCATCGCCTGGTCCAGGAGGTGTATCTCGGCGGTGGGGTGAAGGTAGTCGTCCGAGAATGCGATGCCCGACCTCATATCCAGCAGGTTGCGCACCGTCGCACCGCTATAGCCCGAGTTCCCCAGGGCGGGGACATATTTCGTGACCGGTGCGTCAGGCTCGATCAGACCCGCCCAGTGCAGTGCGCCTGCCACCGCCGCCACCAGCGACTTGCTCACCGAGAACAGCAGGTGTCGGGTCTCGGCGCCCATGCCGCCGAGGTATTCCTCGGCCACCAGCGAACCACGGTGGGCGACGGCCCATCCGTCGGTCGCGGTGCCGGCCATCACCGCCCCCACCGTGGTCGGTGCGCCGTCGCTGTCGGTCACCGGGATTTGGGCGATCGGGGCACTCGCCGTGGGCAACACCGCGACCGGGCCGATTCCCCGCGAGATCACCGCGGTCGGCACGAAGTCTTCGACGTGCTGGAACGACCAGTGCGCGTAGGGCGGCGCGAGCCAGTTGTCCAGTGAGATACCGGCCGGGCTGTTCACGCTCGTGCGACGAGCCGCGACACGATCGGGGCGGCCGGCGACAGGGGCGTCGAGACGAATTTCGCCTTCATGCCCCTGACCCAGCGCTGGCAGCGCTCGCTGAGCTTGTAGTCGTCGGTCTGCAGGTGTGAACGGGTGACGAGCACGCCGAGTTGGGCGCCCTCGGAACGTAAGTCGCCGGGCGCTGCGACCCGCATGTAAAAGGCCTCGGACCCGTCGAGCAGCGTGGCCCAGTCGTTGGCGGACCGGTTGAAGGAGACGCGCCCCTCGTCGTCGATGCGCCAGACCCCGGTGCGTGGCGTCGCGGTGAAGATCTCGAGATCCGGTGACGTCTCCGTGATGATCACCTGGCCCCAGACCTCGTCCTCGCCGTAGCCGCGTTCCCAGCGGTCGTTGATCTCCCTGATGTCGAGTTCGTAGTCCACATCCATGTACTCGAGCAGATGGAAGAGAAACAGCGGCATGTCCGCGTAGGCCTCGGTGGTCAGGTTCGTCATCGGGCTGGCACCACTCAGGCGCGGATTCACCTCGCCGAGGTAGAGCTCGTCGGAGTCCAGGTCGTGCAGCAGGTCCACCTCGAAGTAGCCGCGGTAACCCTCGCGGCGCATGACGTCGCCGAGCTTCGTCACCATCTCTCGCGCCGCGTGCGTCTGGGCGGGCGGCAGCACCTCGTGCCAGATGTCGTTGCCGCACCAGCTGCCCCGGCTCGGCGTGAGCTCTGAGTACCCGACGAGGCTCGTCATCGCGGGGCCGACCACCGTCCCGTGGCGGGTCACGGCCCCCTCGAGGCACACCTCCACGTTGCGAATCCGCTTCATCACCTTGAGGTCCTGCCCGACCAGGTCGCCGGCATGCTCGTCCCAGTCGCGCTGACCGTGCACGAAGAACGTCCCGCTGCCGGCGTTGCCGTAGGCGATCGAGATGACCAGGTCGTCGCCCAAGCCGGCGCCTTCCGCGAGCGCCAGGAGTTCGTCGTAGGAGCCGGCCCGCCCGATCGTGTTGGGCACGCTGGGCACCCCCGCCTCGTCGGCCAGGCGCGTCATCACGATCTTGGAGCCGAGGCGCTCGCGCAGCTGCACCGGCGGATGCATGACCTCGAGACCCGCCTGGCGCGCGAGGGTCTGGATTTCCTCGTTCATCATCACAAAGCAGCACTTGCCACCGGGCCCTTTGCCCGCGATGAACTCGAGCGTCTCGGGATCGGACAGCAGGTGGCTGCACACCTCGTCCATCGAATCGAAATCGCGCCGGTCGCGTCGCCGGGGCACGAACACGCGCGAGTGGGTGCCCTCGAAAGAGTCAAAGTAGGTCAGGTAGAAGAAGTTTCGTATCCAGCGATCGACACCCAGCAAGTTGAACGGGGTCGGCGAGATGAAGTACAGCGGCACCTTGTTCGTGTGAAAAAACGCCCGTATGTCCGAGAGGCCGTTCAGCGTGCGACGTGGCTCTGGCTGCATGCCCACAAGTGTGCCCCTGCCTGTGGCCGTGCGCAGGGTTTCATGCGCCGCTTGCTACCTCACGGCGAGAGCTGGACGTGGCCCCCCGGCGGACGCGGAGGCTGGGGCGGTGGTGGCGGCGGGGGTGGAGGGGGCGGCGCTTGAGGTGGGGGTTCCTGTGGTGGTTGCGGTCCGGGTCCCTCCGGTTGTGGTGCCGGCCCCTGCTGTTGCGGCGGCGGCGACACCGGCCGTTGTGGTCGAGGAGGCGGTGCCGCAACGGGTGGCTCGAGTGGCCGTATCGTCGGCGCCGGCAGCGGCGGCGGCGGATCGGGTGTGAGTTCACCCAGAGGAGCCGGCTTGATCAGCCCGGCGAGCAGCATGCCGTGCTCAGTAGCTGACGCCACCGGTAATTCCGCGGCAACGACCACGCTCGCGCCGCCTAGCAAAGCCAGGATCACCGCGCACCAAGCATGTATTCGTCGCCCGTGTATTGCCATCGTCTTAGACAGCGCTGTCGCGCTACCGTTCGATGCGGTCATACGCTCCCGCAGCCTGTCGCGCCCACCCCCATCTGCGGGTTGGCACGAAGTCCAGTGGTGATTCACGGTTCCAGCCAGTTACGATGTGCATCATTGCAGGCACAGTTGCCTCCATTGTTACCACGTGGTGTCGATTCAATGAGGCGCCGAGCGGGTGACACCGACGAAACGGAAAGCTTGCCGTGCGCATCCGCATCAGACGCCTTGCAGACGTTCTGGCTAACGCCGCGGTGCTGCTGACCGTCGCGGTTGCCTGCGCCGGAGCAGCGGGCGCCGACAGCCAGGAAGACCAATTTGTGGCGTTGCTGGCACAACTTCAGATTCCCGTCATCGACAACGTGCCCGGACTGGTCTACCGGGCCCACGAAATCTGCGGCGAGCTCGACCAAGGCGCCTCGGTGCAGTCCGTGATCGACGAGGAGACGAACACGACGTACTCGGGCAGTCCGCAGTTGCGCCTGTACCCCGATCGCGTGACCCGCACCGCGACTAAATTCGTCACCGCATCCGTGACCGTCTACTGCCCAAGTCATAAAGGCCAGCTTCCGTAGCGTATATTGTTGCAGTGTAACGATTTTCATCGGTTATGTTGCACCCCACGAAGATTCACCACCTCAGCGGCACACACTGCGGAATCCACCCGTCGAACAGCGGGGCCGACAATGGGCCGAAGGGCTTCGGATGCCAGGCCTTGGGGACCTCGCCGCCTTTCCAGTCGAACCAGAAAAACGGGATCTCGGCAAGCCACACCTCGAAGAAGATGGCCAGCAGATCCCGGGTCAGATGCGACGCCGGACACCGATGCGGACCTCCCCCAAAGCTCCAATGCCGATGCGGACCATCCAGTTTCATGTCCTGACCTGACATGGGGTCGGCCTCGTCGCGGTGCACCAGACCGACACACAACTCGACCGGGGACCCGGCTGGGATCGTCGTTTCGCCGATCGTCACATCGCGAGTGGTAATTCGTGAAACGGTGTTCGCCCCGCCGTCCAAGCGCAGTAGCTCCTCGATGAAAATGGCGAGCCGGCCCGGATTTTCGCGCAACTCCTGCTGAAGCATCGGCTTCCGCGCCAGCATCGCCAGGCCCGCCGCGATCGGTAACGACGCGAACATGAAACCGCGGACTACCGACCCCATCAGTCCCATGACCTCTTCGTTGCTGAGCGGTTCGTCGGCGAGGCGGCTGATCACATCCTGGCCACCCAGCGGGGCTTGGCGGATCAGGCCAACCACCTCGGCGTTGACCGCATCGATACCAACGTGGCGCGGCAGCCCGCATGCCAACGCGGCTGCTGCGTGACACAGGACCACGGCGATAAGCACTCCATTGCAGCGATCCTGTTTCGCAACGACGCCGATGGTTTGTTCGATGAGCCCACGTATGGGCTTCAACATCTCCCGCGAACTGGCGGGGTTGAGCAGCTCGACCAAGATTGAGTGATACGGGCCGAACGGCGGATTGCCGGGCATCATTTCGCCCTGGCGGCTGGCGAAAACTTCGCCGTCGCGTACACCCGCAAGCACATCGTCGCGGCGCCAGAGCAGGTACGTGCCGTCCGGCCTCTGCAGCACTCTTTGACCGGCTCGTTCTGCGGCAGCATGCCACTCCCGAAAACCCGCGGCTGCATCTTCGTCGGAGCGCATGACTTCCCGCGTGGCGTCGCCCCCGGACCCTGTCACCACGCAACCCCGACTTTCCCGATCGGCGGCCGCCGCGAAGCCCGCACCAGCCGCGCCACCTGCAACTTCAACGCCGCCACTCTATCCGCAATGTCGGCCGACGGCGCCGCGACGGCCGTGATGCCACCCGCTGCGGAGGCTAGAGTCACTAGGGTTCGAAAGCCGGTAGAACAGAGCCGGAGTCGCGAATCTCCCAGATGCTTTTCTTGCTCACGCCATCGAAGTTGATCTTGTTCAACGTTTCTCGCGAATACGTAAGGTCGATGGCAACTTGCGTCGAGGTGTTGCCATACGGGTCGGTCATCGGGAAGGTGCCCTGGACGTTCACCGCGGAAGCGTCAGGATAGGTCGCTTTCGCGTACCTGAGGATGTCGATGGTGTCGTGCCGCGCACCGTCTTTGATCATCGTCTCGGTGTAGTTGTCGCGGATGGCAAATCGGGCGTTGATGACTTCACCGTTCGGGCCCGGAACGGAGGCGAAGGTCATGCCGTCGGGCATCTTGGGGCCGGTCGTTCTCGAAGGCGCCGCCTCGGTCGCTGCTGACGGTGTCGTGGCGCCCGGGGCCGTGGACGGGCTGTCGTGTGTTTTGTCGAGAACCCAGCTTCGGCCGACGACGATGACGAGAACAAGCGCGGTGAGTGCCGCCAGGGCCAGCGCCGTCACGTTTGCACGGAGATCATTCTTCGGCCGCTCTCTAGAGACCGGCCGCGCCGCTGCCGGCCGCTCGGTATTGAAAGCCCACTCGCTGGTCCATTTGCTGCCGTCGAAATACCGCTGCAGCCCGTGTCCGACCCCCGCGGGGTCTGGGTACCAGCCCGGCGCCGGTTGCGGCGGCGGGGGCGGATGTTCAGACAGCATCCCTGCACCTTCGTCCAGCCGGTGCCCTTTCGGCTACCCGCCGCGCTGGTCGCCCAAAACGATGCCTGACGTCGAATGGCTTCGAGTCGGATTTCGTTCTCGGCGGCGGGGCAAACTGCACCTAAAATTCAACGCCTGAACCGACGCAAGATTCCGCGATAGCCGCGCCTTCGGATCGGGCTCGACTCAGACACCGAGCAGCGAGAGCACGTCGTGGTCGTGCACCGCGTGGGCAAAGCGGACGCTCATCGCATCGCGGATCTCGGCCGGCTGCATCGCCTCGGGCGTCAGGGCATAGATGATTCCGTACAGGGCGTGGCGCCGATAGGCGTCCCAGGCGACGTCGAACGTCTCCGCTTCGGCCCCACGCGCCACGAGGTAGCAGCGGAGCAGGCGCTCCTCGGCGTTGCGACGGTCCTCGCTGCTGAGCGCGCCAATCAGGAAGAAGGCGACGTCGTGGTAGGCGTCACCGCGTCCGGCGAACTGCCAGTCGACAAAGCGTAGCTCCCCGTACGCGCCGAGGTAGACATTCGTCAGGTTCGCGTCGCCGTGGATGAAACGCCGCGGCCTGCGATCCTCGTCGGCCCACATGGCCTGGAATCCGGCGAGGAGGCGCTCGCGGCTCGTCAGCACTCGGCCGACCGGGCCTTCCATCTCGTTGGTGTGTTCGTCGCATCGCTCCGCGACCAATGCGTACGCCATCGGCCGGTAGTGGGGTGGCGCGTCGAGCCAGTCCACCTCGAGATCCGTCCGCGCGTGCCAGCGGGCGAGCAACTCAAGGGCCGGGCCCGCCTGGTCGACCGAAAGCGACTGGCGCGCATCGCAAAAGGCCGCTCCCTGGGTGGCGAGGTCGTCGAGGATCACGATCCCCTGACCTGAATCTTCGTCGATCCCGGCGAAGTGACAACGGCTCAGGCCCTCGCCCAGCAGCGGCGCGACGTCGCGGTAGAAGCGCGCCTCGGCCTGATACCCGGGCGCCATGAACTCGAGCATCTCCGGCACAAATCCACCTTTGACGCACAGACGCGACGGCAGCTCGTCGCCACCGGACGCGTAGCCGACGTCGAGCATCACCTTTGTCGCGGTGCCCCACACGACGCCCGTCACCGAAGCGGCCCGGACCCGTACCTCACGGCGTGGCGTCGAGAGAGCCGCCCCCAGCCATTCCGGCGTGATCTGTTCGACCTTCAGCGGCAGTGCGGTGCTCGGCATCAGGCGTCGATTGCCTCGCGGGCTCCGGGATCGCGGGCCGCGATATCGGCGCGCAACCGAGCGAACTCGGCGATCACCGCCGGGTCCGTGATCTGCTCGGCCGGGGGTTGGGCGGCCTCCCGGTCGATCGCCTTCCAGGTCAGCGGTGTCATCACGATCACCCAGGAGAAGAAGGTCACCGTCGGGATCCACCAAGGGATCAGGCCGTTGTACGAGATCGGTCCATGCTTGGCGAAGAACGCCAGGACGCCCGGCAAAAAGGAGCACCCGACGAACACGCTGAAATAGCCGGCCCACCGCGGGAACACGGGATTCGCACCCTTGTCGGTCAGGATCGCCGCCGCGGCGGCGAAGCACCGCACCTCGAAGCTGGTGCCCGGGATAGTCCAGAGCAGCCAGAACAGGTCGTTGAGCAGCCGAATACTCTCGCCCGACAACGTGTCTGGACGGAACGCGGCGAGGCCGCCCGCCAGGCAGAGCATCACACCGTTGATGCACGCCGTCACCGCGCACGCGATCTGGATGTGGAACAGGATCGGGTAATCCGGTGCGCCCCGACGCGTCTGCGTCGCCACCGCGGCACCCCAGGTGATCATCAAGGCGGCGCCGAAAACCACCATCGCCATGCCGACGCGGATGCCGGTGGCGTGCGCCTGATACGACGCGACGACGGCGGCGATGCTCATGTCAGGACTGTTCACCGGGATCATGCGCGCGAAGAGGATCACACCCACGCCGTAGAGCGCGGCCAAGGCCGGCCCGGTTGCCAGGCACACCAGTTGAATTCTGCGTCGCATCGCAACCGTCGCGTTCGAGCTCACACGACGAGACTATAGAAAATTATGCGTCTTATGTCGAATCTGCGTCATGTGTCGCATTTCTTCCGAAGCCGGCTGCCGCCAGAAAGTCGAACCCTTTGTCGATCGTCTCGCGGACCGTCAGGCCGCTGGCGCGTCGCATGAGCAGCGCGGAACGCGTCACCCCGATCATCGCCGTCGCGATCACGTAGCAGCGGATGTCGGACTCCGGATCAAGGCCCCAAGCCTCGGCAAAGAAACGCGCGATCTCGTGCTCCCAGTCGAGCATCATCGCCGTGAACCGAGACTGCAGCGCGGGGTCGCTGGTCCAGACCTGCACGTGCGCGGCCACGAGTTCGTCGTCCGATTCCTCGAAGCTGGCCATCGTGTCGGTCAGCACGTCCCGCGCGACCGAGAACGGATCGTCCGTCGGGAGCGCCTCGCGGAGTCGCTCACGCGCCAGAGCGAACAGGTCGAGGATGTCGCCCATAGCGACGTCTTCTTTGCTGGCGAAGATGCGGTGGAACGTCGCCCGGTGGAAATCCGCGGCTTCCGCGATCTCCTCGACGGTAGTGGCTTCGAACCCCCGCTCCAGGAACAAGTCGAGGGCGGCCTTGGTCAGCGCACGGCGCGTCTGCGCCTTCTTGCGCTCCCGGCGGCTGATCGGCTCGACCATCACAGCAACATACGGCGTCTAGCGGCGTCGTTGACGTATCGGGGCTCTCGAAATCCTCGCTCTGCCGACGCGACACACAACCACGGCTGACGAATCCTGTTGCGGCGAGTCAGCAATCGGCGCCGTTGTTGACCGCAACCTCAGTCAAATGCCCACACCGCATCCCCGTATCCAGCCAAACCGAGCATCCCCGCCCCGGCCGGGCCTTGGTCGGGCGAACATTAGCCGGTCGGCCCTTCAAGGGTCATCGTCCCCTTGCCGGAACCAACAGCAAAGAGAGCTTTCCTTGTCACTTGTGCACCTATCCGATAGCAGCAGCGCTGCTCATTATCAGTTAACTTCCTAAGTGATGATAAGATGAACACGTGTCATCAGTTAACTCGGGTACGGCCATCGGGCACGAGACCCTTACCTGGGGCATGCCAACCGAGGGGGGCTGCGGGCGCTCCGACCTGCGAGCCGCACTGCGCCAGTCCGGTGAGTATCAAGCCGCCGTTCCCGCAGAGATTGCCAACCTTGACGTCAGTCTTCCTTCTGGCATTCTGGCGGACGCCGAGGAAGCTAGCCAGGCGATCGCGCGCTTCGATACAGAACTCGGGGGCGAGATAGCACCATTTGCATCCGTGCTGCTGCGCACGGAATCAGCAGCAAGCTCCAAAATCAAGAGCCTAACCGCCACCGCGCGCGATCGCCGAAGCCGAAACGTTGGGAACCACCAAGCGCCGCAACGCTTCAATGATCGTCGCTAACACCAAGGCGATGCACGCAGCCATCGACCTGGCGGACGAGATCAGCGGCGATGCCATTCTGGCCATGCATGCCGCGCTGATGCACGACAGTGAACCGAAGATCGCCGGCAAGTGGCGCACAGAGCAGGTGTGGATCGGCGGAGGCAATTTCGGCCCGCGAGGCGCTGATTTCATCGCACCGCATCAGGATCGGGTGCCTGGTGCCATTGATGACCTAGTCCGCTTCGCCAAACGCGACGACATAGCTCTCCTCCCCCAAATCGCCTATGCCCATGCCCAATTCGAAACGATTCACCCGTTCCCCGACGGCAACGGACGCACGGGACGGGCCCTGATTCAATCGATGTTGCGCAACAAGCGGTTAACTCGTCAAATCACGGTGCCTGTCTCAGCCGGCCTGCTCACGGATACGGGTTCCTACTTCACTGCCTTAACTGCCTATCGCGAAGGCGACGCCGCCCCGATAGTCGCCAGATTGTCGGAGGCCGCGATACTGGCCGTCGTCAACGGTCGACAGCTAGTCGCCGATCTGCAAGCGACACGAGCGCAGTGGGACTCGAAGATCAAGGCCCGTCGCGACTCGGCTGTCTACCGTGTCGCGGACTTGTTGATCAAACGCCCAGTGGTCAATGCTCGACTAATCCAGGATCAACTAAACATCCCAATTACCAACGTCTACCGATACCTGGCTCCCCTTGTCGCGGCCGACATCATCGTCGAGTTCACCGACCAGGCCCGCAACCGGGCTTGGCGCGCACCGGAAGTCCTACACGCGCTGGATGCTTTCGCCGAGCGCGCGGGCCGGCGAGCGCTACCCGCGTGACGAAGTAGATTATGCATCCGAAATCGTTGAAGCCGTTCTCCCCAAAGGTCTAACCTCAGGCCCTGCGGGTATGGGGAGGCCCCGAGTCGGGATAGTCCCACTCGTCGCTCGGCCTACAAATCTGTTCTCCAAGGGCCGCAATGGAAGTGGCAGTAAACGCGATCATCGACTCGTTGCCACTGCGAACCCACATCTCGTTCCCTACCGCATCGCGCCACCCCAGCAGTCCTAGCCCACGACCTCAACATCAAAATCATCAACGCCGCCACCGGAGAACTACTGCGCGACTTCACCCTCGACCCCACCGGGGACTACCAACCCACCGGCACTCCCAAAAGCCCCACAAAGAAAAAGGTCCGAACCTAACGCAGGTTCGGAGCTATTCCGATGCCCTGAGACATCACACTTGTCGGGCTGACAGGATTTGAACCTGCGACCACTTGACCCCCAGTCAAGTGCGCTACCAAACTGCGCCACAGCCCGCGCGCCGGTGAGTCCACCGGCAGCAGCTCCAAAGCCTACCGTAGGCGCGCCCGCAACCCGATATTGCCTGGTTGACCTGCGCGTCTCCTAGTCGCCGGCCTTTGCGAACCAAGCCTCGACCTTCGCGACCCAGGACAGCAGCGCCTTGGCAAGCTCGGCTTCGCGGCGGTAGAACCGCTGCGACGGCACCGGCACGCTGACGGCGACCTTCTCGCCGCTCACCCCCCTGAGCACCGCGCCGACCGCGCAGATACCTTCGCTCTGCTCTTCGCGGTCATAGGCGATGCCCTCGACTCGGACGCGCTCGAGTTCCTTGCGCAACGCCGCCGGCGTCGTGATGGTGTTCGCGGTCAGCCGGGCTAGTCGACTCGGCACAGCAGCGGCCTGCTCCTGGGCCGACAGGCTGGCCAGCAGCGCCTTGCCGTTGGCGCAGCAGTGCAGCGGAAACGACTCCCCCACCGCGCTGATCGCCCGCAGCCGGTGCGGCGACACGACCTGATCGACGAACGTCGCGCGGTCCCCGTCCAGAATCGAAAGGTCGACGGTCTCCTCCAGCTCGCGGGACAGCTCCTCGATGAACGGGTGCAGATCGACCACGACGCTGCGGCGCACGGTGGTGGCCATGCGGGCGATCTCGGGGCCCAGCCGATAGCGACCCCGCGCCGCACGCGAGGCCACCAAACCTTCGTCGTCCAACGCATTGAGGATCCGGCTCACGGTCGAGCGCGCCATCCCCAGCCGCTCGCCGATCTCGGCCTGGTTCAACCCGCCGGGATGCGCCTGCAGCAGCCGCAACATCTCGGCTGCGCGGGCGATGACCTGAATTCCGCTGCCGCGGGCCTCTTCTGAGTCGACGCTCACGTCAGGCTCCAGTCTCGAGACGGTACGTGCCGGTGGGGTCGATGATCGCCACCAGCCGCACGATACAACCGTCGCCGCCGACCCAGCGCCATGGGAACGCCGCGAAGGTGACGCGCTTGCCGGTGACCTTGTCCAGGTCACCGCCGACGTTCTCGAAGCCGTAGATGCCCTTGGACAGAATCGCGCGGTGGCACGGCTCCCACTCCGGGAAGTCGTCGAGTACCTTGCGGCCGGCGTGCTCCTCGTATTCCTTTACCGCCCACGGCAATAGACCGCCCGTGTGCTCGGCGGGTCCGTGCGGGGCGATCGCCGTGGCCATCGGATGGTCGAGCGCCTGGATATCGGTCCCGACGGCTTTTACGCCTTTGGACGCAAACCACTCCCCGGCTTCCTTGTAGAAGCCCGGCGAGTAGGCGTAGGACTGGGCGCTGTCGGCGTAGGTGTGGTGCCACCCGGTGTTGACGATCACGATGTCGCCGGGCCGAATCTCGGGCGTGGCCTTCTCCAGATCCTCGGCGGTGACGACCTCCCACTTCTTCTTTGGGATCGACACGACCACCCCGGTGCCGAAGAACGCGCTGAGCGGGATCTCGTCGAGCAGCGGCGTGCCCTCGATGACGTGGCCCGGCGCATCGATGTGCGTGCCGGAATGCATTACCGTGGTGATCTTTTGGGTGAGCACGCGGCTTCTCGCCATGTTGTGCAACCGCTCGATCTTGACGTCCTCGAAGTACGGCCAGGCCGGTACGCCGTGGCCCCACGGATGGGACAGGTCGTAAAACTCCAGCGTGGACTCAGCTTGGCCGAGCGGCCAGGTGAACGTCACGACACTTCCTTTCGATTCGTCAGCACGCGGTGTAGCCGCCGTCCAGATACATCACCTGACCGGTGTAGAAGCTCGACGCGTCGCTGAGGAGATAGATCAGGGCGCCGACGAAGTCCTCCGGTTCTGCGAAGCGGCGCAACGGGATTCGGGCGAACATCGCCTCGCGGGTTTCCCGTCCCCTCTCGTCGTCGGCGTACATCCACTCGGTCAGTTCCGATCGGAAAACCGTTGGCGCCAGCGCATTTACCCGAATTCCCTGTGGACCCCACTCGGCGGCCAGCGACTTGGCCAGCAGGTCGGTCGCCGCTTTCGACGGGCAGCAGGCGCTGTAACCCGCGGGGTGTCCGAGGCTGCCGCGCACCGACGAAACCAGCACGACGCTGCCGCCCTCGCCCTGCCGCAGCAGCACCCGTCCGGCCGCCTGGCACACCAGCCACGCGCCGCGCGCGTTGGCCTTCATCACGTCGTCGAAGTCGTCGACGCCCATCTCGGTGATCGGCTGAACGTGATTCATGCCCGAGGCGACCAGGACTCCGTCGAGTCGGCCGTGCCGGGCGACGGCCGACTCGACCATGGCCTGGGCGCCGTCCGGCGTGTCGGGCCGCCGAACCACTACGGCCGCGTCACGGAGACCCACCTCGTCAACGAGCTTGGCCAGGCGGTCGGTATTACCTCCGGTCAGCGTGAGCCGTGCCCCGGCATCGGCCAATGCCAGCGTCGCCGCACTGCCCAAAGCACCGGTTGCGCCGGTGATGAGTATCGACTTGTCCCGCACGCTGAACCGCGCCGCGCTTACCATCTCACATCAACTCCTGCGATACAGGATTATTAACCCGTTGTACGAGAGATTACGGACGTTGTCGAGCGAAGTCAACTCAGAGCTCCCAAGATAAAGATCACATCGACCGCATTGCGGGAATAGATGACTTGCTCCGCGAAGGTCTGCGTGCCCAGCACGATCGCCAAACCGAGGCGCTCGGCGTCCTCGGTATCGGGTTCCGCGGTGAAGATCATGATGCGCAGGTTGTCTCCGGCGACGACGAGCGTGTCGCAGTCCAGGGCGATGCGCCCGACATCCGGGTGGTCGATGACTTTTCGACGACCGACGTCGTGATGGAGTTCCGGGGATCCCGCGTCCCAGAGCTCCACGAACCGGGGGCTTTGGGCGGACAGCTCGCGAATCAACTGCTTCAACCGTTGATCGGCGGGATAGCGCGACGCCGTCACACGGAGGTCGGCGACCAGCCCGGCCTGCAGTGCGGCACGCTCCTCAGACGTCTGCACAGCGCGGGTTCCGGGGCCAATCAAGTTGCGCCACACACCATTGCGCTCGATCCCCCGCCAATTGGTTGTCGGGCCCATCAGCGCGTCATACGGCGCGTTGGCGATCAGCAGGGTCCAGGTGGCGTCGTAGACGGCCACCGGATTGTTCGCCAACCGGTCGAGCATGCGTTGGACACTCGGGGAAATGCGCGACGAGACGACGCCGTGTCCTGGGGCGACATGCCCAGCCAGCCGGAACAGCAGATCACGCTCGGCGTCCGAGACGCGCAACGCACGGACGAGTGCCTCGACGACCTGGACCGAGGGCGAGGTTGCCCGACCCTGTTCCAGCCTGGTCAAGTAGTCGACGGAGATTCCGGCAAGCCCGGCGAGCTCTTCGCGACGCAGTCCCGCGGCGCGACGGCGCCCTCCGACAGGCACACCGACGGCCGCGGGCGTGACACGGTCGCGCCACTGGCGCACCCTGCGGCCGAATTCCCACGACTCCACCCCTCTACTGTGCGCGACAGGGGCCGCCGGGGAAAGGTCTTGTGGTGGCACTGGCAGTCCTACGACAACCAGACGACTCCCTAAGACTCCGACATCGACCCACACTCGGGCCATGACTTCGATCGCCTCCGGAACCGTATTGCTGACCGGGCCGACCGGCGGACTGGGCAGGTCCACGACGCTGGCGCTCGCGAATCGGCCCGCATCCCAACGCCCCGACCTGCTGCTGCTCGGCAGGCTGGGCCAGGCCTTGGCCGAGGTGGCCGACGAGGCCCGAGCGGCGGGCGCGACGGTGTACGAAATCGGCTGCGACCTCTCGTGTTTGGCCGAGGTGCGCGGCGCGGGTCAGCAGGCCAAGGAACTGCTGGACGCCGTCGCGGTGCGCCCGCTGCACGCACTGGTCGCCAACGCGGGCCTCAGCGTCGCCGACACACATACCGCTTCGGCGGATGGCTACGAGCTCACCTTCGCGGTGAATTATCTCGCACACGCACAACTGATCGGCGATCTGCTCGGCTCATTGACAGCTCCGGCCCGCATCGTGCTCCTGGGCTCGAACACCTACCACCAGAACATCTTTCGCCGGATCTTGCACGTGCCCCCGGCGCGTTGGCGTGATCCGATCGAGCTGGCGCAGCCCACCGCCAGGAGCGCGGCGGCGACGTCCGAGCTGTCTTGGACCGCCTACTCCGATTCCAAGCTGGCGTTGATGTACTACGCACACGAATTGCAGCGCCACGCCCCGCATGGCGTCAACGTGATTGTCTTCGAACCGGGATTCATGCCGGGCACCGGTCTGAGCAGAGCGAACGGCCCTACCCTGCAACGAGTAGGGCGTCTGGTGGAGAAGATTCCCGGTGTCTCGTCACCGGTCCGCTCCGGGCCGTTGCTCGCGTCGATCGTCCTCGATCAACGCTGGGCGCATCTGCGCGACGGCGCCTTCGTCCTCAAAGACGAAGAGCGAGAGGTAAAGCCGATCGCGATTGATCCTCGTCGCGAGGCACGGCTTTGGGAGGCGACGGCCGAACTCCTCGATGCGGCCCGGTGAGTGCGCGCTCAGGGCGTTCAGTGCGCGCTCAGGGCGGCGAGTGTGCGCTCAGGGCGCCCTCGACGCGCATTCGACGTCGACGAGGCGAAAGCTAGCGGCGCTTGGCGGATCGCTTTTCGCGTACCCGCACGTTGATGCGAATCGGGCTGCCGGCGAAGCCGAAGGTCTCGCGCAGCCGCCGCTCCAGGAAGCGCCGGTAGCCGGCCTCGAGAAAGCCGGTGGTGAACAGGACGAACGTCGGCGGGCGGGCGGCGGCCTGGGTCGCGAACAGGATACGGGGCTGCTTGCCGCCGCGCACCGGAGGCGGCGTGGCCGCCACGACTTCCTTGAGCCAGGTGTTCAGCGGCCCGGTCGGAATCCGGGCGTCCCACGACGCCAGCGCGGTCTCCATCGCCGGCACCAGCTTCTGGACCGCGCGGCCCGTCTTGGCGGAGATGTTGACCCGCTCCGCCCACTGCAGCTGCGCCAGCTCGCGGTCGATCTCGCAGTCCAGCAGCTCGCGCCGGTCCTCGTCGACCAGATCCCATTTGTTGAACGCCAGCACCAGCGCCCGACCCGCCTCGATCACCATCGAGAGCACCCGCTGGTCCTGCTCGGTCAGCGTCTGCGACGCGTCGATCAAGACCAGCACCACCTCGGCGGAATCGATGGCCGAGTGCGTGCGAACCGAGGCATAGAACTCGTGGCCGCTGGCCTGCCCGACCTTGCGGCGCAGGCCTGCGGTATCGACGAAACGCCAGACCTTGCCGCCCAATTCGATCAGCGAGTCGACCGGATCCACGGTGGTTCCGGCGACGTCGTGCACGACGGATCGCTCGTCGCCGGCCAGCTTGTTCAACAGCGAGCTCTTGCCGACATTGGGCTTGCCGACCAGCGCCACCCGCCGCGGACCGCCGGCCGCCGGGGCCGCCTCGGAAACCTCTGGCAACACGGCCAGCACCTCGTCGAGCAGATCGGCCACACCGCGACCGTGGATCGCGCTGACTGCGTGTGGCTCTCCCAGACCCAGCGACCACAGCTCGGAAGCGTCCGATTCAACCTTCTCGCTGTCAACTTTGTTGGCGGCCAAGAAGACTGGCTTTCCGGAGCGCAGCAGAATGCGGGCGGCGGCCTCGTCCGCGCTGGTGGCCCCGACCGTGGCGTCGACCACCAGGATGATCGCGTCGGCGGTACGCATCGCGACCGACGCCTGCTCGGCCACCAGCTTTTGCAGGCCCTTGGCGTCGGGCTCCCATCCCCCGGTGTCCTGTACGACGAACCGGCGACCGGTCCACAGCGCGTCGTAGAAGACCCGGTCGCGCGTCACTCCGGGAACATCCTGCACCACTGCTTCGCGACGCCCCAGGATCCGATTGACCAGTGTCGACTTGCCGACGTTGGGCCGCCCAACGATCGCCACCACCGGCGCGGGGCCGGGCTCGTCGAAGTCTGCCGAGTCGGGATCGACTACTTCCCAATCACTTTCGTCGGACCAGGTGCCGTCCTGAGTCATCGCAGTGCCTCGCTTCGCTGCTTGACCAACTCCAGCAGCTGATCTATCACCTGCTGCTCGGTCAGGTCGCTGGTGTCGACGGTCACCGCGTCGGACGCCGGTCGCAGCGGCGACAGCGTGCGGGTGGAATCGAGGTGGTCGCGTCGGCGCACGTCGGCCAGCACGCCGTCGTAGTCGTCGGGCAGGCCGGCGGCGACGTTCTGGTCGTTGCGGCGCCGGGCCCGGGTTTCGGCTGAGGCGGTCAAGAAGATCTTCAGCGGCGCGTCGGGCAATACCACGGTCCCGATGTCGCGGCCCTCGACGACGACATTGCCCGGAGTCTGGGCCATTTCACGCTGCAGCGCGACCAGCCGGGTCCGGACGGCCGCGACCGACGACACCGCCGACACTGCTCCGGTGACCTGGTCGCCGCGAATCTCGGCCGAGACATCCTCTCCGGCAAGGAAATAACGATCTCCGTCGGGGTGGTAGTCGACCGACATCCGCACCGACTGGGCGACCCGCGCGACCGCATCGGCGTCGGCCGGGTCGACGCCGGCACGCAACACGGCCAGTGTCACCATCCGGTACATGCCTCCCGTATCCAGGTAGCGCGCACCCAAAGCCTGCGCCAATCTCTTTGATACCGAGGATTTTCCGGTTCCCGCCGGGCCATCGATCGCCACCGCAACGCCGCTCATCACAAGCCCACCGCTTCATACAGCTGGCCGATCTCGCCCTGACTCAACGCCCTGATATTGCCGGGCCGCTGCTCACCCAGCGACACCCCGCCGATGTCCGTCCGCACCAGCGCCTCCACCGGGAAACCCACCGCCGCCAGCATCCGGCGCACAATGCGATTGCGTCCCTCGTGCAAGGTCAAGCGCACCAACGTCTTTCCTGGAATGGCGTCCACCACCGCGAAATCGTCCACACGCGCCGGGCCGTCCTCCAATTCGACGCCGGCCCGCAGCTGCTTGCCCAGCCCGCGCGGCACCTTGCCGGCGACCGTTGCCAGATACGTCTTGGGAACCTCGTGGGAGGGGTGCATCAGCCGGTGTGCCAGCTCCCCGTCGTTGGTCAGCAGGATCAGGCCCTCGGTGTCGGCGTCCAACCGACCGACGTGAAAGAGCTTCTTGTTGCCCCGCACTCGCCGCTCGATCAGGTCGCCGATGCACGGCCGGCCCCGATCGTCGGACATCGTCGAGTGCATGCCGCGCGGCTTGTTCAGCGCCAGATACACCTGCTCTTCGTCGACGGCGATGCGGGCGCCATCCACCCTTATCACCGAGGCGTCGGGGTCGACTCGGGTGCCCAGCTCCGTCACCACCTGCCCGTCCACCTCGACCCGGCCGTCGATGATCAGCTTCTCGGCAGCCCGGCGCGACGCAATTCCGGCCTGGGACAACACCTTTTGCAGCCGGATCCCTTGGTCTTCGGCCATCAATCCTGGTCCACGTCGAACGACAGCGACTGTTCGGACGTCTGGCCGCCCGACAGTTTGATGAAACGTGGCTCGCTGTCCAGGGATTCGGTCAGGTCCTCGATCGTGTCGACGTCGGGGAGCAAGGGCGCGATGTCGGGCAGATCGGTCAGCGACTCCAGCCCCAACCGCTCCAGGAACATCTCGGTGGTGGCGAAGGTGACGGCTCCGGTGTCCTCGTCGACGCCGGCCTCGGTGATCAGGCCGCGTGCCAGCAGGGTCCGAATCACGGCATCCACGTTGACGCCGCGCACCGCGCTGACCCGCGCGCGGGTGACGGGCTGGCGGTAAGCCACCACGGCCAGGGTCTCCAGCGCGGCCCGGGTGAGTTTGGAGCGTGCGCCGTCCAGCAGCAGCTTCTCCACGTAGGGCGCGAACCGGGCGCGGGTGCACATCCGCCATCCCTCGCCGGTCTTGCGCAAGTCGATGCCGCTGTCGCGCGCGGTGAGTTCCTCGGCCATCAGCTGCAGTTTGGCGGTGATCCGATAGACGGGTTGCCCGGTGGCCGAGCCCAGCGCCTCCTCGGTGACCGGGGTGTCCACCACCAGCAGCAGCGCCTCGAGCACGGACCGAAGCTCGTCGTCGTCCAGCGGCGCCGCCTCGGCGATGTCCGGGATGCCGACTTCGAGATCCAGGTCAGGCAGGTCTTCGGTCACGAGCGCCCCACCTCCTCATCGCTGCGCTCTGCATCGTCACGGCGCGAGTCATTATTCGTCCCGCACTTCGGTGGTCGGACGCTCCCCGGTCCATGAAATCTGGAGCACACCAAGCGGCTCCGACTGGTCGAATGCTACCGCCCGTGAACGATACAGCTCGAGCAGCGCCAGGAAGCGTCCCACGACCTCCATCGGTATCTCGCAATCGGCGACCAGCTCGGAAAACGTGGCCCATTGACCGGTGCCCCGCGCTTCGAGCATCGACAGCAATTTCTGGGCCTGCTCGGGCACCGAGACCTTGAGTTCGTGCAGGTGACCGATGGCCACAGTCGGCACCGGCCGCGGACTGAACGCCACCGCGGCGATCTCGGCAAAGCGTGTGGCATCGACACCGATCATCACTTCGGGAAGCAGCTCGGTGAACCGGTTCTCCAGCGACACCGAGCGCGGATAGCTGCGCAGCGCGGTGGCTTCCAGCTCGGCGAACATCTCCGCCACGTGCTTGAACGCGCGGTACTGCAGCAGCCGGGCGAACAGCAGGTCGCGCACCTCGAGCAGCGCGAGGTCTTCCTCGTCGTCGATCTGTCCAGCCGGCAGCAGCCGCGCCGCCTTGAGATCCAGCAAGGTCGCCGCGACCACGAGGAACGCGGTGGTCTCCTCCAGATCCAGCTGGGCGCCGATCTCGCGGGTGTAGGCGATGAAGTCGTCGGTGACCTGATGCAGCGCCACCTCGGTCACGTCGAGACGATGCGCAAAGATCAGCTGCAGCAGCAGATCGAACGGCCCCTCGAAGTTGGTGAGTCGGACTTGGAAACCAGCCGCGGAGCCGTTGTGCGGTGGCGCCTCACCATTGACTGTGTCGTTCACGCGCCAAATCGGTCGATGAACTCGCGGGCCAAGGCGCGATAGGCGATGGCGCCGGTCGACTTTGGCGCCCAGGTGGTGATGGGTTCGCCCGCCACGCTGGTCTCCGGGAAGCGCACGGTTCGGGTGATCACGGTGTCGAACACTAGATCACCGAAGCGCTCGACGACACGGGCCATCACCTCGCGGGCGTTGACGGTGCGCGGGTCGTAGCGGGTCAGCAGGATGCCGCTGATCTCGAGCTTCGGGTTGAGCCGGTCGCGCACCTTGTCGACGGTATCGGTGAGCAGTGCCAGGCCGCGCAGCGAGAAGAACTCGCACTCGGTCGGGATGACCACGCCGTCGGAGCAGGCCAGCCCGTTGACGGTGAGCAAGCCCAGCGACGGCTGGCAGTCGATCAGGACGTAGTCGTAGCGGTCCAGCACCGGGTGCAGCGCCCGGCCCAGCGTCTGCTCCCGGCCCACCTCGTTGACCAGCTGGATCTCGGCGGCCGACAGGTCGATGTTGCTGGGCACCAGGTCCAGATTGCGGACCCGGGTGGACATCAAGACGTCGCCGATCGACACCCGCGGCTCAACCAGCACGTTGTGGATGGTCTTTTCCAGCTCGTAGTGCGGGACGCCGAGGCCCGCGGACAACGCGCCCTGCGGATCCATGTCCACCAGCAGCACTCGCCGGCCGTACTCGGCGAGCGCGGCGCCCAGGTTGATCGTCGACGTGGTTTTCCCGACGCCACCCTTCTGGTTGCACATCGCAATCACCTTGGCCGGACCGTGCGACGTGCGTGGCTGCGGTTCCGGGATTGCCCGCGGCGGACGCCCCGTCAAGCCGATCTCGACGGCGCCGTCCGGGTGCTCGGTCGTCATGCCCGGGGTGTTGCGGAGGTGAACATCGCTGCAAAGTCTAACGGCTCAGCGCACCTACACCCGGCGACCCGCAGGCAATCCCACCAGCGAATACATCGGATTTTCGGCGCAGGCGAGCAGACCGTTACCTTGGGTAACACCCGCCCCAGGAGTATCAATCAAGCAGGGCTCTCGGCGACCTTTCTGGTTGTCGTCCCCAAGCGGTCGATCTGACGCATGTCCGAGCACCCGGGGATGGCCGAGACCAGGACATCGGCAACGAGACCAGTTTCGTCGAGATCTGACTCTCGCCTCGGCGCGCATCTCGACCGATCCCGCGCTGGATGTGACATGCTTTTCGGATGCAAGAGCGGCGGCCCAGTAGAGGCTAATGGCCCTAGGCTCGGGCGTGGGCCCACCAAACGATTCCGAGCAGCTCGACCCCAGGCTGCTGCGGATCGCTGGGGTCTGTGTCCTGGGCTCGATGATGGCGATCATCGACACGACCGTCGTCACGGTCGCACAACGCACGCTCGTCGCCGCCTTCCAATCCACCCAAGCCGTCATCGCGTGGACAATGACCGGCTACACGCTGGCCCTGGCCACCGTGATCCCGCTGGCCGGCTGGGCCGCCAACCGGTTCGGCACTAAACGCCTCTTCATGGGCTCGATCGCAGCCTTTACATTCGGGTCACTGCTGTGTGCGATGGCACCAAATATCCACCTGCTCATCATATTTCGAGTTTTACAAGGCCTGGGTGGCGGCATGCTGATGCCGTTGGTCTTAACTATCTTGACCCGTGAAGCCGGTCCCAGGCGGCTCGGCCGCGTCATGGCCATACTCGGTATCCCGATGTTGCTCGGCCCGATCTTTGGGCCGGTGTTGGGCGGCTGGCTCATCGACAGCTACAGCTGGCCGTGGATCTTCTGGATCAACCTGCCGATCGGTGCCATCGGATTCGTCTTGGCGGGGATCGTCTTTCCCAGAGATCACCCGTCGCCGTCGGAAGCCTTCGATGTCGTCGGCGTGTTCCTGCTGTCGTCGGGCCTGGCACTGTTCCTCTACGGAATGTCGGTAAGCCCGACCCGCGGCACGCTTGCCGATCGTCACATTTTGATCCCAGCCGCCGTCGGTCTGGCATTAATAGCCGGTTTCGTCTTTTATGCCCTTTACCGAACCGATCACCCGGTGATCGATTTGCGCCTCCTTAACAATCGTTCCGTCTCCCTCGCCAACGCTACGATGTTTTTGTTTGCCGCTTCATTTTTCGGCGCCGGGTTACTCTTCCCTAGCTACTTTCAGGAACTGCTGCACCAAACCCCTTTGCAGGCCGGAATGAGCATGGTCCCCCGCGGAATTGCTGCGATGGTGACAATGCCACTGGCCGGTTCTATCATGGATAGACGCGGACCGGGCACGATCGTTTTGGTCGGCATAACGCTAATCACTTTAGGCATGGGCGTTTTCGCCTACGGAGTCGCCAAGCACGCCAATTATTCACCGACTCTGGTTATCGGCCTGACGATCATGGGGTTGGGCATGGGCGCCACGATGATGCCGTTGTCCGCGGCCGCAGTACGGAGCCTGGCTCCGCAACAAATCGCGCGGGGTGCCACGTTGGTCAACGTGAACCAGCAGGTGGCCGCGTCGGTGGGAACCGCACTGATGTCGGTGGTCTTGACCAGCCAGTTCAATCGAAGTGAAAATATTGCTGCCTCCCGCAAACTCACTGCGCTACAAGAGGATTCTAGGCGACGCGCAGTGCCGATTGATCCTACGAAACTGCCGCCCCGAGCACTCAGTCCCGATTTCGCCGGGAATCTGCTCCGCGACCTGTCACAGGCCTACGCCGTAGTGTTCGCGCTGGCGGTCATCCTGGTGGCGTTGACGCTGATCCCCGCGGCGCTGCTGCCCAAGAAGCCGACAGCACCGTCTGGCTAGTGCTCGAATACCAAGGGGAGCGGCTTCACCGCCCGCACCATGCCACCCGGATACCCTGCCGACGCACCCGGTTTAATCCGATATTCACCAACCCTGCGGTGGAATTCGTCGAGGGCACAGCGCATTTCGAGCCGGGCAAGATGCGACCCCAAACAGCGGTGCGCGCCACTTCCAAATGCGATGTGCCGGCATTGTTTTCGATCCAACCTAAGATTCATGGGGTCCGGACACGTGTCGGCGTCGAGATTTGCCGCCGCCCAGAGGACTTGCACATAATCGCCGGCCTTGAGCTGGTAGCTCGATGGCAACGTCATGTCCTCGGTGGCCAGTCGCAGCCCCCATTGCACCGGGCTCTCCCACCGCAACAATTCTTCAACCGCGGAGTCCACCAAGGAGGGGTCCTCGCGCACCTGTCGTTGCGCGTCCGGGTGGCAGGCAAACCAGCCGAACATGCTGGACAGCGCACCGACGACGGTGTCCAAACCGGCGATCACTAGGAGTAAGAAGATGTTTAGCAGCTCTTCCCAGGTGAGCCGTTCGCCGTCGATTTCGGTGTGCAACAGCCCGGTCAGCAGGCCCGGGTGTTGGTCTGGTTGCTGCTCCCGCACGTCCAACTGCTCGCCCAAATAACCAAACATCCTCTGCAACGCCGCCATTCGCCGTTTGGCGTTGGCTTCCGGGGTGTCCTCGTTGGCACGCAAAATGTCTTCCTTGAACTGGATGAAAAACTGTCGGTCTTGCTGAGGCAACCCGAGCAGATCCACGAAGATGATGGACGGCAACGGCTCACAGAAGGAGCTGAACAATTCGACTTCATCGGCGTCGACGAAGTTATCGATGAGCGAGTTCGCCAGCCGGCGCACCACTGGCTCCAGGTTGGCGATCTGTGAGGTTTTGGCTTTGGGAGCGAACAGCGGGTCAAGCAGCCGGCGATACTTGGTGTGCTCGGCACCATCGATGTCGAGTGGAATCAGCCGCCGGCCGGCTGCCATCGGCATGCCGGCGTCGCCATTGCCCAGAACAGCGGGGTGCTGGGTGATGAAGACGATGTCCTCTCGCCGCGAGATGACCAAAGGGGAATCGTCGCCGCGATCGAGGATCGGGCACGCGTCGAGATATTTCGCAAAGATCTCGTGCTGCGGATCCTCGATTGCCGACTCACGCATCAGCGGATCACCGGGAGCGCTGTAGCGATTCCGCATGGTGTGAGCCCTAACTCCGCCGTCCATGGGCGGCCAAGACAAGCGAGCGAATCTCGGTCGCCGACACGGGCGATCGCGAGTCGGCCAGCAGGTCGGCGTCCGACGTGATCACGATGGGTGTATCGGCCGCCGAGTCGGGCAGCCGCCCGAGTGTCCCGCCGACGCCCGCGCCGTTGAGAGCAATCACCCCCATCGTGTACCGCAGCCCCACGGCTTTCTTCACCAACGCCGCGGCGGCCTTGGCTTTGACAGCTCGATCGTCAGGGTTCATCAGTAATTCGGCAGGGTCATAGCCGGGCTTACGGTGGATGTCCACGCACGGCGCGAACTCCGGAGCCCGATCGTCATCGAGCCAGCAGTAGTAGGTGAACCAAGCCCCCCGGTTCGGCGATGGACACCAATTCACCCGATCGAGGATGATCGATCGCCAATCTCTGCTGCTGAGTCCGGTCAAGCACCTGATCGACGCCGTCAAGATCATTGACCAAGCTGGCGACCCGACTCAAGTCGGCGTCGTCGCGGACATAGATATGCGCTACCTGATGGTCGGCGACCGCGAAAGCGCGAGATTGCCCCGGGTCCAGGTATTCCCGGCCTTGTTGGGTGTACACCGATAGGTAGCCCTGGCGACGCAGCTCACGGTTGATGTTGACCGGACGATGTGCCCCGGCGATCCCGTACTCCGAGACAGCGATGACGGTGACGCCGTCTTGGGCCGCGGCGTCGAGCAGCGGCCCCAGAGCGTGGTCGACGTCCCTCGCGGCGCTGATCGACTGCGGTGCCTGGGGCCGTAACGCTGAAAGTCGTAGTCCAGGTGTGGGATATAAGCGGTGAGCAAGGTTGGTGAGTACCGTCGCAGAATGTCGATCGACGCGTCGATGAGCCAGCATGACGACGTGAGGTTGGCCGTCGGCCCCCAGTACTGGAACAGCGGGAAGGTGCCCAGCTTCGCGGTCAAGGTGTCATGCAGATCCGGCGGAACGACGTAGCAGTCGGGCGATTTGCGCCCGTCTTGGTGGTAGACCGGCCTGGGCGTGACGATCACATCGTTCGTCGCATTCATCGCGTACCACCACCCGACGTTGGCCGACGTATAGCCGTCGAATCGGCCAGCCGCCGTCTCCCACACCTTCTCCCCCGCCACCAGCTTGTTACTTTGCCTCCACAGCAGCACTTCCCCGAGATCGCGGAAATACCAACCGTTTCCGACGATGCCGTGCTGATTCGGCATCAGGCCGGTCAGCATGGACGATTGCACCGAACACGTGACCGCCGGGAAGACCGGCGCCAGCGGGGCACTAGCGCCACGCGCTGCCAAGCCCGAAAGGTTCGGCATGTGCGCTAACAGCGGCTGTGTCAGTCCGACGACGTCGAGGAGCAGAACCCGTTGTGTCATGCTGGTCCCCGAGCACAGACAACATCGTTGAGCCAACGAATCTCGCTGGCAATATTTTCAGCCAGACTTGTCGTGCGCAGCGACGGCGGAAGGACATTCCACGTGTACGTCTCGATCTCGATATCAACCTGGTCCGGTAGTGCGCCATCGCGCCAGAGCGTAATCACTTCGCCGAGAACGGGTGCGGTGTTGTTCAACGGAGGGGGCGGAGGCGCGTGCAGCGGCACGTGATAGTGGATGCGTGCGCTGCCCGACCTCGGCATCGATGCATCGGCTAGAGAGAGGTCGTCACGAAACCACGGCTGCCCGTGCGCGTCGACTCCATTGATTTGGTGAAGATAGGGCGAGTCCACGAAGTCGCTCAGCGCCTCGACGACGCCGTCGGCGGCAAAGTCGTCGACCTGAATGGCGTTGGAAGCCTGGATCTTTACCACCTCGATTCCCACCTCGGCCAATCCGGCCAGAATCTCGACTGGATTCTCGTGCATCACCGCCAGATGACAGGTATCCAGGCAGAGGCCGAGATAGCGCGGGTCTACTGCGCCGGCTTCAATCGCCCGGGCAAACCAACCGATCGCGTCACCGCAGGAACCGATAACGCAGCCCGGCTCCGGTTCAATCGCCAATCTGATCCAGCGTCCGGATTCGTCTTCGATGCGGCGAAGGCACTCGCCGAGACTGGACAAGTTGTGACGAGCCTGGATCTCCGCCTCGTCGTCCCAGGGATCGGCCCAGCCCAACGGCAACGTTGAAATGCTGCCGTGTGCTGTATCGGTCAACAGCTCAGCAAGTACCTGCGCACTGCCCCGCGTGTAATCCAGTCGTTTTGATGTGGTCCAATCTGGCTGATAAACAGCATATTTCACCGTATCTCCGTGAAATCCCCCGTAGGGAAACGCATTCATGGTCACTACCGTCAGCCCGTTGTCTGCCGGCATGGCGGCCAGTCGGCTGCGAGCCCGGCGGTCCCTGCCCAGCTGAGCCATGGTGCGAGCGGGCAACCACAGCCCGATGCCTAGTCGTTCGAGCCCGGCACGCTCTCGCGCCGGGGCGAACACCGAAAAGATTTGCCGTTCGAGTGCGATCAGGGTATCGGCAGCCACGACGTTGCTGCAGTAGGACAACATCACGGCTTCTCCCCCCGGTTGATCGTGTTGCCCGCGAAGACCTCTTCATGGTCGTCGCAGAGTAGCCGCAGTTGCCCACTTTGGCCATAGAACTCTATTGGGTTGCGCCACATCACCCGATCGACGTCGTCGTCGCTGAACCCTGCTGCCTGCATGGCTTGAGCTGTCTTGGCCGTCTTGAGCGGGTCTGATCGGCCCCAGTCAGCAGCCGAGTTGACGATGATCCGTTCCAGACCGTAGCGCCGCATCAGCGCGACCATCCTGAACTCGTCCATCTTCGTGTCTGGATAGATCGAAAAGCCCATCCAGCAACCGCTTTCCCGCGCCGGCTCGATGGTCACTTCGTTCAGATGATCGAGCACCACCAAACCCGGGTCAATTCCCACCCGTTTGACCATCTCGATGCTGGCCAGGGTGCCGCCAAGCTTGTCCCGATGCGGTGTGTGTACCAGGGCGGGCAGCTGGCGCTCGGCTGCCATCTCCAACTGAATTTGGAAAACCGCGGACTCGTCCGCCGTCATCGAGTCGTAGCCGATCTCTCCTACGGCCACGACACCGCTCTTGGCGAGATAGCGGGGTATCTGTTCGAGCACTGAACGGCACCGACTATCGTTGGCTTCCTTCGGATTCAGCGCGATCGTACAGTTGTGGGAGATCTTGAACTGCGATGCGCGATAGCGTTCCCAGCCAATCAAACTGTCGAAGTAGTCCACAAAGGATGCGGCGTCGGTGCGGGGCTGTCCAAGCCAAAATGCCGGCTCGACGAGCGCCCGAACACCGGCTTCGTACATTCGCTCATAGTCGTCGGTGGTACGCGAGGTCATGTGAATATGGGAATCAAACAGCCTCACTCCACAACCTCCTTGATCTTGGCGGCACGGGTGCCATCCAGCAGCTCGATGTCGTCGGGCACAGTGCGTCCCGCAGCTCGTCGTTCGTTGACGTAATCTGTTGCCATTCTGGCGAGCTCGTCGTCAACTCGGGTATGCAGACCGGGCACCCGCGACAACGGCACCCCCATGAACACCAGCTTCATCACGCCGTGGCGCCAGGCGTGCTGGCTCAGAAAGCCGGTACCGAAGTCACCCAATGCAGCGGCCACGAGCCCAGGGTCGTTGCACCGCAGCGCATCCTCCGCCAGCTCGATGCCAGTGGCCACCGCCAACGCGCCGAGGTGGCCGTACAAGACGGCGACATCCAGGCCGCGCAGTACCGCTAAACGCTCGTCGCTGTCGCCCCATCGATAGAGCTTCTCGATGAGCGGAGCGACAACGTCATCGCCACACTCGGCTACCAAGCTGCTCAGCAGCCTTTCTCGGACCAATAGCGCGGCGCCCTCAGGTGACGATGCGTCTGCGACGACGCGCGTAACGCCGGGAAAGAGTTCGAGTATCTGCTCGGGCGAACGTTGAATGTGCCTCCTGGAGGCGGTAATCCACGATCGGGCCGACGACGGCAACCGGGCACTGTCGATCGCCCACCGACTTCTGCGCATCACATTCGGCGCGTCGTGCGACTGACGTGGCAGCTCGACGGAGGCGATCCCATCGAACCGAATTTCGCCCAAAGCGTCCATGACAGCACCCAAATCGAGCTCACCGTGGCCGAACTCGAGATGGTCATGATTGTCGGGCTTCATGTCGTCGAGATGAACATTGACCAGCTTGTCGCCCAATTCGACTATTAAGGCGTGTGCACTGCTCGGCTCGGTCATCACGCAGTGACCGACATCGAGCGTCACGCCGAGGCTTGGAGGATCGCCAAGCGCCCGACACACCGCGAGCGCATCGCGCACGGTCTCGACGAACATCCCGGGCTCCGGCTCGAATCCGAGTGTCATCGCCTTGCGGTCGGCATAGTCCACCACCCTGGCAAGTCGGCTCAACAGCCGGTCTCGGGTGACGTTGTCGTCGCTGTGCCTGACTGCGTAGCCCGACCACAACGAAACACAGCTGGCTCCGATGTCGGCGCCGATATCAATTGCCCGCAAAAGGAATTCGACTCGCGGTTCACCATCAATGTCGACCAGCGATGGTTTGTGTTTGTGCCGGGGATCAAGCAGATAACGTGCTCCCGTTTCGATGTTCGCCCGCAGCCCATAAGCGTCCATCAGCGCCCGCACGGCATTCAACTGGGCACCGAGATCAGCATCGAACGGCCGTATGTGGGGAAAGCCGATGGTCAGCGCGACGGCGCTGTAACCCTCGGCTGCGATCAACGCCAGGGCGTCGTCGAGCCGATGATCAGCCAAACTATTGGTGTTGTAGCCAATGTCGAACGTCTCGCTACTAGCCACGGAGCTCGTCATCATGTCACCTCGGTGGGTGTGGGAGCAGAAACCCCGAGCCGCACCCTAATTGCTAGAACGCACAACGCGTACATGGCAACCGAACGCTGGGACCGGGCCGCCAACATCGCCTGTACCGCGATCGTCGATGCAATACCGGCTCGGACCGAAGCTCGAATCCGTTCGGCGCTGGGCCGTTGCCACGCTGCCCACAGGCTGGGGCCGAATGACCACGCGTATACGCCGGCAGCCGGGGCCGCGCGGTGCCACGGTAGGGCAGCCGGTCGAGCGGTGGCCATCGCGGCAGCAGCGACTCCGCCCGCCATGATCGCCACTGCAACAGGAAGGCTGGGTTGCGAACCGCTCACCTCACTTTGTGAGAGCACCGTGATCGCGGTGGTGTGTAAACCCATCACCGACGCGGGAATCAGCGCACTGCGATAGTGCGGGGTGGCGCCCAGCATGACGTCGAGAAACCGGCAGCCCGCCATCACCAACGGTCCTGCCGGCGTGTCCTTGGCGACGAAGTCGTAGACGACAACGCATCCCGCGATTCGACCTGCGGCCGCTAAGCCGTGTCGCCCACCGGCGGCGGTCGCGGTCGCGAATCCCGCTGCGGCCAAGCCTGTCCCTAGGGCTAGCGCCGATTCCGCTGATACTCGACCCGACGGGATGGGCCGCTCTGGGCGCTCAATGGCGTCTCGTTTTCGGTCGGCAAAGTCGTTGAACACCATGCCGCTCCAATACAGCAAGACGGAAGCCAGCGGCAACGCGAGACGGCGACGAGACACCGACCGATTCGACCAAATGGCACCCACGACAGTGTCACCGAGAACCGTGAGCGCCGCCGGCGCCCTCATCAAGTCAAGGTAGTCGTTAACCCGCACAGGCTGCCCGAAACGACCTGGCCCACTGCAGTAACGAATCGTATTGCGCGAATAACGAATGCGTGGCTGAACCCCACGGTTCCTTGAAGAAAAAGCCCATTTCTCCAACAACGCCGTGCGCACTGCGCAGGCGGGCCATCGCCATTAGCCGGGCCGCGTCGAGGACTAACGGCGCCGCCAACGCGGAATCCGGTGCGGACCAGGTGGTTTGCAAGGTGATCTGCCCGCCCAGAAAGCCGGTGGCCTTGATGTGGTCCCAGGCGACCTTGGTCTCGCCAAGGTCGGGCACATAGTCGATGTGCAGCGGCGCAGTCACGTTGTCGCCAAGTAACTCTTGGATTCCCCGCTTCTTGCTGGCCAGCTTGGACTACACCGCGACCGGGTCGGCGAGCGTCGCGCCGTCACCACCGCCCAGCAGGTTCGTCCCGGCCCACGACTGAACGCTCATCGCGCGTGCGACAAACATGGGTGCCAGCACGGTGCGCAGTAGCGTTTGACCGGTCTTGGCGTCTTGGCCGGCGTAGAGAATGCCCGCGTCGTCGGCCAAACTACGCAGTGCCGGGATACCCAGCGTGGGAGACGGAGTGAAGCAGCAGTATGCGGCGCCGGCGCGCACCGCGGCGAGCGCGGTCAGACCGCTAGCCGGTAGCACCACGCGGTGGTTCTGGCCGATCAGTTCCAGTAGTAGGTCTGGGTCGTTAAATTCCGGCAAGTCCGCGACCGATGGTTGCGTCGACGCCACGTCAATGACGATCAGCACATCGAGCGAATGCCGGGATACGAAGGAGGCCATCGCCTCGCTCAGCCTATCCACCAGCTCGGCTTGGGTAGCGGCTCCGGCTGTCGACGGGTCTGCCGTGGCCATGCAGTCTGGGCCGAGGATCTCTTCGCCAGTAGCCGCAAGCCGATCCGACACCGCGTCAACTACGTTTTGCGGTAGAAGTCCCGCTTCGACAAGGGTCTCGGCACGTTTGACCACCGGAATAGTCGAAACATCGCGTCCCGCCACCACGAAATCAGCAAACCTCGGCAGCGGGATGTCGATAAAGTCCGCGGTTGCCGTCACGCAGCCAGTGGCTGGTATCAGTCCGGCGCTCAACCCATACAGGCCCACGATCGACGTCGTTGCCACCGATCCGCGCGCCCCGGTAAGCCACAGCCCGCAGCGCGGCGATGCCGGTTGACCTCGTTGCGGCCGCACGGATTCCCCAGGCGAGGCGTCCTCTTGCCGCATCGGGTGACCCCAATCCGAGGGTGCCGCTGCACCGACGCAGCAGCCGTAGAGAAGCTCTACCACGCAAAACTTGCAAACACCTGCGGAATGCGCAGTCCTGCGATACTCGTTGGGCGACTGCTCAGATAGCTAGATGATCTAAACTATTCGCTATGCAACTCAAACAATTGCTTTCCCCGATGCGGTGGTCCGTCGTGCGGATGGGCATCGGCATGCGTTCGTACAACAGCACCGGGCAATTCGGGGACGGGCGCGAAGCGGCCACTGTCGACTACGTGCTCAACCACGCGCGTGCCGGCGACGTGGACGACGTACTGACAGCCATCGACAAGTTCGCATACGAGAAGTCGATGTTGATCAACGTCGGTGACGAGAAAGGCGAACTCCTTGATGCCGCCGTGCGCCGCGCCAACCCGGCGGTGGTACTCGAGTTGGGTACTTACGTCGGGTACAGCGCCATGCGGATCGCCCGGGTCGCCCCTAACGCCAAGGTGTACTCGGTCGAGTTCTCTGAAGCCAACGCCGCCAACGCCCGGCGGATCTGGGCGCACGCCGGTCTCGCCGATCAGCTGACCTGTGTAGTCGGGACGCTCGGCGACGGTGGACGCACCCTTGACCGTTTAGCAAATGAATATGAATTCGTCTCAGGCACCGTCGATTTCGTCTTTGTCGACCACGATAAGACGGCCTACCTGACCGACCTGCTGAGCATTCTCGACCGGGGTTGGCTACATCCCGGCTCGATCGTGGTCGCCGACAATGTCGGGACACCGGGAGCCCCGAAGTACCGCGAGTACATGCAGCAGCAGGAGGGCAAGCTGTGGAAGACCATCGAGCACAAGGCCCACATCGAGTATCAGTCGCTGTTGACTGATCTCGTGCTGGAATCCGACTACTTGGGCTGACCTACTGCGCGCGGGGGTGGGCCCCGGCCCACACCTCGCGCAACGCATGCACGGTGACCAGCGTGTAGATCTGGGTGGTCGTCACCGACGCATGGCCCAGCAACTCCTGCACGACGCGTACGTCGGCACCGCCCTCCAGCAGATGAGTGGCGAACGAGTGCCTAAGCATGTGCGGCGACACCCCCGCCTTGATCCCGGCGCGCTCGGCGGCGTCCTGCAGCACCTGCCATGCGCTTTGCCGCGACAACCGGCCGCCGCGGGCGTTGAGGAAGATCGCCGCCGTACCGCGGCCACGGCGAGCCAGCTCCGAGCGACCGCGCACCAGGTAGGCGTCCAGCGCGTGCACGGCGGGACGCCCGATCGGGACCAGTCGCTGCTTGCCGCCCTTGCCGCGCAGCAGCACCGACCGGGCCTGCGTGTCGACGTCGTCGACGTCGAGGCCGACGGCTTCGGAGATCCGAGAGCCGGTGGAGTACAACAGCTCCAGCAGCGCGCGGTTGCGCAGCGTCAGCGGGCCGTCGGACGGGCTCTCCCCGCCCGCGCCTTCCAGCAGCGCCAGCACCTCGTCGATGGTCAGGCTTTTCGGCAGCCGGCGACCCGGGGTCGGCGGGCGAACCGCGCGCGCCACGTCCACTTCGGCCAGCCCCTCGGCGGCGGCGAAGCGATGCAATCCGCGCACCGCGATCAGCGCCCGCGCCGCCGATACCGCCGACAAGCCCACCGCCCCGGATTCGGGATCGCCGCGGCGCAGCGCCACCAGGAACTCGCTGACATCGTCCTCGCCCACCTTGGCCAGATCGTGAATTCCGCGGTCTTCCAAGTGCTTTGAATAGCGGCGCAGGTCGCGCCGATACGAGCTGAGCGTGTTGGCCGCTACTCCCCGCTCGATAGTCAGGTGGTCGAGATAACCCTGCAGCTGGGTGTCCAGCAGCGTCAGCGTGGCCGTCATTGCGCCGCTTTTCGCGCGGCGAAATCCTTGGGCTTGTCCGGCCATGGCAGGTCCACCGGACGCGGCTGCGCCAACCCCGTCGTCACGGCGTGCGCGGCCAGAATCCCGGATACCGCAATCGAATTGATGATCTCACCGCTGAAGACGAGGCGGATCGCCTCCTCGATCGGGACCCAGCGCATCGTCAGGTCGGCTTCTTCGTCGTGCGCCTCGGGCCGGCCGATCTCGGTCAGCCCGGTGGCCAGGTAGACCCGCACCGATTCATCGCTGTATCCGGGCGCCGTGTCGATGTCGACGAGTACGTGCCAGGTGTCGGCCTTGAGGCCGACCTCCTCTTCCAGTTCGCGCGCCGCCGTGAGGTGAGGCGCCTCGCCCGCGGCGTCGAGCAGGCCCGCCGGCAGTTCCCACAAGCGCCGGCCGGAGATGTGCCGGTATTGGTAGACCATCGCGATGCTGCGATCGTCGTTCATCGGCACGATGGCCACGGCACCGTAGTGCTCGACGACTTCTCGCGCGGCGGTGTTGCCGCCGGGCATCCGCACCTCGTCGCGGCGCAGCGCGAAAATCTTTCCGGTGTAAACCGTTTCGCTCGCTGCCGTCTCGAAAACGTGCTCAGCCACGAGTGGCGGGTTCAGGTATCGACCGCTCGGCGCTGTCTCGGTGCTGGTTGCCGTTGGACATGTGCTCGGGGATTTCCACCGGAAGCTGCTCACCCTTCTTGTACTCGATCGCCGCGCCGACGAATGCGACGAACAGCGGGTGCGGTCGAGTGGGCCGACTCTTCAGTTCGGGGTGGGCCTGGGTGCCGACGACGAACGGGTGCACGTCGGACGGGTATTCGACAAACTCCACCAGGTGGCCGTCCGGCGAGGTCCCGGAGAACCGCAGGCCGCTTTCGGCGATCCGATCGCGGTAGGCGTTGTTGACCTCGTAGCGGTGCCGGTGCCGCTCGGACACCTGGGTGGTTCCATATGCTTGCGCCACAATCGAATCCGGCTCGAGCACCGCGGGGTAGGCCCCCAGCCGCATGGTGCCGCCGAGGTCGGCTTCACCGGCCACGATGTGCTCCTGCTCGGCCATCGTCGAGATGACCGGATCCGGTGTGGACGGTTCGAATTCGGCCGAGTTGGCCTGGGCCAGACCGACCGAGCGGGCGGCCTCGATCACGATGCACTGCAGCCCGAGGCACAGCCCGAATATCGGTAACCCGCGCGCCCGGGCATGTCGGATGGCGCCGATCTTGCCCTCGATGCCGCGGATGCCGAATCCACCGGGAATCAGCACACCGTGTACATCGCCCAGCGCCGACGCGGCACCGGCAGCGCTCTCGCAGTCGTCCGAGGGCACCCACACCATCTCCACCTTGGCGTAGTGCCGAAAGCCGCCGGCGCGCAAGGCCTCGGTCACCGAGAGGTAGGCGTCGGACAGGTCAACGTATTTGCCTACCAAGGCAATTCGCACGGTCTCGTGCGGCTCGTGCACCCGCTGCAGCAGGTCGTTCCATTGGGTCCAGTCGACATCGCGGAACGGCAGGTTGAGCCGGCGCACCACGAACGCGTCGAGCTCCTCGCGGTGCAGCACCTTGGGAATGTCGTAGATCGACGACGCGTCCGGGGTGGATATGACGCCGTCGATGTCGACGTCACACATCAGCGCAATCTTGTTCTTCAGTGGTTCGGGAACGGGGCGATCGCAGCGCAGGATCAACGCGTCCGGCGTGATACCGATGCTGCGCAGCGCCGCCACCGAGTGCTGGGTCGGCTTGGTTTTGAGCTCACCGGACGGCGCCAGGTAGGGCACCAGCGACACATGCAGGAAGAAGACGTTCTCCCGTCCGACGTCGTGGCGAACCTGGCGCGCGGCCTCCAGAAAGGGCTGCGACTCGATATCGCCCACCGTCCCGCCGATCTCAGTGATCACGACGTCCGGGCGGCGTCCGTCGGCGTCGGGTTCGGCCATCGCCAGGATGCGGCTCTTGATCTCGTCGGTGATGTGCGGGATCACCTGGACGGTGTCGCCGAGGTATTCGCCGCGGCGCTCCTTGGCGATGACCGTTGAATACACTTGCCCGGTAGTGACATTCGCCGAGCCGGACAGGTTGCGATCCAGGAACCGCTCGTAGTGGCCGACGTCGAGGTCGGTCTCGGCGCCGTCCTCGGTGACGAAGACCTCGCCGTGCTGGAACGGATTCATCGTGCCCGGGTCCACGTTGAGGTACGGGTCGAGCTTTTGCATCGTGACATGTAGTCCGCGCGCGGTCAGTAGCTGTCCGAGGCTACTGGCGGTCAGACCCTTACCGAGTGAGGATGCGACACCACCGCTGACGAAGAGGTGCTTCGTGGTGGTTTGCGGATGCCTACGCACTAAAGCGACCTCCGTGAAGACGGGCAGGGCGTCGTTATCGTCGAACTTTGACTAGCTGGGCCTGCCGACCCACGGAAATCCACCCTAACACCAGCAACCCCAGGGCGCGGCTAACACGCCCGGCAACCAGAGAGCCGGCCCGCGATTCGCTACTGCGCAACGGTGATCGACGTGGCGCCGTGACCGGTGCCGTATTGCCCGACATGGCCGCCATTGAGCAGGTCATGCAGGCCGAGGATCGCGGTGATCCGCCCGGGTGCGGCGTCGACGTCGTCGACGGTGCTGATCGCGGAGTTGATGACGGCGTCGGCGCGCGCGACCGCGACCGCGGCACCGCCCGTCGACGAGCCGTCCCGCCCGGCCAGCAGCGTGCCTGAGCCGTGCGGCGCCAGTGCCGCGGAGAAGCGGGCCACGCTGACGCCCTGATTGCCGGCGTCTTGCGGCAGCGCGCCGCCGGTGACGATCAGGGCGGCGTTGGCCGCCGGCATGTGGTCGCCGGCCTGATACATGACGAACCCGCTCTCGCGCAGCGCCGCCAGCACGGTGTCGCGCTGGGTGTCGTCGACGGGCGGGATCGCGGGGTTCGCGTTGATCAGCAGGGCGATGCCCAACAGATCACCGGCCTGCGACCCCTGGTCAACGAGTTTGGTGCTGAGCTGCTGACCGGCCGGCAGCACCGACGAGTTCACCACGGTCCGCAGCTTCTCCGCGGAGTTGGCGTCGACGAACTCCTGGGTCAGCGACACCGTCCCGGTGACACTCCCGCCGGCCTGGCCGACGATCTTCGAGACCGCCGCGACGTCGTCGTCCTTGGCGTCCGGGGTGCGGAACACGACGATCGATTTGCCTGCCAACCCGTCGTGCACGATCCGGCCCATCAACTGGTTGTCGAAATTGTTTGCCGCGCTGAGCTTCTCGTTAAGAACGTTCTTCTGGTCGTTGAGCCCGTTGATCTGCGTGTAGAGGTCGCGCTTTTCGTCACGCAGGCTGGACAGCAGGGTGTCGGACAAGAACCCCGAACCCAGCACGACGCCGACCGCCAGCGCGAGAAAGACCGCGGCCAGCGAGAAGGCATGTTGGCGTAACGAGATCATGAGCACACGTCCTTAGGCCGACTACGTGATCAGGTGCTGAACCCACAGGGAGAAGTGATTCCAGTAGTCGGTGGCCCAGTGCAGCACCACGCCGTCGGTGCGGGACACCCACAGGGCGACGATGACGGCGATCAGCATCGTCAGCGCCAGCAGTGCGATGGCTCCACCCGAGATGTGGTTGCGGTACAGCGTGGCGACCGCCTTGGCGTCGACCACCTTCTCCCCGACCCGAAGCCTGGTCAGGAATGTCGACGGGTTGCTCTGGGTGCGAGTCCGATCGAAAAACGTCTCGATGTTGGCGGTGTGACCTGCCGTGACCAGCAGGGCCGCGCCGTGGTGGTCGGCCAGCAGCAGGGCCAGGTCGACGGCCGAACCCGCCGCGGGGAAGGTCATCGCCCCCACACCAAGATCCTGAATCCGCTCTAGTCCGGGCGCATGGCCGTCGGCGTCGGCCGGCAGCACGACGTGTGCGCCGCACTTGAGGGCTTCGGTGCTGATCTGCTCGGGGTCGCCGACGATGAGCTGCGGACGGTAGCCCGCCTTGCGCAGCACGTCGGCTCCGGTGCCGACGCCGATCAGCACCGGCTGGTACTCCTTGATGAACGGCTTCAGCGAGCGCAGATCGTCGGCGGCACTGTCCTCGTCGGCGACAATCACCACGTGGCGGCGACGCATGTCGAGATCGACGTCCGGAATCCCGATACCGTCGATCAGCAGCGGGCTCTCGCTCTTGATGAACTCAATCGTGTTGCCGGCGAACGCCTCCAGGTGGGCGGCCAGGCCGCTCTTCGCCTCGCGCATCAGGTCGGCGATGTCATGATCGGTACGCTCGGTGCCGCGGCTCAGCCGCCGTTCGCCTGCGTACACCCCGCCTTCATAAAGGCGAATCTTGGCGCCGTCCTTGACCTTCTTGAAGATGTCGGGTCCGGTCTCGTCGATCAGCGTGACGCCATTGTTGACCAATACCTCCGGGCCCATGTTCGGGTAGCGGCCGGAGACCGACGGCGAGGCGTTGACGACGGCGGCGATGTCGGCCTCCACCAGCGCCTCGGCGGTGATGCGGTCCAGGTCCAGGACGTCGAGCACGACAATGTCCCCCGGGCAGACCCGGCGCAGCAGGCGGTCGATATTGCGGTCCACCCGTGCGGTGCCGGTCAGACCCGGCCGGGAAGCATTACGTGTGAGCAGCCCTGACATCTTCATGGGGGGATTCTGTCCGTGATGCACGGCCGAGGGGTGGAGGCGCGCCGTAACATCAGCCCCAGAAGTTATCTAGAGTCACATCTGTAACAGGCTGATAAAGGTGCGGTCTCGGCGGGAGATCCGGCTAGATCTCGTCGTTCTGGGCTCCGTCGAGGAGCTCACGGGCGTGGGCGCGGCCGCTGTCGGATTCGCCCAGGCCGGCCAGCATCCGCGCCAGCTCGGCGACCCGCTCGTCGTCGGTCACCCGGCGCACCACACTGGTCCCCCGCGGCCCGGCGGGATGCACCACCAGGTGTACCTCGGCGTACGCCGCGACCTGAGGCAAATGGGTCACCACGATGACCTGGTGGGTGCGCGCCAACCGCGCCAATCGCCGCCCGATCTGGACGGCGGCGCGACCGCCAACGCCGGCGTCGATCTCGTCGAACACCATCGTGGTGCCCGCCGCCGACGCGGCCAGCACCACTTCCAGGGCCAGCATCACCCGGGACAGCTCGCCGCCCGACGCACTCTTGGCCAGCGGCAGCACCGTCATGCCGCGGTGCGCGGCGAAGCCGAACTCGACCTGGTCGACGCCGTCGGCGCCGGCGCGGGCCGTCTCACCGGAGGGCAGCGTCAGCACGGCCGGGTCGTCCTTCTCGGCGGTCACGTCGGTGCTCACCTCGATGGTGAATTCGGCGTCGGCCATCGCCAGCCCGGCCAGCTCGGTCGTTACCTCTTTCGCCAGCTTTTTCGCGGCCTTGCGGCGGCACTTGCTGAGATCGACTGCGGCCACGCTCAATTCACCGGCGAGCTCGTCGGCGCGGCGCTGCAGCGCCGCCAGCCCCTCCTCCGAGACGTCGAGTTGCGCGAGCCGCTCGCGCGATTCTGCCGCCCAGGCCAGCACCCCGTCGACATCCGCGGCGTACTTGCGGGTCAGGGTCCGCAGCTCTGCTTGCCGGGCCAGCTTGGACTCCAGCGCGCTGGCATCCACGGGCAACTCCTCCAAATAGCTGCCCAGTTCCTGTGCCGCATCGTCGACGACGGTCTGTGCCTCGCGGATCTGCCGGGCCAGCGCCTGCAGCTTCGCGTCGTCGGTGGATTCCAGTGCGGCCCTTGCCTTCCCAAGGGTTTCGGCGGCGCTGCCGTCGGACAGGTCCTCGGCCGACAGCGCCGCCCGGGCGGTCGCCGCGGCCTCGCGCAACGTGTCCAGCTCCGAGAGCCGCACGATGTCGGCGACCAGGGCGTCGTCCTCGCCGGGCTGCGGGTCCACGGCATCGATCTCGTTGAGCCCGAAGCTCAACCGGTCGGCTTCCAGGGCGAGTTCGCGCATGCGGTTGCGGCGGTCGAGCAGGTCGCGGCGCGCCGAGAGCCAGGAGTCGCGCAGTTTGCGGTAGCGCTCGAGCGCGGGCCCGGCCTTCGCGAACCGGTCCAGCGCACCACGTTGCTCCTCGGGCCGCATCAGCCGCAACTGGTCGTTCTGGCCGTGCAAGGTCAGCAGCCCGGTCGTAAAGTCGCCCAAGGACTTTGCGGGCACGCTGCGGCCGCCGAGGTAGGCCCGCGACGGCCCGTCGCGGCTGACGGAGCGCAACGCGATCACGCTGCCGTCCTCGTCGCGCTCGCCGCCCGACGCGTCCAGCATCTCGTCGAGTTGCGCGATCGAGGCGTCGTCGAGATCGGTTGTGGTGAAACGGCCTTCGACGACCGCTCGTTCGGCTCCGGAACGCACCCGGTTGGCGTCGGCGCGGGCACCGCCGAGCAGATGCAGCCCCGTCACCACCATGGTCTTGCCGGTGCCGGTCTCTCCGGTCAGTACGGTCAGGCCGCGGTCGAACTCCCCGACCGCGGAGCTGATCGCACCCAGTGACTCGATGCGGATTTCGGTCAGCATTGCGTCAGCACCGTTGCGGCGCCGTTACTTTCCGCGCCAACCGGTCACGGGCAGCCGGAACTTGCGCACCAGCCGGTCGGTGAACGGCGCGCTGTCCAGCCGTGCCCACTTCACCGCTGTACCGCAGCGTTTCACCTCGAGCCGCCCTCCCGCGGGGACCACCATTTCGCGGCGGCCGTCGCAGAACACCAGGGCGTCGTTGCCGTCCGCCTCGATCTCGATCGCGATCGTGGCATCGGGGCTGGTGACCATCGGCCGGCCGAACAGCGCGTGAGCGTTGTTGGGCACCACCAGGATTGCCTCGAGATCCGGCCAGAGCATCGGACCGCCGGCGGAGAACGCGTAGGCGGTGGATCCGGTCGGTGTCGACACCAAGATTCCGTCGCAACCGAAGGTCGACACCGGTCGTCCCTCGATTTCGACGACCACGCCCAGCACACCGAGCCGCGGACCCTTTTCCAGGCTGGCCTCGTTGAGCGCCCACCCCTGATCGATCACCTGTCCGCGCTGGCGCACCAAGACGTCGAGCGTCAGGCGCTCCTCCACCCGATAGTCCTGGGCCACCACGTGTTCCAGCACCCTGTCGATGGCCTCCGCCTCGGCCTCGGCGAGAAAGCCGATGCGGCCCAGGTTGACGCCCAGCACCGGAATGCCGGCGTTGCGGGCAAGTTCGGCCGCGCGCAGGAAGGTGCCGTCGCCGCCGAGCACCAGCACCAGCTCGCAGCCTTCCGCGGCATCCGGCTCGGCGTCGACCACCTCGATCTCGACGCCCATCGCCCGCACGTCGTCGGGTGACAACGGCAGCGGTCCCCGGTCGACCGCCTCGGCGGACAACACACGAAGCGCAATACCGTTGTCGCTCACCACTTTCTGGACGCGGCGGGCAGTCTCGGTCGCTTCCTCGCGCCCGGTGTGCACGACCAGCAGGATGGTGCGTTCGACGGTCATTGCGGGCCCTCGCCCACCGCGCGCCGCACCGCATCGACCAACCCGTCGCCCGTCAGCGCCCGATCGGTATCGGCGCGCAGCCACAGGAAGTACTCGACATTGCCCGACGGTCCCGGCAGCGGACTGGCCGTGACGTCCACGGTGTGCCAGCCCAGCTCCCCGGCGCGTCCCGCGACGGCCAGCACCGAGTCGGCACGCAACCCGGGGTCGCGAACCACCCCGCCGGCACCGACCTGGCCCTTCCCCACCTCAAACTGCGGCTTCACCATGGGAACGATATCGGCGCCGGGGTTGGCGCAACCAGCCAGCGCGGGCAACACGGTGGACAGCGAGATAAACGACAGGTCGGCCACCACCAGGTCGACGCGCCCGCCGGTCGCTTCGGGCGACAGGTCGCGGACGTTGGTCCGCTCGACGACGATCACCCGCGGATCAGAGCGCAGCGACCAGGCCAACTGGCCGTAGCCCACATCGGCGGCCACCACCTCGGCGGCGCCGCGATCCAGCAGGACCTCGGTGAACCCGCCGGTCGACGCGCCGGCGTCCAGGCAGCGACGGCCTGCCACCGGGATGTCGAAGGCGTCGAGTGCACCGATCAGCTTGTGCGCCCCACGCGACACACAGCGGCGTTCGCCGTCGTCGACGACGGTCAGCGCCGCGCTGGCCGTGATGGCGGTACCGGGCTTGACCGCGGGCATACCGTCGATGCTGACCTTGCCGGCGCCGATCAACTCGGCGGCCTGCTGACGGGATCGGGCCAGGCCGCGCCGCACCAGCTCCGCGTCAACGCGGGCGCGTCGTGCCATGCCGGCACCTCAGCCCTTCTCCGCCGACTCCAGCGCGGCCAGCAGGACGTCATGCGCTTCGGAAAGCCGGCGTGCGATGTCTTCGAGCTCGGCCAGCTCGAATTTCCGGGACCCGGTTTCCGGGTTCTCCGGATCGGCCAGGTCGGGCAACTGCGCCAACAGGTTGTCGATGTCGGCGCGAATCTGTGCAGGATCGATATTCATTGCGGTTCTACGGTAGCCATCCGCTATTCGGCATGCACGAGAGACCAGCGCTCGAGCGCGTCGCGGGCCCGGTCGTCGGCGGCGCGGATGCGCGCCGGCTGCCCGTCGAAGTCGGCGGCCCACACCGCGCTGGCGACCGCGCGCACGATCGACAACCCATCCCCGTCTGCATCGACGGCGCCGTTGCCGCGGACCGTGACGGCGTCGTCTTCGACGTCGATCGCCCAGCCGGGCTGCGGCCGGACCGCGAGTGCGTCGCTGTCCTGGTGCAGCGCGCGCAGGTCGTGGCCGATGTAGGTGGGCCGCTGCGCGGGTATGGCGTACACCGCGTCCCGCGCGCTGCTGACCCCGGTCAGCACCATCAGGCTGGGAAACTTCGCGGCGTTGGCGCCCTCGATGTCGGTGTCGAGGCGATCGCCGATCACCAGCGGCGCACGGTATTCGCCGCGCGCGACCGCGTCGTTGAGCAGTGTCGGAGCGGGCTTTCCGGCCACCTTGGGTTCGGCGCCGGTCGCGGCCCGCAGCGCGGCCACCAGGGATCCGTTGCCCGGCAGCAGACCCTGCTCGGTGGGCAGCGTGGGGTCGACGTTGGCCGCCACCCACAGCGCACCGGCCCGGATGGCCAGTGCGGCCTCGGCGAGATCGGGCCAACCGATCGTCATCGAGAGGCCCTGGACGACCGCGACGGGGTTGTCCTCGGAGCGGCGCACCGGACGCAATCCGACGGCGGAGATTTCGTTGGCCAGCGAGTCGGTGCCGACGATCAGCACGGGTGAATTCGGCGGTAGTTCACCGGATAGCAGGTGCGCGGCGCTTTGGGCGCTGGTGACGACGTCGTCGCCGGTGGCGGTGAAGCCGAGATCGCGCAGGTGGGTCGCGACTTCGTCGGCGCTGCGGGAGGCGTTGTTGGTGACGAATAGCTTGCGGCTGCTTACTTCGTCGAGCGTCTGCACCGCGCCATCAGTGGCCTGGCGGCCCCGGAACACCGTGCCATCCAGATCGATGAGCAGGCAATCGTATTCCCGCGCAATGCCTTTCACGCGTCGTCTTCCGAACCCAGTTCGCCGACCCGGTCCTCGGCGTCGGTGATGCCGTCGATGTCGGCGGCCGCGGAGTGCAAAAACCATTGCAGCGCTTCGTCGTTGCGGCCGAGCGCCAGCAGGGTGTCGGCGTAGGCGTAGAACAACCGGGCGGCCATCGAGCCGCTGCGCGTCGGGTCCAGTTGCGGCGTGGACAACAGGGTCAGCGCCTGCTCGAGCTGCCCGAGGTCGGAGCGGGCGCCGGCGGCCACGATGCGCAGCTCGTCGGCGGCGTCGCCGCTGAGCTGGGCCGCCTCCTCGCCGCGTGCCAGTTCGATCGCCCGCTCCGGGCGGCCAAGGCCGCGTTCGCAATCCGCGATCAACGGCAGCAGCGGGGACCTGCTGCCCATCCGGCGGGCGGCGCGCAATTCGGACAGCGCCTGGGCCCAATCGCCGTAGCGGTAGGCGGCGATTCCGACGGCTTCGCGAATGGCGGCGATCCTGCTGGACCTCGCGCGCGCGGCACGGGCGTGGTTAAGGGCGGCTTCGGGGTCTTCGTCCATCAGCTCACCCGCGGCGACCAGGTGGCGCGCCACCGCCTCGGCGGTCGCGCGGTCCAAGGTGCTCAGTTCGCCGCGGATCTCGGGAGCCAGCTGTTTGGCGTCCACATCGGGCGGGATTGGGGGCCCGTTGTCCGCGGGGCGATCACCGCCGGTCGAGCTCTGTGGCTGAGCTGAGCGCGCCCGGCCCGGTCCCGACCATTTGGACGCCGAGCGCGGCCGCCGCTCTCCGTTATGACGCTGCCTGTCGTCGCCCACTCCGAAAGAATACGGGCACCCGAGTGGCGGTCTCGCTACGCCTTGAACCGGTCCGGAATCAACGGCGCGATCATCGCGGGACAGAACGTGCCGATCGCGATGATCGTGAAGATGCCGGCATTTTTCTCGGTCATCCCGCTGCCGGTGGCCACGTCCGAGACGACCGAGTCGAACGACCCGCCCGGCCGGATGAGCATCGGGCACACCGATTGGCCCTGGGCCAGCGCGGTGGACGGCTGAGTGACGGCAATACCGGCGTTGGTCAGGGCAGACAGGAAGGTGTTGCCCGCCATGTCGGCCCGGATGGGGGCCGCCATCGTCGCGGCCGCGCCAACCAAAGCCGTCGTCAGCCCCATGAACCCGAAGGCCCTCGCCTGTGCGCCGACCCGTAAGGTCCAGTGGTACGCCATTGATTGCGCCGTCATCTCTCGCTCTCGTCGATGGTTCGGTGGCTGCGCAAAATCACTGTGACTACAGCGGCCAACGCGTGTCACGTTCAGGGCACGGCCAGGTAAAGGTTTGGACACCACCGCGTTTTGCTCCGACCTTCTTGACAACCTCGCATGCACTATGTTCCGCTCCCGACGGCCCACCGGGGCGGCCGGGCGGTTCTAAGAAGTCAATCCTGTTGTCGCATAGCCGTTTTCGTTTTCTTGACGTCGCCACGCCACTCGGCGTTGTCCCCCGAATGGGGGACAACGAATGTCCACCCGTAATTCAACCGGTTGTGGGATACCGGCGAGCCGGGAATCCGGGAAAACTAGTTGTCACAGCGGGGATCTCGTCGCTCCTTCCAACAACGAGGCTCCCCTCCTCTAATATCGGCTTCCCCTCCGATTTGGCGAGGTCCCCGCTGAATAGAACTTCTCTAGACCTTCTCTATGCCGGCGATGTTGCGCTTGCCACGCCGCAGCACCAGCCACTTGCCGTAGAGGAAATCCGCATCCCGCGGGGACCATTCCTCGCTCTCGACCCGAATGTTGTTGACCGAGACACCGCCCTCGCCGATCGTGCGTCGCGCGGCGCCCTTGCTGGCCGACAGTCCGCTGGCCACCAACAGGTCGACAATCCCGTCCGGGCCACCGGGTTTGAGCTCGGCGACCGAGGCCTCGCGCAACGCGGCCGCGAGCGTCGCCTCGTCCAGACGATCCAGCTCGCCCTGGCCGAACAGGGCCTTGCTGGCGTGCTCGACGGCCGCGGTGGCTTCCTCGCCGTGCACCAGGACGGTGAGTTCGGTGGCCAGGCGGCGCTGGGCGGCGCGTTGTTGCGGACGCTCGGCGGTGGCCTGTTCCAGTTCGGCCAGCTCGTCGGCGGACAAGAAGGTGAACCACCTCAGGTAGCGGATCACGTCGGCGTCGGCGGTGTTGACGAAGTATTGGTACCAGGCATACGGGCTGGTCAGCTGCGGGTCCAGCCACAGGTTGCCGCCACCGGTGGATTTGCCGAATTTGGTGCCGTCGGCCGCCGTCACCAGCGGGACCGTCAGCGCGTGCACGGTCGCGCCCAGCTTCTGACGCACCAGCCGGACCCCGGCGATGATGTTGCCCCATTGATCCGAGCCGCCGATCTGCAGCGCGCAGCCGTGCCGCTGGTGCAGCTCGACGTAGTCGTTGGCCTGCAGAAGCATGTAGCTGAACTCGGTGTAGGAGATCCCGTCTCCGTCCAGCCGGCGCCGGATGGTGTCGCGATCCAGCATGACGTTGACCGAGAAGTGCTTACCGAGATCCCGCAGGAACTCGATCGCCGACATCGGGCCCGTCCAGTCGAGATTGTTGGCGACGATCGCGCCGGTGGGTGAGTCCCCAGAATCCGAGAAGTCGACGAAGCGTTCCAGCTGTCCGCGAATCCGTTCGGTCCACTCGGCGACCGTGTTGGCCTCGTGCAGGCTGCGCTCGCCGACCTCGCGCGGGTCCCCGATCATGCCGGTGGCGCCGCCGGCGAGCACGATCGGACGGTGCCCGGCCCGCTGAAAGCGCCGCAGCGCCAGCAGCGGCACCAGATGCCCCGCATGCAGGCTCGGCGCGGTGGGGTCGAAGCCGGCGTACACCGTCAGCGGCCCGCGCTGCACTTCGGCGGCCAGGGCGTCGAGGTCGGTGGACTGGGCGATCAGTCCACGCCAGCCCAGCTCGTCGAGGATCATGGGCAAGAGGCTAGTCGCTGGCGCCGGGGGCGGGTGCTCGCGGACTTCGCCGATACGCCGATACCTCAGGCCGACCGGCAAGCCACAGTCGCCACGGCCGGTCGGCGGCCTGGCTGACGCCCACCCGGGGGCCGGCGACCGCGCCGTCGACCGCATTCAACGTCAGCGTCACCGGGCTGTTCGGATCGAACAGGTCAATCCCGTTGTCGGACATTGTGATTCCGAGCGCCGAGCAGAGATTTGCGGGACCACGGGCCAATGCGGCGGTGCGGATGGCGGGACCGCGACGGGCCTGGGCAATATCGGCGCCGTCCTCGATCACCGCGGCGCGCAGCAGCACCGCGGCCGCCGTACCGTCGGGTCCGCACGAGACGTTGGCGCAGGTGTGGATGCCGTGGCTGAGGTAGGTGTACAGCCGGCCCGGGGGCCCGAACATCACGCCATTGCGGCCGCTGCGACCCCGGTAGGAGTGCGCCGCCGCGTCCGGCCAGGGTCCGTCGGGAACCCCTCCGTAGGCCTCCACCTCGACGACGATCGCGCGCACGTCCCGTGCGGTGAGAGTCGCCCCGAGTAGCCGGTGCGCAGCCGCGACCGGGTCGACTACCAGCTCGCCTGCACCCACCCACCGAACCTACCGAGAGCCCGAACATGGCAAACTCCCGGTTGCCGTGAGGCAAAGGAGCCCAGAAAATGCATGCAATCGACCCCGCCGCCACCGCGTGGCTGCTGGCCAGTACCGCACTGGTCCTGCTGATGACCCCCGGCCTGGCGATCTTCTATGGCGGCATGGTCCGCACCACCGGGGTGCTCAACATGATCATGATGAGCTTCGTCTCGATCCCGCTCGTCACGGTGGCGTGGCTGCTGGTCGGCTACACGCTCGCCTTCTCCGACGACGGGGCGGGCGGGTTCATCGGCAACCTCAGCCACGTCGGGATGCTCGGCATCACGCCGGACACCGTGCACGGCACTGTCCCCGAACTGCTCTATGCCACCTTCCAATTGACCTTTGCGATCATCACCGCGGCGCTGGTCAGCGGCGCGATCGCCGACCGGGCCCGCTTCGCCGCCTGGGTCGTGTTCGTTCCGGTCTGGGCGATCGTCGTGTATTCGGTTGTCGCGCATTGGGTGTGGGGGCCCGGCGGCTGGCTGGCCAAGCTCGGCGTGCTCGACTACGCCGGCGGCCTGGTCGTCGAGATCGTCTCCGGTTCCTCGGCGCTGGCCCTGGCGCTGGTGCTCGGGCCCCGCATCGGCTTCAAGAAAGACGCGATGCGCCCGCACAATCTGCCGCTGCTCTTCGTCGGGGTCGGGCTGCTGTGGTTCGGCTGGTTCGGGTTCAACGCCGGTTCGGCCTTGGCGGCCAACGGAACTGCCGCGGCCATCTTCCTCAACACGCTGGTGGCGGGCTGCCTGGGCATGCTGGGCTGGCTGACGGTCGAGCAGCTCCGCGACGGCACGCCGACGACGTTCGGGGCGGCATCCGGAGTGGTCGCGGGCCTCGTCGCGATCACGCCGTCGTGCGGGACCGTCAATACGCTCGGCGCGGCCGCGGTCGGCCTTGCCGCGGGTGTCGTGTGCGCGTTCGCGGTGACCGCGAAATTGCGCTTCAACTATGACGATTCGCTCGACGTCGTCGGCGTGCACTTCGTCGGCGGGGTGGTCGGGGTCTTCCTGATCGGACTGCTCGCCACGGCCGTCATGACGTCGGGCCCGCGGGGTCTTTTCTTTGGGGGCGGCTTCGGCCAGCTCGGCAAGCAGTCCTTCGCGATCGTCGTCGTCGCGGCGTACGCGTTCGCGGTGACGTTCGTGCTGGCGAAGGTGATCGAGCGGGTGATCGGTTTCCGGCTCAGCCCCGAGGACGAAACCACCGGCGTCGACTTCACGCAGCACGCCGAAACGGCCTACGCCGAGGGCGTGCACGGCCACCTGCCCCTGCGCCGCCCCGGCTCCCCGACGCCCTAACCCCTTGACACATCCGCGCCGCGGGCGGATATTCATCTCATGATGAATATCCGCCCGCGGCTGTAAACATCGAACATCTGCGGGTCATCCGGGGCAAACGCCCCGCGCTGCAAGACTTCTCGGTGCAGGTCGCCAAAGGCAGCATCACCGGCCTGCTAGGCCCGTCCGGCTGCGGCAAGACCACGCTGATCCGTTGCATCGTCGGCACCCAGATCGTCACGTCTGGAACGGTGACTGTGCTCGGTCGACCCGCCGGCTCCCCCGACCTGCGCCGTCGCGTCGGCTACCTGCCGCAAGACCCGACCATCTACAACGACCTGCGGATCGTCGACAACGTTCGCTACTTCGCTTCGCTGTACGGCTTCGACGGCCAGGCCGCCGACGACGCGATCGAGCGGGTCGGGCTGGCCGATCACCGGACCGAGCTGGCCGCTAACCTGTCCGGCGGCCAGCGCACCAGGGTGTCACTGGCGTGCGCCCTGGTCTGCCAGCCGGAACTGCTGGTGCTCGACGAACCCACGGTCGGGCTGGACCCGGTGCTGCGGGCCGACCTCTGGGAGCAGTTCAACGACCTCGCCCGCGCGGGAACCACGCTGCTGGTTTCGAGCCACGTGATGGACGAAGCCGAGCACTGCGGAGACCTGCTGCTGATGCGCGACGGGAACCTGGTCGCCCACACCACGCCGACCCAGCTACGAAAGGACACCGGATGCACGTCACTGGAGGACGCGTTTCTGTCCATCATCAAGCGCACCATGCAGCCAGCCGGCCCCAAAGCAGGATGAGCCTGCGGGGCTACACCGCCACCACGACGCGGATTCTGCGCCAGCTGGCCGCCGATCACCGCAGTGTCGCGATGATCCTCGTGGTGCCGGTTCTGGTTATCACGTTGATGTACTTCATGTTTCACAATGCGCGGCACCTACCCGGAACACCGTCGCCGTTCAACAATGCCTGCTTGATTCTGCTGGGCCTATTCCCGCTGTTCGTGATGTTCATCATCACGGCGATCACCATGCAACGGGAACGGGCCTCGGGGACGCTGGAGCGCATCCTGGCCACTCCCCTGCGCCGGCTCGACCTGCTGATCGCCTACGGCACCGCTTTCTCGATCGCCGCGGCGGCGCAGGCGACGGTGGCGTGTGCAGTGTCGTTCTGGTTCCTCGGCTTTGACACGGCGGGCGCCTGGTACTGGGTGTTCGTGATCGCGATCGTCAACGCCGTGCTCGGTGTCGGTCTGGGTCTGCTGTGTAGTGCGTTCGCCCGCACCGAGTTTCAGGCCGTGCAATTCATCCCGCTGGTGATGGTGCCGCAGCTGCTGCTGGCCGGCGTCATCGTCCCTCGCGCGCTGATGCCAGACTGGTTGCAATGGATCAGCAACGTGCTGCCGGCCAGCTACGCGCTGGAGGCTCTGCAACAGGTGAGTTCGCATACCGAGCTGACCGGGACCGCGGTGCGCGACATCGTCGTCGTGGCGGGTTCCGCGTTCGCCGCGCTGTGCCTGGCCGCGGCGACATTGCGGCGCCGGACGCCATAACGTGACGGCCGCCAACGCCGAGCGCCGGCGGCCGGGCCGGCCCGCCGGAAACTCCGACACGCGCGAGCGTATCTTGACTTGTGCGCGAGAGCTGTTCGCCCGCAATGGAATTGGTCACACGTCGATTCGCGCCGTGGCGACCGCGGCCGGCGTCGACTCGGCGTTGGTGCATCACTATTTCGGCACCAAGGAGAAGCTGTTCGCCGCGGCGGTGCGCATCCCGATCGACCCGATGGACATCATCGGCCCGCTGCGCGAAATCCCCGTCGAGGAGATCGGCTACAAACTGCCGTCAATGTTGTTGCCGCTGTGGGATTCCGAACTGGGCACCGGGTTCATCGCCGCGCTACGGTCCATCGTGGCCGGGTCCGAGGTCAACCTGTTCCGGTCTTTCATCCAAGAGGTGATCGCGGTGGAGGTCGGGACCCGCGTCGACAACCCGCCGGGCACCGGGATCATCCGCATTCAATTCGTCGCGTCGCAGATGGTGGGCGTGGTGATGGCTCGCTACATCCTGCAGCTGGAGCCGTTCGCGTCGCTGCCGCCCGAGCAGGTCGCGGCGACCATCGCACCGAACCTGCAGCGCTACCTCACCGGGGAGTTGCCGGACGGCCTCGTTCCATGAGACGAGCGTGCTCGTCGTCGTCGACATCGCGCGCCTCGTCGATCAGCAGCACCGGAATCCCCTCCTCGATGCGGTAGGCGCGGCGCAGTCGCGGGTTGTACAGCAGTTCGTCGCCGTCTTCTTGGGACACCAGCAGCAGCGGGCCGCGGTCCTGCGGGCAGACGAGAATGCTCAGCAGCGTGTCGTCAACCATCGGTGCCCTTGTAGGTAGCGCTGAGCTCGGCCCGAACCGCCGGCGTCAGCTTGCGGTAGTGCTCGCTGGCGGTGTCGAAATACCAGGCGTGCCGGCCGGATTTGGGAATTCCGGCCGCCCGCAGCGCGCTAACCGTCGGACGATAGGTGGCGCTGAGCGCCATCTCCGGCACCACGTGCACGATGTCGGGCCCGAGCCCGACGGGCATGTCGGCGAACGCGTCGGTGAGGTCGGCCGCCGTGATGCTGGCCCCGGGCAGCAGCGTCACCGCGGAGACCGCTACCTCGTGGTTGCCGAACGGCACGTTGTAGGTCACCGCGAGGTCCACGCCGTTGATCAGGCCCAGCGCATCGGTGACCGCATCGGAATAGACCAGCCCGCGTTCGGTGTGCACGACCGAGCCGCGGCGGCCCAGCAGCCAGTAGTCGCCGTCCTCGTCGCGGCGGAACAGGTTCTCGGTGGAGATCCAGGTGTCGCCGGGCGCGAAGACCCCGCGCTTGACCGAGGCGGTCGGATCGATCGGTCCTCGGGATGCCGCGAGCAACACCCCGACCTGGTTGGTGTCGGCGACCTGCACAAAACCCCGCTCGTCTTCCAGGATGAGGTCGTGTTCGGTGTCGTAGGCCCCGAGCTCGATTCGCCCGGCGCCGGGCAGCGGGCGGCCCTTGCTGCCGATCTTGGCACCGGACACGTTGGCCAGCACCGCCTGTCCGTCCGTGGTGGCGAAGAACTCGACGACGTTCGCCGGCGTGAACGCGTCGACCACCCGCTCCCACAATCCGGTCGGCATGCCCGAGCCGATGAACAGCCGAACCGGATGGTTGCCGTGCAGCACAAAGGCCGGATCGTCGACGACGTCGCGCAGCATCGCCCAGGTGTAGGACACCACGGTGACGCCGTACTGCCGTATCTCGCTGACGAAGCGGTCCGCGCGCAGGCCGCGTGATAGGGCAATGCGGGTTCCGCCGACGACCGCGCCGCCCAGGGCGACCAGCAGCGCGGACTCGTGATGCAGCGGCGTCAGGCAGTACACGGTGTCGCGGCCCCCCAAGCCGGCCGCCGAGGCGGTCCCGAATGCCGACACCGCCCACCGGTAGTTGGTGATCTGCTTGGCCACCAGCTCGCCGCCGACCGTGTTGAACGCGATGAACGCCAGATCCCGCGCCAGTCCAGGGTTGGGCCGATACCAGGCGGGGAGCTCGACCGCGTCGGGGTCGATCTGCTCCATGTCGATGACTTGCGCCAGTCCCGAGCCGTCCTCGGGCAGGTGCAGGTTGCGTGCCTCACCACCACCGAGCACCAGCACCTGGCCCGGCCATTGCCGGGCGGCCTCGAGGTTGGTGGGGTCGGTCAGGATCTCGGTGACCCGCCCGAGGCGGACCGAGGCCGGCAGATCGGCCTCCGGGTGCATCACGACCGCGACGGCGCCGAGCCGAGACAGCGCGGCGATCGCGACCAGGGCGCTGGGCCGCGTCTCCATCAGCACGCCCACCCGGTCGCCCTGGCGCACGCCGACCTGAATCAGGCCCCGAACGACGTTGTTGATGCGCCGATCGACGGCCTCGTACGTGTGCACGCGACCGTCGAACAGCAAGAATTCACCGCGTGGCGCGCTGCCGGCCTGCTCGGCGATGATGCGGCCCAACGAGATTCGAGTGTGGTCGTTGATCTGTCCGAGCCGGGCCAGCCGCGGCAGCGTGCGCGCGGTCTCCACGGCCAGGGTCCGCATGGATTTGTTGGCCGCGACCACCGCGCCGGTGGCACCGCGCACCAGCTCCAACGCCGCCTCCGACGCCTCACCGAGGCCGTGGGTGATCCGCGAACTCAGCGCGACGCCGCTGTCGGTGTGCTCTTCGGGCTGATCGGCCATCAGGTCGATGCTCGACGGCTTGTCCCCGCCGGAGGACAGCCATTCGATCCACGCGGCGACGGTCGGCCAACCCTGCTCCGCCGCCTTGGATCCGACCACCAGGCCGAAATGGCCGGTGCGGATGCGGGCCTCGTAGACCTCGGCGTCGGGCGCCGCGCGCCGGATGCCGCGCACCGACGCCGGCTGGCCGATGTCGTCGACCTCGCCGACGAAGGCCAGCACCGGGCAGGTGATGTCGGTGAGCGTGACCATCTGCCCGTTGACCGCGAAACCGCCGGTCATCATCCGGTTGTGCGCGATGAACTGCTTGAGCAGCTCGGAGATCGCCGGGCCGGACCAGGCGATCCACCCCTCGCGTTCGAGGAATCTGCGCTGTTGTTCACGGGGCAGCAGCGCCTCGCGGTCGTGCAGCTGACGCACGAAGTCGACCCGGGCCTTGGCGGTCTTGAGCGGGTCGAGCATCTGGAAGCCGGCCCGCGCCATCCAGCCCGGGATGGCCAGCCGGCTGAAGACGTGATCGGCCATGAAGTTGGCGACGGGCGGGGCGAAGTTTGCCGGGATGCCCATCGGCAGGGCGGCCAGGGTGTCCACCGGCGAACCGAAAGTCACGATGCTGGCCAGCGCTTTCGAACGCCGGTAGGCGGCGACCTGGTAGCACCACATCCCGCCCTGCGAATACCCGACCAGATGGACGTCCGCGCCGGTGGCGTCCCGCACCGTGTCGATGGCCTGACTGAGCGCGACGATGTGGTCGGCCAGGTTGCGGCGCATGCCGCCCTCGACCTTGTCGGGGGAACCGAAGTCGATGACCCAGCAATCCAGCCCGTGCGAGTGCAGGATGCCGACCGCGCCGTCTTCGCGGGTGACATCCCACATATCCGCCGACATCATCATCGGGTGCACCATCAGCACCGGCGGTCCAACGGGTTGCTGTCCGGGTCGGTTGTCGGGCGGAAAGTAGCGCCGAAGCTTGTACATCGGCACGCTTTCGACAATCTGCGACGGCGATGGAACGGTACCGGTCTCCAGGCCCCCCAGCCGTAAGACCTCCAGGCCGTTCTGGGCCGTCGCGACCAGTCGTTCCACCGGCCGCGTGATCATCGACAAGTTCAGATCCATCGCGGCTCCCCACTCTCGACAGCTGACACATCATGGCATATCGGCGCGCCCAGCGGTTCTGGTCAGGCGGTTCGCTCAAAAGGGTGGCGGCTCATCGTCGCTTTGGCCGGGTGGGGCCGGGCCCACGTAGGCGTGCCGGGCCAGGCGGTTGCTTCGGCGCTCGGCGGCGATGCGGGTGGCCCGGTCCTGTGCGCGAGTGCTCGTGCGCAGCGGCATCATTGCGGATCTCTCCCGACAGCTATCGATGCGAGTCCGGTCGCCGCGGGGCAACTCGCCAGTGGGTGCGCACAAGTTGGGGAAGAGCAGCGCGCTCCCGGGTGTGGTGACATGCCTGCGGCCGTCGGGCAGTGTCCAGATCACCGTCCCGTTGGGCAGCTGCTCGTCGGACCAGCCCCAGAACGTCTTGAGCAGATGATGTTTCCGGCACAGGCACTTCAGGTTCGACGGATGGGTGGCTCCGCCATCGTCGTACGGGATGGTGTGGTCGAGGTCGCTTTCCGAGGCGGGTCGATCGCATCCCGGCGCCCGGCAGGTCAGATCGCGCGCCCGCACGTAGGCGGCAAGCTTGGCCGACGCAACGTACTGGGCTTCGCCACTGATCGGCACGAGCAACGGCCGTAGCACCGACGACTTCGCCAGCTCGGCCACCACCGCCGCCGGAATCAGCCCATCCGCCGCAAGCGACGACGCGGGCGCCACGCCACTGCCCGCGACCGCGGCTTGATCGGCGATGACATGAATGACCACCGGTCCGGCCCGTCTCCCGCCGGCGACGCAGCCGGCGGTGCCGCACCGGCAGCCCAACTGATCTCCCCCGCCGGCCAGCACGCCCAACGCATCGGCCCGGCGCTGGTCTCGGCTGCGTGGATCGGCGGGGCACACGGTGGCGGCAAGTGCATCCAGCCGCCTATCCAGCGCCGTGGCGTCGGTGACGAATAGCCGGCCATGCACCTCGGCGATGCCGCCCTCCGATTCCCAGATCGATACCTCGCGACCACGCTTGAGCGCCTCGTGCCGACGCACCGCATCGACATCCGCGAAAGCAACGACGCGGTCGATCTGGCCGGCCAACCGTCCGCGGGTCATCGACGGCCAGCGCGTCACCCGCAGCGCCAGCTGCGCATCCACCTTGGCCAGGATTGCGGCATCCGTGATCAAGTCGGTGCGGTATACGACCGTTTGAAACAGCCGGTAATCGATGTCGCCGGCCCGAAACGCCGCGGCCACCGCCGGTAGCCGCTCCCGCATCGCCAAGGCGTACCGCAGATAGCTGCCGGCCATCGCCAGGCTTATCCGAAACTCCGCCGCGACCTCGGCTGCCACCGCCGCCCAGGTGTCGACCGCCCAATCCCGATGCTCGCCGTTTTCGGCCCGGCGCAGCTCGAACAGTTCTCCGATCGCATCCAACCGATCGGCCGCTGCCCTGGCCTCCAATCGCGAGGCAGCAGACATCCGGTCGATCAGCTCCCGCGATCGCTCTGCATCGAACATACTTTCGATAGTAGGCGGACGGTCCGACAACCTTGCTAGCGTCGTCCCAGTGGCGCACTTGATCGGGGCCGAGGCCGTTCACCTGGAATACCCGACTCAAGTGGTATTCGACTCGATCTCACTCGGGGTCAACGACGGCGCGCGGATCGGCATCGTCGGGCGCAACGGGGACGGCAAGTCGAGCCTGCTGCGTTTGCTGAGCGGTGAGCTGCGGCCCAACTCCGGCCGGGTCACCCGGCGCAGCGGATTGCGCGTCGGCGCGCTCAGCCAGGCCGACACCCTGGATCCGGTACACACGGTCGGCTGGACGCTGGTCGGCGACCAGCCCGAGCATCAGTGGGCCGGCGACCCGCGCATCCGCGATGTGGTCGGCGGATTGGTATCCGACATCGCTTGGGATGCAACGACGTCCACGCTCAGCGGGGATCAGCGTCGACGGGTGCAGCTGGCCCAGCTGCTGATCGGCGAATGGGACGTCGTCGCCCTCGACGAGCCCACCAACCACCTCGATATCGAGGGGATCACCTGGCTGGCCGGCCACCTGCAGCAGCGCTGGGCCCGCAACACCGGCGGGCTGTTGGTGGTAACGCACGACCGCTGGTTTCTCGACGAAGTCGCCACCACGACATGGGAGGTGCACGACGGGATCGTCGAACCGTTCGAGGGCGGCTACGCCGCCTATATCCTTCAGCGCGTCGAGCGGGACCGGCAGGCCGCCGCGGTGGAGTCCAAGCGGCAGAACCTGATGCGCAAGGAGCTGGCCTGGCTGCGCCGGGGCCCGCCGGCGCGGACCTCCAAACCGAAGTTCCGCATCGACGCCGCCAACCAGCTGATCGCCGACGTTCCGCCGCTGCGCAACACCGTCGAGCTGGCCAAGCTGGCGACGGCCCGACTCGGCAAAGACGTGATCGATCTGCTCGACGTGTCGGTCTCCTTCGACGGGCGTCCGGTACTGCGCGACATCGAGTGGCGGATCGGCCCGGGCGAACGCACCGGCATCCTCGGGGCCAACGGCGCGGGCAAGTCGACGCTGCTGGGCTTGATCGCGGGCACTGTCGCGCCGGACACCGGGCGGGTCAAGCGCGGCAAGACCGTTCAGTTGTCGGTGCTCGATCAGCAGGGCGACCTGCTTACCCCGTTCACCGCCGACCGGATCGCCGACGTACTGGCCGGCCTGCGCGGCGGCTACCAGGTCGAGGGGCGCGAGGTCACCCCGACCCAACTGCTGGAGCGGCTCGGGTTCGGGCGCGGCCAGCTGTCGGCGCGGGTCGGCGAGCTGTCCGGCGGCCAACGGCGGCGGCTGCAGCTGATGCTCACCTTGCTGTCCGAGCCGAATGTGCTGCTACTCGACGAGCCCACCAACGACGTCGACACCGACATGCTGACGGCCACCGAGGATTTGCTCGACTCCTGGCCGGGCACGCTGATCGTCGTCTCGCACGACCGCTATCTGCTGGAGCGGATTACCGATCAGCAGTACGCGATTCTCGACGGCCGGCTGCGCCACCTGCCCGGCGGCGTCGACGAGTACCTGCGGCTGGCCGCCCGGTCACCGAGTATCGCGGAACCGCTGCGGGCCGCTCCCGAGCCCGCGGGGATGTCCGGCGCGCAGCGTCGCGCGGCCGAGAAGGAGCTGGCGTCGGTCGATCGTCAGCTCGCCCGGTTGGCCGACCGGATCGCGGCCAAGCACGTCGAACTCGCCGACCACGACCAGTCCGACCACGTCGGCATCACCCGGCTGACGGGCGAATTGCGGACGCTGGAAGACGAGGTCGGCACGCTGGAAAGCCGCTGGCTGGAGCTCTCGGAAATGGTCGAATAGTCACCATGAGGACGCAACCGGTTCGCTATCTGCCCGGCGAAGGGTTGCTCGCGATGTACCGGCTGCGGGGCCCGGTGGTCAATTCCGGCGTCGGCCGGCACGGCTACACGTATCTGCTGGGACCCGAGGCGAACAAGTTCGTGTTCGCCAATGCCGACGCGTTCAGCTGGGCGCAGACGTTCGAGAGCCTGGCGATCGTCGACGGGCCCACCGCGCTGATCGTCAGCGACGGCGACGACCACCGCCGTCGCCGCAGCGTGGTTGCCCCCGGGCTGCGGCACCGGCAGATCCAGGACTATATGCAGACCATGGTGTCCAATATCGACACCGTCATCGACGGGTGGCGGCCGGGACAGCGGCTGGACATCTACCGGCGGTGCCGAGCCGCGGTCCGGCGCAGCACCGCGGAGAGCCTGTTCGGCTCCCGCCTGGCCGAGCACTCCGACTTCCTCGGTGAGCAGCTCCAGCCGTTGCTGGATCTGACCCACCAGCTGCCGCAGGTGGCGGCGCTGCAGCAGCGGATCAACACCCGCGGATGGCGACGAGCGATGGCCGCCCGCGAGCGCCTCAACGACTTCGTCGACGCCCTGATCGCCGACGCCCGCACCGCGCCCAGACCCGACGACCATTTGATGACCATGCTGATCGAGGGCCGCGGCGACGAGGGATATGCATTGAACGACAACGAGATTCGCGACTCGATCATTTCGCTGATCACCGCCGGCTACGAGACCACCAGCGGTGCACTGGCGTGGGCGATCTACACCCTGCTGACGCTGCCGGGCGCGTGGGACACCGCGGCCGACGAAGTGCGCCGGGTGCTGGGCGACGAACCGCCGGAAGCGGACAACCTCGATGCGCTGACCTACCTCAACGGCGTCGTCCACGAGACGCTGCGGCCGTACTCCCCCGGCGTGATCTCGGCCCGCCGGGTGACGCGCGAACTCAAATTCGACGGGCATCGCATTCCCGCCGGCCGATTGTTGATCTTCAGCGCCTACGTCACCCACCGGCTGCCCGAGGTGTGGCCGGACCCACGCGAGTTCCGGCCGGCCAGGTGGGACCCGAACACGCCCGGCTACCGCAAGCCGGCTCCGCACGAGTTCATTCCGTTCAGCGGCGGGTTGCGCCGGTGCATCGGGGCGGTGATGGCCACGACCGAGATGACAGTCATGTTGGCCCGGCTGGTGGCCCGAACGACGTTACGGCTGCCCGCTCAGCGGATCCGCGCCGCCAACCTCGCGGCGCTGCGCCCCACACCGGGCCTGGTCGTCGAACTCGCCGACTCAGTGCCAGCGCAGTAGGACGAGCTCGGAAGAGAAACCGGGACCCATCGCGACGATCAGGCCCGGGCTGCCGGCGGCCGGCGGTTTGGCGATGGTGTCGCGCAGCACGTGCAGCACCGACGCCGACGACAGGTTGGCGATCTCACCCAGCGAGCGCCAGGTCAGCTCGAGGGCTTCCGGTGGTAGCTGCAGGCTCTTGCCGATGGCATCGATCACCTTCGGACCGCCCGGATGGGCCACCCACGCTTCGATGTCGTCCCTGGTCAGCCCGTGTCGGCCAAGGAATCGGTCGACGTCGTCGGCCAGGTGAGATTCGATGACCGTCGCGAGCTCCGGGGAGAACACCGGCTGCATGCCGGCGGGGCCGACATTCCAAGCCATGATGTGCAGCGATTCCGGGTAGAGGCGGCTGCGGGAATCGACGATGTCGGGGCCGCTGGGCCGTAGCTGCCGGTCTTGTTCGGCGCGACGATCGCCGACGGCGACGACCGCGGCCGCCCCGTCGCCGAACATCGCGGTCGAGACCAGCCCCGATACGGTCGGCTTGACCGTCGGGAAGGTCAGTGAGCACAGCTCGACGGAGATCAGCACGGCGACGCCGTCTGGCGCTCCGCGCAGGTAGTTGTGCAGGGAGGCGACGCCCGCCGCACCGGCCGCGCAGCCCAGTCCGAACAGCGGTACCCGGCGCACGTCGGGCCGCAGGCCGATCCGCCCGGCGATGCGGGCATCCAACGACGGCACCGCGACGCCGGTGACGGTCGTGGTGGCGATCATGTCGACGTCGTGGGGCTGCAGCCCTGCCTCGTCCAGCGCCCCCAGCAACGCCTCGCAGCCGAGGTCGACGGCCTTTTCGATAAAGATTTCGTTGGTCTCGGTGAAGTCGGTCAGCGACAGGTACTGCTCGAGAGGAAGCACGAGGTGGCGGCTGTTGACCTTCGCGCCGCCGTGCAGACGCCGGACGATCGCTTCGTGTTCCTTCAGAACCGGGAACTCGACGAGTTGGTCGGTAATTTCGCCCTGGCTGTACCGGTGCGGTGGCAGTGCACCGAAGACACCTGCGATGACGCTCATACTTGACCTCTACTTACAGCGATTCCCCCCCATTGCTACAAAAGTTTATGCGGTCTGGTTCAGGGCCGCAAAGATACGGCTATTCAACATGTGTCGGATCCACCAGGAAAGAGCGGAGCGTAATCAGGTCCGCCAGCACGGATTTCGTCATTCAGCATCATCCGCCTTGTCGGCCTCCAGCGCCAGAGCGATGAGCGCATCGGGGCTCAACGAGTCGATGACGTCATCGTCGATCGCGGGATCGGCCGGCGGCGCGTCGGACTCGCCGGCCAGCAGCAGGAGTTTGTCGAGCAGACCGGTTCGCCGAAGTTCGCGCAGCGGGATTTTTCTTAATGTCTGCCACGTCTTCTCGTCGTCGGATTCGTCGCGATCGTCGTGCAGCAGTTGACGACGCAGTTGTTCGGCCAGCGCCGACGGCGTCGGGAAGTCGAAGATCAGCGTGCGCGACAAGGCCAACCCGGTGGCGGCCTTGAGGCGGTTACGAAGTTCGACGCCGGTCAGCGATTCAAAGCCGATATCGGAAAAGGCGCGCTCGACGTCGATATCGCGACTGCTCGAGTGCCCCAACACCGTTGCCGCATGCGTGCACACCAGTTCCAGCAGCTGCCGCTGCTGGTCCTCGGGGGCCAGCGCGTGCAGCCGCTCGGCCAGATCCGCGGCCCGGTCGATTAGCGGAGCCGGCGAGTCCGCGCGTTTGCCCAGCCAAAACCGTTGCCGGGCAAAGCCGTACGTCGGTAGCTCGACCCGGCGACCGCCCAGGCCGCTCAGAACCGACGGCCAGTCGATCGTGGAACCGTGGGCGAATAGCTGCCCGGCCGCGGTCAAAAGCGCGTCGATTTCCGGCCGCTCGTCGACCAGCGTCGGCACCGCGGTGGCGTGCTCGCGGGTCAGCGACTGCTCCACCGCCGCGCTCAGACCGGCCGCCGGGCCCACCTCGGCAAAGATGTTGGCGCCCAGGGCTTCCGCTAGCCGAACCCCGTCGACAAAGCGCACCGGCCGGCGCACATGCTCGGCCCAATACTGCGCCGATCCATAGTCGCGACCAGCTAACTGACCAGTCACGTTGGATATCAAGCCAATCCGCGGCTCGTCGGCTTTGATCTCGGCTACCAGGTTGGCGAACTCGTCAATCATGGGCTCTACCAACCCCGAATGAAAAGCGTGCGACACCGCCAGCCGATGCACCCGCGCGCCCTGGCGCGACAACCGCTCGGCCACCGCCCGCACCGGGGCCTTGGCACCCGAAAGCACCACGGAATTCGGCGCATTGACCGCCGCGATCGCCACCCCGTCGGTGAGCAACGGCAGCACGTCGTTCTCGCCGGCCGCCACCGCGATCATCGCGCCACCGGCCGGCAGGCCCGCCATCAAGCGGCCCCGAACCGCCACCAGCCGCGCCGCGTCGTCCAGCGTGAGTACGCGCGCAATGTGCGCCGCGGTGATCTCCCCCACCGAATGGCCCATCACCAGATCGGGTTCGGTTCCCCAGCTTTGCAGCAACGTCGCCAAGGCCACCTCGAGGGCGAACAAGGCCGGCTGGGCGAATTCGGTGTTCGCCAGCAGTCCCGCGTCGAGGCCCCAGATCACCTCGCGCAAACCCGACCGCAGCTCGGCGTCCAGCGCGTCGACGGCCTCGTCGAACGCCCGGGCGAATACCGGAAAGCGCTCGTGGAGTTGGCGGCCCATCCCCAGCCACTGCGAGCCCTGGCCGGGAAACACGAACACGGTCTTGCCGGCTGTCCGGGCCCGGCCGGTGACCAGCCCGGGCTCGCCGGCGGCCAGCCGGCTCAAACCCGCTGTGAGGTCTTGGCGTTCGCTGCCGACCAGCACCGCGCGGTGTTCGAAAGTCGAGCGCGTGGTCGCCAGCGACCACGCCACATCCATGACGGTCAACCCTTCGCCGGAGGCGACGTGGGTAGCCAACCGCGCGGCCTGGTTCGTCAACGCCCGCTCCGAGCGCGCCGACAGCACCCAGGGCACCGAGGCGACGCGTTGCGGCTGGGCCAGCACGCTTTCCGGCCGTGCGGGCGTCTCCTCGACGATCACGTGCGCATTCGTTCCGCCCATTCCGAACGACGACACCCCGGCCCGTCGCGGCCGTCCCTCGTCTGGCCAGGCTGTCAGTGCGGTGTTGACCTGGAGTCCCAAGCTTTTCAGCTCATTGCCGGGAGCCGTGCTGTCGTAATTGAGGCTCGGTGGGATCGTTGCATTTTCGAGGGCCAGTACCGCTTTCAGCAGGCCGGCGATGCCGGCGGCGCTGCCGGTGTGGCCGATATTGGTTTTCACCGATCCCACCCGCACCTGGTGCTGTTGGCGGGTGGCGAAGACCTGGCCTAGTGCGCGCGCTTCGACCGGGTCGCCGACTTCGGTTCCGGTCCCGTGCGCCTCGACGTAATCGATGTCGTCGGCGCCGAGCCCGGCGCGGTCCAGCGCCCGGCGGATCACGTCGGCTTGTGCCGGGACCGACGGCACGGTCTGACCGGCGGAGCTGTGTCCGGCATTGCCGACCGCGCTGCCGCGGATGACCGCGCGGATCCGGTCTCCGTCGCTGATGGCGGCGGTCAGTGGCTTCAGTAGGACCATCGCGGCGCCCTCGGCTCGCACGTAACCGTCGGCGCGCCCGTCGAATGTGTAGGTATGCCCGGACGTCGACACCGCACCGAATTCCGTTTCCAGCATTGCGGTTTCGTCGGCGAGGTTGAGGTGGATCCCGCCGGCGATTGCCAGCGCCGACTCGCCCGCACCCAGGTTTTCGCAGGCAAGGTGCACCGCGACCAGCGACGACGATTGACCGGAATCGATGATCATGCTGGAGCCCTGCAAGCCCAGGGCATAGGAAATCCTGTTGGCGATCATCGCGCGGCTGACCCCGCCGAACGAGTGATGATCCAGGTCGTCGGCGCCGTCGCGCAGGGTCAGCACGGCGTAGTCGTCGGTCATCGCTCCGAGGAAGATCGAAACCCGTTCGTCCCGCAGGGTTTCCGGCACCAGAAACGCGTCTTCGAAAAGCTCCCAGGACAATTCGAGTGCGATCCGCTGACGCGGGTCCATCGCAGTGGCCTCGCGGGGGGACAGGTTGAAGAAGTCGGCGTCGAACTCGGCGCTGTCAACGGGCAGCCGGGTCTCCTCCCGTCCGTCCCGAACGAGACGCCAGAAGTCACGCGGGCCGGCGGCGCCGGGCAACCGGCAGGCCAGGCCGATGATCGCGATGTCGGTCGATGACATCAGGGGCCGAGGTCGTCATCGAGGATCGCGAACAGTTCGCGTTCGGTGGCGGTGGCGATGTCGTCGTCGAGGGTGTGTGCCTCGCCGGACGTCAGCGGTGGTGGAGTTTCCAGCTCGCTCACGATGGTCTGGATGCGGGCGGCCAGGCGGGTTCTCTCCTCCGGCGTCCAATTGGGTTGGTTGACCAGCGTTTGCAGCTCTCGGGCGATGTCATTGAAACGTGCGAAGCGCGCCAGCGGGTCCGGTCCGTCCGCGGGCGCACTGGGGTTCACGGAGCCGAGCTGTTCGTCGATGTGTTCGGCCAGCGCGGCGGGCGTGGGGAAGTCGAAGATCAGGCTCGGTGAAAGGGTAAGCCCGGTAGCCATTTTGATGCGGTTGCGCAGCTCCACCGCGGTCAACGAGTCGAACCCGAGGTCCTGGAACGGCAGTTCAGCCTCGATGTCGGCGTTGGACCTGCCGAGAACGGTTGCGGCATTGGTGCATACCAATTCGACCAGCTGGTGGTGTCGCTGCTCGGGGCTGAGCCCCTGCAGCCGGGCGGCCAATCCCGATGTCGACACCGCGGCGTCGGCATCGCTGATCAGTCGCCGCCCCGGCCGGGCGACCAGGTCCCGCAGCACCGGCGGGACGGCGCCGCCGGCGCCCAGCCCCGCCGAGTCGATGCGGGCGGCCACCAGCGCGGCACGTTCGGCGAGCATCGCCTCGTCGAACAGCTGCAGTGCCTGCGGGGTGGACAGCGGCGCCAGCCCGCCGCGGCTCATGCGGGCCTTGTCGCGCTCGTCGAGGTGTTGGGTCATGCCGCTGGCCTGTTCCCAAAGTCCCCAGGCCACCGACAATCCCGCTAATCCCTGGGCACGCCGATAGCCGGCCAGCCCGTCGAGGAAGCTGTTGGCCGCGGCGTAGTTGCCCTGACCCGGGGAGCCAACGATGCCGGCCATCGACGAGAACATCACGAACGCCGACAGGTCCGCATCCCGGGTCAGCTCATGCAGATTCCAGGCGCCGTCCACCTTGCCGCGCAACACCGTGTCGACTCGGTCCGGCGTCAACGACGCGATCAACCCGTCGTCGATCACCCCGGCGGTGTGGATCACTCCCTTGAGCGGATACCGGGCGGGTAGCCGACTAAGCAGCTCCGCCAACGCATCCCGGTCGGCCACATCGCAGGCCGCCACCGTCACCTGCGCCCCGGCGCCGGTGAGCCGGTCGGTCAGTTCGGCCACGCCCTCGCCGGCGGCACCGCTGCGGCTGACCAACACCACATGCGCCACGCCGTAGCGCGCCACCAGATGCTCTGCCACCGCCGAGCCGGCCATGCCGGTGCCGCCGGTGATCAGCACGCTGCCGCCGGCCAGCCCACCCCCCGAACTCGCCAGCACCGGATCGTCCGGGCCGTCCGGCAAAGTCAGCACCACCTTGCCGATCTGACGTGCCTGACTGACGAACCGATACGCCGCCGACGCGCACCGCACATCAAATGCTTTGACCGGCAACGGCTTCAACACGCCGGCGTCGAAGAGTTCGAGCAGGTCGGACAGCATCGTTGCGATGTGGTCTGGCCCGGCCTCCATCAGGTCGAACGCCCGGTACATGACGCCCGGTGCCATCGATGCGGGGTCGCGCAGGTCGGTCTTGCCCATCTCGATGAAACGCCCACCGCGCACCAGCAACCGCAGCGAGGCGTCCAAGAACTCCCCGGCCAGCGAGTTGAGCACCACGTCGACCCCGGCCCCGCCGGTGGTGGCCAGAAACTTCTCCTCGAAATCCACCGTCCGGGTATCACCGATGTGATCATCGTCAAAACCCATCGCGCGCAACGTGTCCCACTTGCCACGACTGGCGGTGACGAATACTTCCGCACCCCAATGCCGGGCCAGCTGCACCGCCGCCATCCCCACCCACCGGTCGCCGCGTGCACCAGCACCCGCTCGCCGGCTTTAACCCCGGCCAGCACCGACAACCCGTACAGCGCGGTCAAGAACACCACCGGCACGCTCGCGGCTTGCGGCAGCGTCCAGCCGGCCGGCACCGCCGTCACCAGCCGCGCGTCCACCACGGCCTCGGAACCGACGACGCCCAGCAGGCCCAGCACCGCGTCGCCGACGCAAAGCCCCGCCACGCCGGGACCGACCTCGAGCACAATCCCGGCGCCCTCGACGCCGAGTTCGCCGCCGCCCGGATACATTCCCAACGCCACCAACACATCCCGGAAATTCACCCCGACCGCGGCCACCGCCACCCGCACCTGCCCGGCGGCCAGCTCGGTCGGTACGGCCGGGGCAACGACCACGTCTTCCAGGGTGCCGCCGCCACCGGCGACCAACCGCCAGCCGCCGGGCGGCAACTCCAGCACCGCGCCGGCACCGACGGCACCCAGCCGCGCCGCGTGCGCGACGCCGGAGCGCACCACCAATTGCGGTTCGCCACAGGCGATGACGTCTTCGATCTCCAGTGAGCCGTCGGAGTCGGCCAGCACCACCCGACCGGGCTGCTCGGCCTGCGCCGCGCGCACCAAACCCCACACCGCCGCACCCGCCAAATCGGTGACAGCCTCGCCCGCCAGGCCCACCGCGCCGTGGGTCAACACGACGAACGGCCCCGAGTCGCTACCGGCCAGCCAGGACTGCAGCACGCCCAACGCTTCATGCGTGCCCGCGTACACCGACCCGACCCCGTCGGGGGTCCCGGAGTTCGGCTCCCACACCGTCAGGCCCTCGGCGCGAACCGCGTCGGGCTCCAACGACACCGAGGACCATGCGATTTCGTAGAGTCCGCCGCCACCACCGGCTGCCGCCGCGAGCGCGGCCGCGAGGGCACCGATCGAGATCGGCCGAACCACCAACTCCCGCACGGATAAAACCGGCAGGCCCGTGGAGTCGGCCAGGTCCACCGCCACCGCCCCGGTGCCGGCCGGCGCTATTCGGACGCGAACCCGGGATGCTCCGGCGGCATGCAGGCAGACTCCCTGCCAGGAGAACGGCAGCATCGTCGAATCGCCGCCCTCGGCTATCCCCCAGGCGTGCAGCGCGGCATCCAGGACGACGGGATGAATCCCGAAGCCGCCCATCGTCGCACCCTCGCCGGCGCTCACCTCGGCGAAGACCTCTTGCCCGCACCGCCATAGGGTACGGAGGCCGCGGAAGGCCGGCCCGTAGTCGTAGCCCCGCGCCGAAAGCACCTCGTACGCGTCGCCGACTTCAATCGGCGAAGCCCCGACCGGCGGCCATACCGACAAGTCGGCCGGGGGTTCGGGGGCGGCGGCACTCAACGCGCCCTGCGCGTGCAGTACCCAGACCGAATCGGTGGCCGCACCACGCGAATACACCCACACGGCCCACGAACCCGACTCCCCCGCGGCGTCCACGACGACCTGCACCCGCGCGGCGCCGCCCGGCGGCAGCACCAACGGCGCCAACAACGTCAACTCGTCGACCAGCGAACAACCGACCTCATCGCCGGCCCGCAGCGCCAGCTCGACGAAACCCGCGCCGGGGAACAACACCACGCCGTCGACGACGTGATCGGCGAGCCATGGCGATCCGCCCACGGACAGCGAACCCGTCAGCACCACGCCGCCGGAGTCGGGCCGCTCCACCACCGCGCCCAGCAACGGGTGCGTGGCGCGGGCCAGGCCGACGCTGCTCACATTGCCCGATCCGACCGCTCCGAGGGGTAGCCAGAATCGTTGCCGCACAAAGCCGTACGTGGGTAGGTCGACCCGATGGCCGTCGCCGACCGCCGCGGGCCAATCCACCGGGACGCCGATCGTGAACAACTGGCCGAGCGCGGACAGCGCCGACTCCGCTTCGGGACGGTCTTTGGCGAGCGCGATCACCGATGTCGCCTGCTCGCTGGTCACCGACTGCTCCACGGCCGCGGTGAGACCGCGTCCCGGACCCACCTCCACGAATACCCGGGCGCCCAGCGACTCGGCGGCCCGCACCCCGTCGGCGAAACGTACCGGCCGGCGCACGTGCTCGACCCAATATTGGGGCGATCCGTAACCGGGACCGGCCAATTGTCCTGTCAGGTTGGACACCAAGGCTATTCGCGGCGGCGAGGCCGAGATGCCGGCCATCAGCTGCGCGAATTCCTCGAGCATCGGGTCCATCAACGCGGAATGGAACGCATGCGATACCGCCAGCCGGTGTACCCGCCGGCCCTGGCGCGCGAGCTCGTCGGACACCGCGGTGACGGCGGCGTCGGGACCCGAAATCACCACGGCATTCGGTCCGTTGACCGCCGCGAGGTTCACGTCCGCGGTCAGCAGCGGCGATACTTCGGCTTGGCCGGCGGCCACGGCGACCATCGCGCCCCCGGGCGGCAACGCCGCCATCAGCCGGCCACGCCCCGCGACCACCTTGGCGGCATCGGCAAGCGAGAGCACGCCCGCCACATAGGCCGCGGTGATCTCGCCCACGGAATGGCCGGTCACGACGTCGGGTAGCACACCCCAGTGCCGCAGCAGCGCCGCCAACGCGACCTCGACGGCGAACAGCGCCGATTGGGCGAACTCCGTGCTCTGCAGCAGCTCGGCGTCCTCGCCCCAGATCACCTGTCTCAGCGGTAATCGCAGATGCGGATCCAGCGCGGCGAGCGCCTCGTCGAATGCGTGCGCGAACTCCGGGAAACCTTCGTAGAGCTGCCGGCCCATACCCAGCCACTGCGATCCCTGGCCGGGAAACACGAACACGGTCTTGCCCGCCGAGCGGACCCGGCCCGCCGTCACACCCACGCCCGGCTCTCCGTCGGCGAGCTCGCTCAAGCCGGCGATCAGGCGGTCGCGGTCCGCGCCCACCACGACGGCCCGGTGGTCGAGCACCGCGCGCGTCGTCACCAGGGACCACGCGACGTCCGCCGGGCTCAGCTTCGCGTCACCGGAGACCCGCGCCAGCAACCGCTTGGCCTGATTAGCCAGCGCCTGCTCGGAGCGCGCGGACAGCACCCACGCCGTCTGGACCGAATCCGGTTCGGCGACAAGATCTTCGGACTCCGCAGCCGGCGGCTGTTCGATGATCACGTGGGCGTTGGTCCCGCTGATCCCGAACGACGACACCCCGGCGCGGCGCGGCCCGTCTCCGCTGGGCCACGGCCGGGACTCCGTCAACACCGACACCGCTCCCGCCGACCAATCCACGTGCGGGGACGGCACATCGACGTGCAAGCTCTGCGGCAGCACCCCGTGCTGGATCGCCTCGATCATCTTGATGACGCCGGCCACACCCGCGGCGGCCGAGGTGTGACCGATATTGGATTTGATCGACCCCAACCACAGCGGACGGTCTGCCGGGCGATCCTGCCCGTAGGTCGCCAACAACGCTTGCGCCTCAATCGGATCGCCGAGCACGGTTCCGGTGCCGTGTCCTTCGACCACGTCGACGTCCGCCGCGGTGAGGCCCGCGCTGGCCAGCGCCGTGCGGATGACGCGTTGCTGCGAGGGCCCGTTCGGTGCGGTCAGCCCGTTGGAGGCGCCGTCCTGATTGACGGCGGTGCCGCGCACGATCGCCAGCACCGGATGCCCGGCTCGGCGCGCGTCGGCCAGTCGCTCCGCCACCAGGACTCCGGCACCTTCCGACCAGGCGGTGCCGTCGGCCGCTCCGGCGTACACCTTGCAGCGGCCATCAGGGGCCAGCGCCCGCTGCCGGCTGAATTCGACGAAGGCGGCGGGCGTGGCCATCACCGTGACGCCGCCGACCAGGGCCAGGTCGCATTCGCCCGACCGCAGCGACTGCGCCGCCAAATGCAATGCCACCAACGACGACGAGCACGCCGTGTCCACCGACACGGCCGGGCCTTCCAGGCCAAGCACATACGACACCCGACCCGAGGTCACGCTCAACGTCGAGCCGGTGAGCCCGTAGCCCTCCAGCTCGCCTTCGACCTGCCCGCCGTAGCCGGCGTGGATCACGCCGGCGAACACGCCCGTCGCCGAACCCCGCAATCCCAGCGGGTCAACTCCCGCGCGCTCCAAGGCTTCCCAGGACAATTCCAGCATCAACCGCTGCTGGGGATCCATCGCGAGCGCTTCGCTGGGACCGACGCCGAAGAAGCCGGCATCGAAATCACCCGCTTCGGAGAGAAACGATCCCTGCCGCACGTACATCTTGCCGGGGGCATCGGGATCGGGATCGAACAGCCCGGCCACGTCCCAGCCCCGGTCCGGGGGAAAATCCGAGACGGCGTCACGGCCCTCAACCACCATGTCCCACAGTGCTTCCGGCGAATCCACGCCGCCCGGATACCGGCATGCCATCCCGACCACCGCCACCGGCTCGGACAGCTTGCCTTCCAGCTCGGCCACCCGCCGCCGCGTGCGCCGCAGATCCGCGGTGAGCCGCTTCAGGTAGTCAAGATGTTTGTCGGTGTCCGACACGGGTGCTCCTTGGCGTCCTACGAGCCGAGTTCTTCGTCGAGGATGGCGAACAGTTCGCTTTCGCTGGCACTGTGGATGTCCTCGTCGTCGGCTTCCTGCTGGTCGTGTGGATCCAGGTGGGCGCTGAGCGTGGTCAGCAGCGTCTGGATGCGGGTGGTCAGGTGCGGCCTGTCTTCGGGCTGCCAATCAGCCTGGCTCAGCAGTGCTTGCAGCTCGCGGGTGATGTCGTTGAAGCGGGCCATCAGATTCGCCTGCTGGGCCGGCTCCGAGTCGGTCGGAACCACCAGCCGGCTGTCGAGGTGTTCGGCCAGCACGATCGGTGTCGGGTAGTCGAAGATCAGTGTCGGCGAAAGGGTCAGTCCGGTCGCGGTTTTCAGCCGGTTGCGCAGTTCGACGGCGGTCAGGGAGTCGAACCCGAGGTCCTGGAACACGCATCCCGCGTCGATGTCTCCGGCGTTGGGGCGGCCCAGCACCGTGGCGGCGTTGCGGCAGACCAGGTCCACCAGCTCGCAGTGCCGCTGCTCGGCCGACAGGCCCTGCAGGCGGGCGACCAGGCTGGTCATGTAGGCCGAGGTGGTGTCGGATTCGTCGATGACACGCCGGATGGGCCGCGCGACCAGCTGACTCAGCAGCGGCGGCAGCGTGGCGCCGTTGTCGGCCAGCGCGCCGGAGTCGATGCGCGCGGCGACCAGCGCGGCACGTTCGGCCAGCATCGCGGCGTCGAACAGTCGCAGTGCGTGCGGGGTGGACAGCGGCGCCAGCCCGCCGCGGCTCATGCGGGCCTTGTCGCGCTCGTCGAGGTGTTGGGTCATGCCGCTGGCCTGTTCCCAAAGTCCCCAGGCCACCGACAATCCCGCTAATCCCTGGGCACGCCGATAGCCGGCCAGCCCGTCGAGGAAGCTGTTGGCCGCGGCGTAGTTGCCCTGACCCGGGGAGCCAACGATGCCGGCCATCGACGAGAACATCACGAACGCCGACAGGTCCGCATCCCGGGTCAGCTCATGCAGATTCCAGGCGCCGTCCACCTTCGCCCGCAGCACGGTGTCCATACGTTGCGGTGTCAAGGACTCGATCAGCCCGTCGTCGATCACCCCGGCGGTGTGGATCACTCCCTTGAGCGGATACCGGGCGGGCAACTCAGCGATCAACGCCGCCAAGGCATGCCGATCGGCCACATCGCAGGCCGCCACCGTCACCTGCGCCCCGGCGCCGGTGAGCCGGTCGGTCAGTTCGGCCACGCCCTCGCCGGCGGCACCGCTGCGGCTGACCAACACCACATGCGCCACGCCGTAGCGCGCCACCAGATGCTCTGCCACCGCCGAGCCGGCCATGCCGGTGCCGCCGGTGATCAGCACGCTGCCGCCGGCCAGCCCACCCCCGGAACCAGTGAGCATCGCGTCTCCGGGGCCGTCCGGGATCGTGAGCACCACCTTGCCGGTGTGTCGGGCCTGGCTGACGAATCGGTACGCCGACGAGGCGGACCGTACGTCGAATGTCTTGACCGGCAATGGTTCCAGCACGCCGGTGTCGAACATCGCGATCAGGTCCGAGAGCATGGTGGAGGTAAGATCGGGGCCGGCCTCGATCAGGTCGAACGCCCGGTACATGACGCCCGGTGCCATCGATGCGGGGTCGCGCAGGTCGGTCTTGCCCATCTCGATGAAACGCCCACCGCGCACCAGCAACCGCAGCGAGGCGTCCAAGAACTCCCCGGCCAGCGAGTTGAGCACCACGTCGACCCCGGCCCCGCCGGTGGTGGCCAGAAACTTCTCCTCGAAATCCACCGTCCGGGTATCACCGATGTGATCATCGTCAAAACCCATCGCGCGCAACGTGTCCCACTTGCCACGACTGGCGGTGACGAATACTTCCGCACCCCAATGCCGGGCCAGCTGCACCGCCGCCATCCCCACCCCACCGGTCGCCGCGTGCACCAGCACCCGCTCGCCGGCTTTAACCCCGGCCAGCACCGACAACCCGTACAGCGCGGTCAAGAACACCACCGGCACGCTCGCGGCTTGCGGCAGCGTCCAGCCGGCCGGCACCGCCGTCACCAGCCGCGCGTCCACCACGGCCTCGGAACCGACGACGCCCAGCAGGCCCAGCACCGCGTCGCCGACGCAAAGCCCCGCCACGCCGGGACCGACCTCGAGCACAATCCCGGCGCCCTCGACGCCGAGTTCGCCGCCGCCCGGATACATTCCCAACGCCACCAACACATCCCGGAAATTCACCCCGACCGCGGCCACCGCCACCCGCACCTGCCCGGGATCCAGCTCGGTCGGTACGGCCGGGGCAACGACCACGTCTTCCAGGGTGCCGCCGCCACCGGCGACCAACCGCCAGCCGCCGGGCGGCAACTCCAGCACCGCGCCGGCACCGACGGCACCCAGCCGCGCCGCGTGCGCGACGCCGGAGCGCACCACCAATTGCGGTTCGCCACAGGCGATGACGTCTTCGATCTCCAGTGAGCCGTCGGAGTCGGCCAGCACCACCCGACCGGGCTGCTCGGCCTGCGCCGCGCGCACCAAACCCCACACCGCCGCACCCGCCAAATCGGTGACAGCCTCGCCCGCCAGGCCCACCGCGCCGTGGGTCAACACAACGAGCAGCCGTGCGTCATCGCCCGCCAGCCACGACTGCAGCACACCCAGCGCCGCGTGCGTGGCCGCATACACCGACCCGACCGAAGCGCCGGAACTCGGCTTCCAGACCGTCACACCCGCATCGCGAATCGTAGTGGCCTGCAACGTAACCGGCGACCACACTACCTCCAGCAGCCCGCCGCCCGCGCGCCGGGCGGCGGCCACCGCCGTCAGCTGGGCCGCCGACACGGGCCGCACCACCAACTCGCGCACCGACAGAATCGGCAGGCCGGCCCCGTCGGCCAGGTCCACCGACACCGCGCTCACCCCCACCGGCGCGATCCGCACCCGGGCGCGCGACGCCCCGGCCGCGTGCAAGCACACGCCCTGCCAGGAGAACGGCAGCATGGTCTCGGCCTGGTCGCCGACCACCCCCATCGCGTGCAGCGCGGCATCCACCAGCACCGGATGGATGCCGAAGCTGTCGACCTTCATTCCGGCGACCTCGGGCACGGCGACTTCGGCGAAGACCTCCTTACCGAGGCGCCACATGGCCTGCAGACCCTGGAACGCCGGACCATACTCGTAGCCCCGCTGCGTCAGTTGCTGGTACGCGTCGCCGATGTCCACCGCGGTCGCCCCGACCGGCGGCCACACCGACAAGTCCGCGACCGGATTGTCCGCGCCTACGCTCAATGCGCCCGTGGCGTGCAGTGCCCATTCTGAATCGGGCTGCACGCCAAGTGAATACACCGAGAACGTCCGGCGACCCGAACTAGCCAAAGCCCCGACGACCACCTGCACCTGGACCCCGTCGGCGGCCGGCAACAGCAGCGGAGCCGACAGAGTCAACTCGTCGACCACCGAACAACCGACCTCATCGCCGGCCCGCAAGGCCAACTCCACGAACCCGGCGCCGGGGAACAACACCACCCCGGCCACCGCGTGATCGGCCAGCCACGGCTGCGCCGCCAGCGACAGCCGGCCGGTCAGCACCACCGCGCCGGAATCGGGCCGCTGCACCACCGCGCCCAGCAGGCCGTGCTCGGCCCCGGCCAAGCCCAGGCCACCCAGATCACCACCACTAATGTCCAACGGCGGCAACCAGAATCGACGACCCTGGAACGCATACGTGGGGAGCTCCACCTGGCGGGCGCCGGAGAACACCGCGCGCCAATCCACCGCCACACCCGCGGCGTGGGCCTGACCCGCGGACAACCAGAACCGGTCCAGCCCGCCGTCGTCGCGGCCCAACGAGGGAATGACGACGGCACCGGCGGGGTCCCGAACGGCGACCGTGTCCTCGATGCCGGCGACCAGCACCGGATGCGGGCTCGACTCGATGAATACCCGATAACCGGCGTCGCAGGCGGTGCGCACCGCCTGCTCGAATTGCACAGTTTGGCGGATGCTGCGGAACCAGTAGTCCGCGTTCAAACCAGCGGTATCGAGGGGTTCGCCGGTCACGGTGGAGAAGAAAGTGACCGACGACGATCGGGGTTCGATACCGTTCAGGGTCTCGACGAGCGGCTCACGAATCGCGTCGACCTGCGCCGAGTGCGAGGCGTAGTCCACGTCGATCCTGCGGGCTCGCACGCCGGCGCCCTCACACCGACGCATCAGCTCCTCGAGGGCGTCCACCTCGCCGGAGACCACGATTGCTGAAACACCGTTAACCGCGGCAATATTCAGGCGCTCACCCGCTGGCGCCAGCAGGTCGCGCGCCTGCTCCAAGCCGCACGCCAGCGAGACCATGCCCCCGGCCCCCGACAGCTGCACCAGCAGCCGGCTGCGCAGCGCCACCACTCGAGCGCCGTCTTCCAGCGACAGCGCGCCGGCCACGCAGGCCGCCGCGATCTCGCCCTGCGAGTGACCGATGACCGCATCGGGTTGCACACCCAGCGAGCGCCATAATTCGGCCAGCGACACCATGATCGCCCAGAGCGCCGGTTGCACCACGTCCACCCGGTCGAGCCCCGGGTCGCCCGCCGCGCCTCGGATGACGTCGATCAGGGACCACTGCACGTACTCGCCGAGCGCTTTCTCGCACCGGTTCAGCTGCTCGGCGAATACCGGTGCGGTGTTCAGCAATTGGGCCCCCATGCCGATCCATTGCGAGCCCTGGCCGGGAAACACGAACACCGTCTTGCCGACCGCCTGGGCGCGCCCCACCACGACATTGGCGCCCACCTCCCCCGCGGCCAGCCCGGCCAGCCCCGCGATCAGCTCGTCGCGGGTGCCGACGACCACCGCGCGATGCTCGAACACCGAGCGGACCGACACCAGCGACCACCCCACGTCGGCCACCGCGAGTTGCGGGTCGTCCTGCACGCGTGCCAGCAGCCGCTGAGCTTGGCCCGCCAGCGCCTCGGCGGAGCGGGCGGACAACACCCACGGCGCCACCGGCATATCGTTAACACCAGGCCCGCCAATGGTTTCCAACGGCGCAGCCTGCTCCAAGATCACGTGCGCATTGGTCCCGCTGATGCCGAACGACGACACCCCGGCCCGGCGCGGCCGATCCACGGGCGGCCACGCCCGCTGATCGGTCAGCAGCGACACCGCGCCCGCCGACCAATCCACATGAGGCGTAGGCACATCCACGTGCAGCGTCTTGGGCATCACGCCGTGCCGCATGGCCTGCACCATCTTGATCACACCGGCGACGCCCGCCGCCGCCGACGTGTGGCCCATGTTCGACTTGATCGAACCCAGCCACAGCGGCTGATCGGCCGGGCGATCCTGCCCGTAGGTCGCCAGGATCGCCTGGGCTTCAATGGGATCGCCCAGGGTGGTGCCGGTGCCGTGGCCCTCCACCAGATCCACGTCCGCCGTCCCGAGCCGGGCGCTGGCCAGCGCCGCCCGGATCACCCGCTGCTGCGCGGGCCCGTTGGGCGTCGCCAGCCCGTTGGAGGCGCCGTCCTGATTGACCGCGGACCCTCGCACCACCGCCAGCACCCGATGCCCCAGCCGCCGCGCGTCGGCCAGGCGCTCGACCACCAGCACGCCGACCCCCTCGGAGAAGCCGGTCCCGTCGGCGGCACCGGCGTACGCCTTGCACCGGCCGTCGGCCGACAACGCCCGCTGCCGGCAGAACTCCACGAACATCGCCGGGGTGGCCATCACGGTCACACCACCGACCAGTGCCACATCGCACTCGCTCGAGCGCAGCGACCGCGCGGCCAGGTGCAAGGCCACCAGCGACGAGGAGCACGCCGTGTCCACCGATACCGCCGGGCCCTCCAGCCCGAGCGAGTACGCGACCCGGCCCGACGCGACGCTCAGCGTCGAACCGCGCAATCCGTATCGCTCCAGGTCGCCGGGGACGCGGCCCTGGCCGCCGTAGGAGCCGTGGAAGATTCCGACGAACACACCGGTGGCTGAGCCGCGCAGCGTGACCGGGTCAATCCCGGCCCGCTCCAACGCTTCCCACGACACTTCGAGCAGCAACCGTTGCTGAGGATCCATCGCCAGCGCCTCGCTGGGCGCGATTCCGAAGAACGCGGCATCGAAATCGGCGACGTCCGAGAGGAATCCGCCGCACCGGTTGTACGACTTGCCGGCCGCGTCGGGATCGGGATCGAACAGCTCTGCCAGCTCCCAGCCGCGGTCGGCCGGAAAGTCGGACACGACGTCGCGGCCCTCAACCACCATCTCCCACAACGCCTCCGGGGAGTTCACGCCGCCCGGATACCGGCACGCCATCCCCACCACGGCCACCGGCTCTGTTGCTTCCCTGGTTGCCAAGGCGAGATACTCGCGGTTCTCCCGCTTCAGCCGCTCGTTTTCCTTGAGCGACGCGCGGAGGGCCTTGATCAGCTCTTCAGGAGTGCTATTCATGCAACCCGGCCTTCCGTGCTGCCCAACGAAGCGGGCAAAGCTGCGTAATCGCGCCTACCTGCAAGATATCTGCATCCAGGAAACGAGGATTCAACGGCTCGGATGCCTAGCAGAGGCGGCGAAGTCCACACGCCGGCATCAGTGCCAGCGCAGCAGTACGAGCTCCGAGCAGAAGCCGGGGCCCATCGCGAGCATCAGACCCGGGCTGCCGCCGGGCGGCTTCTTGGCGATGGTGTCGCGCAGCACGTGCAGCACCGACGCCGACGAGAGGTTGCCGATCTCGCCGAGCGATCGCCAGGTCAGCTCCAGGGCGTCCGGCGGCAGGCTCAGGGCCGCGGTGATCGCCTCGATGACCTTGGGACCGCCTGGGTGGCTGACAAAGGCGCCGATGCCGGCCGCGGTCAGGCCGTGCGCCCCGAGGAATCCGGTGACGTCGTCCTCGATGTATTGCTCGACGACCGCCGCGACGTCCTTGGAGAGCACCAGCTCAAATCCTTCGGTGCCGACGTCGTAGCCCATGGTCCGCAGCGAATCCGGGTAGAGGTGACTGCGCGAATCCAGGACGTCGGGGCCGGCGGCGCCGATCTGCGCGGCCCGGTTCTCTCCGACGGCAACCACGGATGCGGCGCCGTCAGCAAACAACGCGCTGCCGACCAGGCCGGCCAGCGACGGCTTGTAGCCCGGGTAGGTCAGTGAGCAGAGCTCGACGGAGATCAGCGCGGCCACGCCGTCCGGGTCGCCGCGCAGGTAGTCGTTCAGCCGGGCCACCCCGGCCGCCCCGGCCACGCAGCCCAGGCCGAACAGCGGCACCCGCCGCACGTCGTCGCGCAGCCCGAGCCGCCCGGCGATCCGGGCGTCGATGGACGGGACTGCCAGCCCGGTGACGGTCGTCGTGAACAGCACGTCGAGGTCGCTCGGTTTGAGGCCCGCGTCGTCGAGCGCGCCGGACAGCGCCTCGCAGCCCAGCTCAACGGCGTTGTCGATGTAGATCTGGTTGGCCACGCCGAAGTCGGTGAGCCGGGGATAGCGCTCCAGCGGGATGACCAGGTGGCGGCTGTTAACCTTGGCGCTGCTGTGCAGCTGCCGAACGATGTCTTCGTAATCCTCAAAGCCCGGAATGCTGAGGAAAAAGTCAGTGAGTTCTCGCTGGGAATAGCGATACGGCGGCAGTGCGCCGGATACGCCTGCGATGACGCTCATTGGTCCCACCCCTTGATGACGAACATGCAGGTCGACGGGTTCAACCCTGAAGCTACGAGCTGCAAGTTTAATCCTCGATGGCAGCCCGCGTCGCAATACGACGCTGACCTGAGAAAATGGCCACAGCAAAGCGCGGTTCCGCGGCGCGCATCAGCCGCCGAATTGTTCGGCCAGCCGCAACCGCAGCTGTTCGGAACTGGCCAGGACACCGCGCAATTGGTCGGCGACCTGGCCGGGCGCGGTGCCCCCGCGGGCGTCGCGGGACGACACCGAGCCCTCGATGGTCAGCACCTCACGTACCTGAGGCGTCAACTCCGGGCTGATAGCCGCCAGCTCATCGTCGGTCAGCTCCTCGAGCCCGACGCCGCGGCCCTCGGCCGTGCGTACCGCCGCACCCGCGGCCTCGTGCGCCGACCGGAACGGCACTCCCTGCCGGACCAGCCATTCCGCGATGTCGGTGGCCAGCGTGTAGCCGGCCGGGGCCAGCTCCGCCATCCGCTCGACGTCGAACGTCAGGCTGCCCACCAGCCCGGCCATCGCCGGCAACAGCAGCTCCAGCTGGGCCACCGAATCGAACACCGGCTCCTTGTCTTCCTGCAGGTCACGGTTGTAGGCCAGCGGCTGCGCCTTCAGCGTCGCCAGCAGCCCGGCCAGGTTCCCGATCAGCCGCCCCGACTTGCCGCGGGCCAGCTCGGCGATGTCCGGGTTCTTCTTCTGCGGCATGATCGAGCTGCCGGTGGACCAGGAATCGTGCAGCGTGACGTAGCCGAACTCGGTCGAGCTCCAGATGATGATGTCCTCGGCCAGCCGGGACAGGTCCACGCCGATCATGGCCAGGACGAACGCCGCCTCGGCAGCAAAGTCGCGGGCGGCGGTGGCGTCGACCGAGTTGGGGGCGGCGGCCGCAAAACCCAGGTCCGCGGCGATCGCGTCGGGATCCAGGCCCAGCGACGACCCGGCCAGCGCCCCCGAGCCGTACGGCGAGATCGCCGCGCGTCTGTCGAAGTCGGCGATGCGATCAACATCGCGCAGCAACGGATGGGCGTGCGCGAGCAGGTGGTGGGCCAGCAGGATCGGCTGCGCGGACTGCAGGTGCGTCTTGCCGGGCATGACGGCCGTCGGGTGGGCCTGGGCCTGCGCGGCCAGCGCCGCGACGACGTCCAGCGCCGCGGCGGCGACCCGGCGTACCGCGTCACGCAGCCACATCCGGAACAGGGTGGCCACCTGGTCGTTGCGCGACCGCCCGGCCCGCAGCCGTCCGCCCAGATCGGGCCCGACCCGGTCGATCAGTCCTCGCTCCAGCGCGCCGTGCACGTCCTCGTCGGTGACCAGCGGACCGAAACTGCCGTCGGCGATGTCCTCGGCGAGGCTGTCCAGGCCGGCCAGCAGCCCGTCGCGCTGTTCCTCGGTGAGCAGGCCGGCCCGGAACAGCACGATGGTGTGCGCCCGCGACGCGATGACGTCATAGGGCGCCAGCACCCAGTCGAAGTGAGTGGACTTGCTCAACGCGACGAGCGCTTCCGAGGGCCCGTCGGCGAACCGGCCGCCCCACAGTGAGCCTTCCCGCGTGCTCACTGGTCTTCTGGGCCGTTTTCGTAGGCTTCTTTGGCCGCTTCTTTGGACGCAAGGTCGCGGCGAGCCGCGAGCTTTGAGGACAGGCCGTGCACGTAGACGAAGCCCTTCGCGTTCGACTGGTCGAAGGTGTCGCCCTCGTCGTAGGTGGCCAGGTTGAAGTCGTAGAGGGATTCGGCGCTGCGCCGACCGTTGACGGCAATATGCCCGCCGTGCAACACCATTCGGATCTCCCCGGACACGTGCTCCTGCGTCGTGGCGACGAACGACTCCAGCGCGGTCTTCAGCGGCGAGTACCACAGCCCGTCGTAGACCAGCTCGCCCCAGCGCTGGTCGGTCTGACGCTTGAACCGGGCCAGGTCACGTTCCAGCGTCACGTGTTCGAGCTCGGTGTGTGCGGTGATCAGCACCATCGCGCCGGGCGCCTCGTAGATCTCGCGGCTCTTGATGCCCACCAGCCGGTCCTCGACGACATCGAGACGCCCGACGCCCTGCGCGCCGGCACGCGCGTTGAGCTCCTCGATGGCCTGCAGCACCGTCACCGGGTGGCCGTCGATCGACACCGGGACACCCTTGTCGAAACCGACGATCACCTCGTCGGGCGTGCTCCAGTTGAGGGTGGGGTCTTCGGTGTAGTCGTAGACGTCCTTCGTCGGCGCGTTCCAAAGGTGTTCCAGGAAGCCGGTTTCCACCGCGCGGCCCCACACATTCTGGTCGATGGAGAACGGCGAACGCTTGGTCACGTTGATCGGGATGGCGTTCTCCTCGGCGAACGCGATCGCCTTCTCCCGCGTCCACGCGTAGTCGCGGACCGGCGCCAGAACCTCCAAATCCGGTGCCAGCGAAGCGAATCCGACCTCGAACCGAACCTGGTCGTTGCCCTTGCCGGTGCAGCCGTGCGCGACGATGCCGCCGCCGTGCTCGCGGGCGGCGGCGACCAGATGCTTGACGATCAGCGGCCGGCTGATCGCCGAGACCAGCGGGTAGCGATCCATGTACAACGCGTTGTTCAGGATCGTGGGCAGGCAGTAGCCGTCGGCGAACTCGTCGCGGGCATCGACGACGACCGCCTCGACGGCGCCGCAGTCCAGGGCGCGCTGCCGGACGACGTCCATGTCCTCGCCGCCCTGGCCAAGGTCGATCGCGACCGCCACCACCTCACGGCCGGTCTCCTTGCCTATCCAGCTGATCGCCACCGAGGTGTCCAGACCGCCGGAATACGCCAGGATGACGCGCTCTGACATGAATCAATCTCCTCGGTTTACTTGAGCTCTTCAAAGGTTCGGGCCAGCTCGGCACCGGTCATCGGCTCCCGGGCGGCCACGAAGAGTGTGTCATCGCCGGCGATGGTGCCGACGACGTACGGTAACGCCGCACGATCGATCGCGCTGGCCAAATAGTCGGCCGCACCCGGCGGAGTTCGCAGCACCGCGAGGTTCGCGCTGGCGTCGGTGGACACCAGCAGCTCGCTGAGCAGCCGCGACAGCCGGGCCGTTCCCCCCGCCACGCCGCGCACCGGGCTGCCGTCCTCCGGGACCACGTAGACACCGACGCCGCCGTCGGCGCCGCGCAGCTTCACCGCGCCTAGCTCCTCGAGGTCGCGCGACAGCGTGGCCTGGGTGACGTCGATGCCCTCGTCGGCCAACCGTGCCGCCAGCTCGCTTTGGCTGCTGATCGCCGACGACGACAGGATCGCCACGATGCGGGCCTGCCGGCCGGCCCGGGTGGTTTCGGCGGTGCGGGTCATCGGGACCGCTCCAGCAGCCACACCAGCAGCGCCTTCTGGGCATGCAGCCGGTTTTCGGCCTCGTCCCACACCACGCTGGCCGGTCCGTCCATCACCTCGTCGGTGATCTCGTCGCCGCGATGGGCCGGAAGGCAATGCAGCACAATCGCTTTCGCATCGGCCAGGCTGAGCAGCCGGGCGTTGACCTGGAACGGCCGAAACGGTTCGACCCGGTCCAGCCCGTCGGTTTCCTGTCCCATCGAGGTCCAGGTGTCGGTGACCAACACGTCGGCACCCGCGGCGGCCGCGTCGGCGTCGGCGGTCACGGTGACCGAGGCGCCGGTGTCCGCAGCGCGCCGCTCGGCGGCGGCCAGCACGGCCGGGTCCGGCATGAAACCGTCCGGTGCAGCGATCGTCACGTGCATGCCGGCGGTGACCGCGCCGAGCATCAGCGAATGCGCCATGTTGTTGGCGCCGTCGCCGAAGTAGGACAGCGACAAGCCGCGCAGCGATCCCTTGTGCTCGGCGATGGTCTGCAGATCGGCCAGCACCTGGCAGGGGTGGAACTCGTTGGACAGCGCGTTGATCACCGGCACCGTCGCGATCGACGCCATGTCCTCGAGCCGGTCTTGGCCGAAGGTCCGCCACACGATCGCGTCGACGTAGCGCGACAGCACCTGCGCGGTGTCCTGCAGCGTCTCGTCGCGGCCCAGCTGAGTGCTGCCGCTGTCGACGACGACGGGATGCCCGCCCAGCTGTGCGATGCCCACCTCGAAGGAGAACCGGGTGCGGGTGGAGTTCTTGTCGAACAGCACGGCGACGCCACGCGGCCCGTCGAGCGGGCGACGGCTGAACGGGTTCCTCTTCAGCTCCGCGGCCAGCTCCAGCACCTCGGCCTGTTCGGCCGGCGACAGGTCGTCGTCGCGCAGGAAATGCCGGGTCATGCGGGGATCCCGTCCAGGATGCCCGGCAGCGCGGTGAGGAAGCTGTCGATCTGGGCTTCGGTGATCACCAGCGGTGGCGCCAACCGGATGACGTCGGGGCCGGCGGCGTTGACCAGGAATCCCGCGTCGCGCGCGGCGGCCTCGAGGTCCTTGGCCCGCGGCGCGGTCAGCACCACACCACACAACAGGCCGCGGCCGCGGGTGTGGTCGACCAGCGGGTGCCCGAGCGATTCGATGCCCTGGCGCAGCGACTTGCCCAACACGTCGGCGCGCCGGATCAGGTCGTCGTCGACCAGCACCCGCAGCACCGCGCGGGCGGCCGCGGTGCACACCGGGTTGCCGCCGAAAGTGCTGCCGTGCAGACCGGGCGTCAACAGCCGGGCCGCGGGCCCGACGGCCAGCACCGCGCCGATCGGCAGCCCGCCGCCGAGACCCTTGGCCAGGGTCACCACATCGGGGGTGATGCCGTCGTGCTGGTGGGCGAAAAAGGCTCCGGTGCGCCCGATTCCGGTCTGCACCTCATCGAGCACCAGCAGGGCGCCGTGGCGTGCGGTGATCTGGCGAGCCGCGGCCAGGTAGCCGGCGGGCGGGACGACGACGCCGCTCTCCCCCATGATGGGCTCCAGGAATACCGCCGCGGTGGCGTCGTCGACGGCGGCGGCCAACGCGTCGGCGTCGCCGTAGGGCACGTGCGTGATGTCGCCCGGCAGCGGCTCGAACGGCGCCTGCTTGGCCGGCTGCCCGGTCAGCGCCAGCGAGCCCATCGTGCGGCCGTGGAAACCCTCTTGCGCGGCAACCAATTTGGTGCGGCCGGTGAGCCGGGACAGCTTGAACGCCATCTCGTTGGCCTCGGTGCCCGAGTTGCAGAAGAAGACCCGGGTTTCGAGTTCGGCGCCGAGCGCGGCGACCAGTTCCTCGGCCAGCGCGACACCGGGTTCGGTGGCATACAGGTTCGAGGTGTGGCCCAGCGTCGACATCTGTTGTGTGACGGCCTCGATCAGGGCGGGGTGGCCGTGGCCGAGCACGTTGACCGCGATGCCGGCGAGCAGGTCGAGGTAGCTCTTGCCGTCCACATCGGTGACCACCGCGCCCGCACCACTGGCCAGCACCACCGGCGGGGTGCCGTAGTTGTTCATCATCACGGCTTCCCACCGCTGCCGCATCATGTCGGTGTTACGCCCAGTCACGCCGGCACCACCTTGGTGCCGGTGCCGGCGTCGGTGAACAGCTCGACCAGCACGCAGTGCTTGACCCTGCCGTCGATGACGTGTGCGCTGGGCACCCCCGCGGTGACCGCCCGCAGACATGCCTCTACCTTCGGGATCATGCCCGCCTCCAAAGTGGGTAGCAGTTGGGCCAGTGTGGCGGTGTCGATTTCGCTGACCAGCGAATCGCGGTTCGGCCAGCTGGTGTAGAGGCCCTCGACATCGGTGAGCATCAACAGCTTTTCGGCACCCAGCGCCTCGGCTAGCGCGGACGCCGCGGTGTCGGCGTTGATGTTGTGCACCTGACCTTCAGCGTCGGGCGCGAGCGTGGACACCACCGGAATACGGCGTGCTGCAATAAGATCCAGCACCGCGGCGGTGTTGACGGTGTCGACGTCGCCGACCAGGCCGATGTCGGTTTCCACGCCGTCGACGGTGACACTGCGCCGCACGGCGGTGAACAGCTGGGCGTCCTCGCCGGTGATGCCGACCGCGTACGGCCCGTAGGCGTTGATCAGGTTGACCAGTTCGCGGCCCACCTGCCCGAACAGCACCATCCGTGCGACGTCGAGCACTTCCGGTGTGGTGACCCGGAATCCGCCCTTGAAGTCGCCCTTGTCGATGCCCAGCCGGCGCAGCATCGCGGTGATCTGCGGTCCGCCGCCGTGCACGACGACGGGGTGGATTCCGCAGTTGCGCAGGAACGCCATATCGGCGGCGAAGGCTCGGCGCAGCGACTCATCGGTCATCGCGTTGCCGCCGTATTTGACCACGACGATCTTGCCGTGCAGCTGTTGCAGCCACGGCAGCGCCTCGGCCAGCACCTGCGCCTTGACCTGGGTGGGTAATTCATCGGTGTTGATCGTCATGTGCTGTAGGCCGAATTCTCTTCGACGTAGGCGTGGGACAGGTCGGTGGTCCGGATCGAGGCGTAGCCCTCGCCCAGGCCGAGATCGACCGTGACGTCGATGTCCGCCCCGGACAGGTCGACCTCGCGCGAGCCCGGGGTCCCGGTGCCCTCGGTGAAGACGACAAAGCCGTTGAACGACACGATGATTCGATCGGGCTCGATGATGACTCCCGGCGCCAGGCCAACGGCCGCCACCACCCGGCCCCAGTTGGGATCCGAGCCGAACATCGCGGTCTTGACCAGACTGTCGCGGGCGACCGCGCGGGCGGCCAGAAACGCGTCATCCTCGGAACGGGCCCCGGTCACCGTGACCGTGACGCGCTTGGTCACGCCCTCGGCATCGGCTTGCAGCTGCGCGCACAGATCGTCGCAGACCCGCAGTACCGCGTCGTCGAGCTCGGCCTGCGAGGGCGCGATGCCGCTGGCGCCGGAGGCCAGCAGCAGCACGGTGTCGTTAGTGGAACAGCAGCCGTCGATGTCTAGCCGGTCGAACGTGCGAAGGCTCGCCCGGCGCAGCGCCTGGTCGAGCGCCTGGCTGTCGGCGACGGCGTCGGTGGTCAGCACACACAGCATGGTGGCCAGCGACGGCGCCATCATGCCCGCACCCTTGGCCATCCCGCCGACCATCCAGTTGTTCTGATGATGCAGCGCAACCATTTTCGGCACCGTGTCGGTGGTCATGATCGCCTGTGCCGCCTCGTCGCCGCCGGACAGCCCGCCGTGCATGTCGTGCACGATGTGCGTGACACCGGCGAGCACCTTGTCCATCGGCAGCCGCTCGCCGATCAGGCCGGTCGAACAGACCGCGACCTCGATGGCCCCGGTCTCGGTGCCCCAGTCCGACAACGCGGCCGCGACGGCCTCCGCGGTGGCATGGGCGTCCTGGAAGCCACCCGGCCCGGTGCAGGCATTGGCACCGCCGGAGTTCAGGATCACCGCACGCAGCGCGCCGGCGCCGAGCACTTGTTGGCTCCACAGCACCGGCGCGGCCTTGACCTGGTTGCGGGTGAACACCCCGGCGGCCGCATAGTCGGGTCCTTCGTTGAAGACCAGCGCGAGGTCGCGTGCCCCGGACTTCTTGATCCCGGCGGCGATGCCGGCGGCGCGAAAGCCGGCGGCCGCGGTGACGCCCTGGGTGCGCACCAGCCGGGCGTCCTCGGTCACGGCGCCACCCCGACCACCGAAAGTCCTGCTGTCTCAGGCCAACCCAGCGCCAGGTTCATCGACTGCACCGCGGCACCACCGGTTCCCTTGACCAGGTTGTCGATCGCGGCGATCGCGACGAACGTCTCGGCGTCCTCGTCGACCGCGACGGCGACGTGCGCGGCGTTGCTGCCGATCACCGAGCCGGTGCGGGGCAGCTGACCATCGGGCATCAGGTAGATGAAAGGTTCCGCGTCGTAAGCCTTTTCGTATGCCGCCCGCAGCTGCGACAGCGGCGCCCGGGCGCGCGCCGTGCAGGTAGCCAGGATGCCCCGGGAGGTCGGGATCAGCACCGGGGTGAACGACACCGTGACGTCGCGGCTCGTGACCGCCCGCAGCCCCTGCGCGATCTCGGGCGTATGCCGGTGCGCGCCGGCGATGTTGTAGGCCCGTGCCGATCCGATCACCTCGGAGCCGAGCAGCTCGGCCTTGGCGGTGCGGCCCGCTCCGGAGGTGCCGCTGACGGCGACCACAGTGACGGCCGGTTCGACCAGGTCCTCGGCCACCGCGGGCAGCAAGGCCAGCAGCGCCGCGGTCGGATAGCAGCCCGGCACCGCGATCCGGCGGGCACCGCGCAACCGCTCCCGGGCGCCGGGCAGCTCCGGCAGGCCGTAGGGCCAGCTGCCGGCGTGCGGGGATCCGTAGAACCGTTCCCACGCAGCGGGATCGGTGAGCCGGAAGTCCGCGCCGCAGTCGATGACCAGCGTCTCGGGGCCGAGCTGCTCGGCCAGCGCCGCCGAATGTCCGTGCGGCAGGCCAAGAAAGACGACGTCGTGACCGCGCAGCACGCCCAGCTCGGTGGGCTCGACCACGCGCTGGGCCAGCGGCGTGAGATGCGGATGGTGCTCGCCGAGCGTGCTGCCGGCACTCGCCGCGGCAGTCACCGAGCCGATCGTGAGCCGCCCGTCGGCGTAGGCAGGGTGCCCGAGCAGCAGGCGCAGAATCTCCCCACCCGCGTAGCCGCTGGCACCGGCAACCGCCACCCTTATCACGTCGGCCATTTCGCCGATTCTGCATGGTTATGCGATTGATTGCAAATTCATGCTGACGCGAACGCGCTCCTAGGCGCGCATTTCGGCGCCGACCACCTCGGCGGCTCGGCGCACCGCGGCATCGCGGGCCGCGCTGGCGTCGTCTTCGGTCAGCGTGCGATCCGGCGCGCGGAATCGCAGCGCGAAGGTCAGCGACTTGCGGTTCTCGCCGATCTGCGGGCCGGTGAACACGTCGAACAGCTGCATGTCTTCCAGCAACTCGCCGGCTCCCTCGCGTACCGCTTCGGCCACCGCCTGGGCCGGCACGTCGGCGGGCACCACCAGGCTGACGTCCTGAAAGACGGCGGGGAACGGGGACACCCTCGGCGCCGGCAATGCCAGGGGAATGGGAATTGCGTCGAGGTTGAGTTCGAGCGCGCAGGTCCCCTTCGGCAGGCCGGACCGCTCGATCACGGCCGGGTGTAGTTGACCGGCATGGCCGACGACGGTGTCCGCGACGAGCACTTCGGCGCAGCGGCCGGGATGCCAGGGCAAGTGCTGGGCCGCCCGGAGTGTGAAGTCGATTCCACTGGCACGACCGATGATTCGCACCGCCTCGAGAGCGTCGGCCGCGTCGACGGCACGGCCAGGCCCCCACGGGCCACGCGGTTCGCGCAGTCCGGCCAACACCGCGGCGACGTGCTGTGGCTGGCGCGGCAGCGACGCGTCGAGCGTCGCGATCTCGGCGTCGGTCGGCCGGCGGTCGACGGGGATCAGCTCGACGCGGCGGGTCTGCTCGGTCGGCTGCACCACCTGCGCGATGGCGTACAGCGCGGCGTCGACCAGTCCACGGGAAACGTTGCGCCCCAAGGCTTCCAGCAATCCGGGCAGCAGCGTGGTGGCCAGCTCCGGTCGGTCCGCGTCCAGCGGGTTGAGCACCCGGGTCGCGGCGCGGCGTGGGTCGTCGGCCGGCAGGCCCCACAGATCGAACACGCCGGCCGGCAGGAACGGGGTCGGCAGGATCTCGACGTACCCGGACTGCGCGAGCGACTTCCCGATCGCGCGACGGCGTTTTTGCACCGGCGTCAGCCCCCGACCGGCCCGCGCCGGCGGCAGTATCGACGGAATGACTTCCAGCCCCTCCAGCCGCAGCACCTCCTCGACGAGGTCGGCGGGCTGCAGCAGGTCGGGTCGCCAGCTCGGCGGTGTCACGCTCAGCGTGGCACCGTTGTCGGCCACCGCAGCTCCGATTTGGGTCAGTCGCTGAACGGTGGTGCCCGCGGCGTATGCCACGCCGGCGACACGGTCCGGCAGATCGGCGGCGATGGTGATCGGGGGAAGCGACCAGTCGTCGCGCGGCGGGTCGCCCCGCCAATCGGTCATGGTCGGCGATACCGCTCCCCCGGTGATATCGGCCAGCAGCGCCGCGCAGCGGTCCAGCGCGGCCACCGAAATGGCCGGGTCGACGGCGCGCTCGTAACGGCGGGCGGCCTCGCTGGGCAGGTGCAGCCGCCGTTGGGTGCGCGAGATGGCGGCCGGGTCCCACACCGCGGCCTCCAGCAGCACGTCGGTGGAGTCGGCGCGCACCTCGGTGCTGGCCGCACCCATCACGCCGCCGATCGCCGTCGTCGCGACGTCGTCGACGATCAGTACGTCGGCCGGATCGAGTTTGCGCGCAATGTCATCCAGCGTGACGACCGTCTCGCCGGGCTCGGCGAAGCGGACCTTGAAGCCGCCGGTGATGCGGTTGCGGTCGTGGGCGTGCATCGGGTGACCCAGTTCCAGCATCACGTAGTTGGTCACGTCCACGGCCGGAGAGGTCGCCCGGATTCCGGACAGCAGCAGCCGGCGCTGCAGCCACCACGGCGACACCGCGGCCGGATCGATCCCGGTGACCGGGCGCAGCGCGAACCTCCGCACCCCGGTTCCGGCCTGCACGGTCAGCGGCCATGCCTCGCCGTCGGCCGGCAACGGCTTGACCACGGCATCGGAGGCCGGGTCGACGAAGTTCAGGTCGTAGGCGCAGGCGATCTCGCGGGCCAATCCGCGCACCGACATGCAGTAGCCGCGGTCGGGAGTGATGGCGAGGTTGAAGACCACGTCGTCGAGTCCGAGCACGTCGGCCCCGCTGGCGCCCGGTTCGGCGGTGCCCGGGGGCAGCACCAGAATCCCCGAATGGTCGGTGCCCAAGCCGAGTTCGGCCGCCGAGCAGATCATTCCGTCGGACTCACGGCTGTAGGTCTTGCGGGCGGTGATCGCGAAGCCGCCGGGCAGCGTCGTGCCCGGCAGCGCCACCACCACCAGATCGCCAACAGTGAAGTTCGTTGCACCGCAGACGATTCCGCGATCTCTGCCCTCGCCCACGTCGACCAGACAGGCGCGGATCGGCTTCTTGAATTCGGTGAGCTCCTCGATGGCCGACACCCGGCCCACGGTCAGCGGGCCGTCGACCGGGCCGAGCGTGACGACTTCCTCGACCTCGTGGCCGATGCGGACCAGCGTCCGCTCCAGGTCGCCGGGACCGGCATCCCACCCGGGGGCACCGGCGGTGACGACCTCACGCAGCCAGCTGTACGGAATGCGCATTACAGCCCCACCCCGAACGGCAGCGATAACCGGATGTCACCCTCGACCATGTCGCGCATGTCGGGGATGCCGTTGCGGAACTGCAGGGTGCGTTCCAGGCCCATCCCGAACGCGAAGCCCGAATACACCCCGGGATCAATTCCGGCGGCGCGCAACACGTTGGGATGAACCATGCCGCAGCCACCCCACTCCACCCAGCCGGCGCCGCCCTTCTTGCCGACGAACCACACGTCGACCTCCGCGGACGGCTCGGTGAAGGGGAAGAAGTGCGGCCGGATCCGGGTGCGCGCCTCGGGGCCGAACTCCGCGCGCGCAAGTGCGTCCAGCGTGCCCCGCAGGTGCGCCATGGTCAGGCCGCGGTCTACGGCCAGGCCCTCGACCTGATGGAAGACCGGGGTGTGGGTGGAGTCGAGTTCGTCGGTGCGAAACGTGCGGCCGATCGACACGATGTAGACCGGCAGCTCGCGGCCCAGCAGGGTGCGTACCTGCACCGGCGAGGTGTGGGTGCGCAGCAGCTGCCGGGAATCGTCCGGGGCGACGTAGAAGGTGTCCTGCTCGCTGCGGGCGGGATGGTCGGGCGGGAAGTTGAGGGCGTCGAAATTGAACTGTTCGGTCTCGACCTCGGGCCCCTCTGCCAGCTCCCATCCCATCGCGATGAAGGTGTCGGCGATGTGTTCGGCCAGGATCGTGATCGGGTGCCGGGCACCGGACGGCCGCCGCGTCGACGGCAGTGTGACGTCGATGCTTTCGGCGACCAGCACGGCCGCGTCGCGCTCGGCGCGCAACACCGCCAGCCGTTCGTCGTATGCGGTTTGCACCTCGCCGCGCGCGGTGTTGACGCGCTTGCCCGCGTCCGAGCGCTCCTCCTTGGGCAAGGTGCCCAGTGCTTGGCGCGCCAGCGCGATCGGCGAGCGGTCGCCGAGGTGCTCGGTCTTGATGTGTGCCAGCGCTTCCAGGGTGCCGGCCCCGGCCAATGCCCCGCGGGCCGCGTCGACGGCCTCGGCCAACGCTTCCGGCGACAGGTCGACGGGTTGATCACCCACGCGGCGACACTCTCCTTGCTAACGAGGCTGTTCCGGCCCGGATCGTCGCCGAACGGGGCGGGCTTGAGCGCGGCACGGGTCGAGTGCCGATCATATGTGACCGCAATCGGTGAACTGAACGCGCTTGGGTGGCCGGCGCCGAGTTAGCCGACCAGAACGGGCTGCAGGCCGCTGCGCTCTTCGTCGTCGTCCGCGATGGGAGCCGGCGGCGTGCTGCGCGCACCCCTGAGCTGGGCGATCTTGTACGCGGCCAACGCGCCGAGCGCCCCGACGACCGGAGCCGCGATCATCGTGCCCCAATGGTGAGCCAGGACCAGGAACCCGAAGCCCGCGGACGCGACCAGCATCGCGCCGCGCACCGGCGTCCACCGGATCGGTTGACGGAACCGGGCGGACACCAGCACACCCAGGATCACGGCGACGGTGTGCCCGGCATCGGTGAAGTCGGCGCCGATGATCGCCGAGGCCAGGCCCGCCGAGATCCACCACCCGACCCACGCCGGCCGCCACCGCTGAGGTATCGCCGCCGTCATCGCGCCGAGCACCGCGAGCGCGCCGTAGCTCATCCCGACGTCACTGGCCCGGGCGACGGAGATCGGCAGCCAGCCGAATTCGACCGCCGAAGCCAGCGCGGCGGCCACCACCAGCGTCGCGCCGATGTGGCCGACCAGGAACGCGATCACCAGCCGAACGGTCTGCAGATGCAGCTCCGCCAGGACCAGCAGGCAGGTGAGGAACGGCAGCCAGAAGTACAGCGGACCGGCGTCGACGACCAGCGCGCTGCCCAGCAACGTGCCGATATGTCCGTGCGCCAGGTTGTGCAGGTTGGTGCTGGCGCGCTCGACAATCACGTCGTGCGCGTGCTGGCCAAGCACCAGGATGGCGCAACTGACCGCAAGCAGAACCGCTACATACCCCACGGTAAAACGGACCCGGCCGAGCCGGGAAAGGATTCCCCCAAGCATTGAATCCATTCTGACGGCTAAATTGTTTCGTCCTCGTGATGGTGCGCTGTCAACTTGCTAAGAGTATTCGAGGCGATAAATCGCCAAGTCCGGCGGGATGCCCGGAGTTTTGGGCGTAAACATGGATTTACGTGCGCGTTTAGCGACGACACCCAACGCGTCCAGCTCGCTTTGCGGGATCAGATCCAGCGCCGAACTGAAAATCATGATCCCGCCTTTGCTCGCCCGATCCATCACCCGAGCGGCGATATTGACATCGACCCCGAGCCAGTCGGCGGCCAGCCGCTGCGGTCGCCCGGTGTGGATTCCGACCCGCATCTTGGGCCGATAGCCCGCCACCTCGACCTGCTTCAGCGCCTCGTCGGCCGCCACCACGGCGCGCACGGCGACGTCAGGGCGGCGGAACACCGCCATGATGCCGTCGCCCATCCGTTTGACGATGTGACCGCCCTCGTCCAGCAGCGGCGGCTCCACGGCGCGGGCCAGCTGGCGCAGCAGCGTGAGCGCCGCGTCGTCACCGGCTTGCAGCGACCACGTCGAGAAGCCGACCAGGTCGGTGAAGACCAGCGTCACCTCCGGATTAGCCGGCCGTCGCGACACCGCCTCGGTGAGCGCCTGCCAGACCTGCAGCACGCTCAAGCTGATCTCGCGCGAGGCCGCGTCGCGATCCCCCAGCAGCCGGTCGGCGGCGCGGGCCGCCGCCCGCGGGCCGCCGTCACCCGCCGTCGAGAGCGGGTCGCCGAATTCCGGATCGCCGGGCAGCATCCGTCGGGCCCGGCGGACGAATGCCACCACGCCGGGGTTGCGGTTGGCGCTGTGCCACCACTGCGTCGCGGTGTGTTTCGACACCGCAGAACGTGAGCCGGGGCGAGTCTCCGTCGTCACCGATTCGGAGTCCTCTTCTAACGACTCGCCCGGATCCGGATCGCGCGGCGCGAGTTCCACCTGGCAAGGGTAAGTAGTTTCACCGAAGCCCGGCAATGACGCCCGTCCGGTCTGTGTCGGACGTCGCACCGAACCGACTGATCACGACGTTGCCACACCCCTGCGGAAACTCGGTAACAGCTTCGCGTGGCGCGCGCCGAAAACGTAGACAACGTGTGTTGTCAAAGTTATCGTGAGCTCAGTCAGCAAGTAGGAGGTCGTGATGACTACCGCATCGACCACATCGGCTGATCCGCTCGGCCCAGATTCGCCGACCTGGAAGTACTTTGGCGACCTGCGCACCGGAATGATGGGCGTCTGGATCGGGGCGATCCAGAACATGTACCCACAGCTCGGCGCGGGCGTCGAGGAGCATTCGATCCTGCTGCGCGAACCGCTGCAGCGGGTCGCCCGATCGGTGTACCCGATCATGGGCGTGGTTTACGACGGCGAGCGCGCGGCGCTGACCGGCGAGCAGATCAAGCACTATCACGGCACCATCAAGGGAATTGATGCCGACGGGCGCCGCTACCACGCCCTGAACCCCGAGACCTTCTACTGGGCGCACGCCACCTTCTTCATGCTCATCGTCAAGGTCGCCGAATACTTCTGCGGTGGTCTGACCGAAGCCGAAAAACGCCAGCTGTTCGACGAACATGTGCAGTGGTACCGGATGTACGGCATGAGCATGCGGCCGGTGCCCAAATCCTGGGAGGAGTTCCAGGAGTACTGGGACCGGGTCTGCCGCGACGAGCTGGAGATCAACCAGGCGACGCTGGACATCTTCAGGATTCGCATCCCGAAGCCGAAGTTCGTCCTGATGCCCACGCCCATCTGGGACCAGATCTTCAAGCCGCTGGTGGCCGGTCAACGCTGGATTGCGGCCGGCCTCTTCGAGCCCGCGGTGCGGGAAAAGGCGGGCATGCGCTGGACGCCGGGCGACGAGATCTTGCTGCGGGTTTTCGGCAAGTTGATCGCGCTGGCGTTCCTGGCGGTGCCCGACGAAATTCGCCTGCACCCGCGGGCGCTGGCCGCCTACCGGCGCGCCGAGGGCCGGGTCCCGATCGACGCGCCGCTGGTCGAGGCGCCCGAGTTCATGGCGCCGCCGCGCGATCGCCGCGGGCTGCCGATGCACTACTTTCCCCCGCACAAATCGTTGATCGAGCGGGCCGGATCGCTAGTGCACACCACGCTCTCGCTGGCCGGGCTGCGACCCGCCGGGGGCCGTAAAAGAGCAGCCTAGAAACGCTGCAGCACACCGAGCGCCTGCGCGCTCTGGTACAGGCAGATCGCTGCGGCGGCAGCAACATTCAGGCTCTCCGCGCCGCCCGACATCGGGATGCGCACGCGATGGTCGGCCTGGTCGGTGATCTCTTCGGGCAGACCATGCGATTCCGGACCGAACAGCCACGCGGTCGGGTTGCTCAACAGCGCGTCGGCCTCGTCCAGGCGGGTGCCGCCATCGACGGTGGTGGCCAGCGCCTGCAGCCCGGCGGCACGCAGCGCGCCCAGCACCGCGTCGATGTCAGGTTCGGCGATGACCGGAAGCGAGAAGATGCTGCCGGCCGACGCGCGCAGGCACTTGCCGTTGTACGGGTCGACGCTGTGCCCGGCGAGAATCACCGCTGCGGCGCCCATCGCGTCGGCGAGCCGGATCAGCGTGCCCGCGTTGCCCGGCTCGCTGATCTCGACGGCCACCGCGACCAGCCGTGGCGACCCGGCCAGCGCCTGGCTCAGTCCGGTCGCAGGCATGTCGCACACGGCCACCAGCCCCGCTGGAGTAACGGTGTCGGACAAGGCTTTTGCCGCACGGTCGGTGACGACGTGGACCGGACCCTGCTGGCCGGCCAGCAGGGGCGCGTGCCGCTGCGCCGCGAGTTCGGTGGCGAATACCTCGCGGACCAATCCGCGCGCCGAGGCGGCCTCCACCAGGTTCTGGCCCTCGGCCAGGAACTGGTTGGACCGCCGTCGCACGACATGGCGATGCAACTTGACCGCCGCGGCCACCCGGGCCGAGCGCTCGGTCAGCACCGGGGTTAAGCAGCTTCTCCGGAGGGCGCGTTGACGTCCTTGGGCAGTGCCGCCCGGGCGACATCGACCAGCGCGGTGAACGCTGCCGGATCGGTGATCGCAATGTCGGCAAGGTTCTTGCGGTCGACCTCCACACCGGCGGCCTTCAGGCCCTGGATCAGCCGGTTGTAGGTGATGTCGTTGGCGCGGGCCGCCGCGTTGATCCGCGAGATCCACAACTTGCGGAACTCGCCCTTGCGCGCACGGCGGTCCCGGTAGGCGTACTGCAACGAATGCAGCTGCTGCTCTTTAGCTTTGCGGTAGAGCCGAGACCGCTGGCCGCGATAGCCCTTCGAGGCCGTCAAGACGCTGCGCCTCTTCTTGTGGGCGTTGACCGCCCGCTTCACGCGTGCCATGGATATTCCTACTTTCGTTCAGGCAGTAAATGGTCCGTAAAAGGAGTGAGCCGGTGCCGGGTCGTTGTCTGCCGTGGCCGGCGCTCGGTTTGTCGAAGGTCAGCCGTTCAGCATCGCGTTAACACGCTTGGTGTCGTTGGCGGCAACCTCGGTGCGGCCGTCGAGCCGCCGGGTGCGCTTGCTCGGCTTGTGCTCGAGCAGGTGTCGACGATTGGCTTTCTGGCGGACGATCTTTCCGGTTCCGGTACGCCGGAACCGCTTGCTCGCCCCGCTGTGGGACTTGGCCTTGGGCATGTTTCCTCTAGTTCTAGCGGTTTTCGCTGTTTCGCTGTCAGGTCAGTTCGGTGAAGCTGCGGTGTCGCCGGTTTCGTCCGCTTCGTGGGCGTCGTCGTGCGCCGGCTCGACCCCCGGCGCTTCGGGGTGCCGCGCCCTAGCGCGTGTCTTCGCGCCGCGGTGCGGTGCCAGCACCATCGTCATGTTGCGGCCGTCCTGCTTGGCCGACGTTTCGACGAATCCGTATTCGGCGACGTCGGCGCCCAGACGCTGGAGCAATCGGTAGCCCAGCTCGGGCCGCGACTGCTCGCGTCCGCGGAACATGATGGTGACCTTTACCTTCGATCCCGCCTCCAGGAAGCGGATTACGTGGCCCTTCTTGGTCTCGTAATCGTGATCGTCGATCTTGGGTCGCAGCTTTTGTTCTTTGACCACGGTCTGCTGCTGGTTTCGGCGGGATTCGCGCGCCTTCTGCGCCGCCTCGTACTTGAACTTGCCGTAGTCCATGATCTTGCAGACCGGAGGTCTGGCGTTCGGGGCAACTTCGACGAGGTCGAGATCGGCGTCCGCGGCGACGCGCAATGCGTCTTCGATGCGCACGATGCCTACCTGCTCTCCCCCTGGACCGATCAGTCGGACTTCAGGTACACGGATGCGCTCGTTGACGCGGGTCTCAGTGCTGATGGGGCCTCCCTTGTTGGGCTTCTGTCGTCGTCTCACCACGACCGGTGACTCGGGCCCATGGGATTCAGCGATGAAACGCCACACCATCAGCAAAAAAGCCCTGCAAAAGCAGGGCCCAATGCCGACCGATCGCGGCCTGAAACACATTCAGGCCGTCCGCGCCAAGCGCGAAACAGGCACCTCGCGGTGCCGTGACCGGACCGCTGCGCCTTGAAATATTTCGCGGCTAGCGGTGGGAGCGGGACTCCACTTAACTGTCCCAGGCCGTAGCCGGGATGGTCGCGGAGCCAAGTCTAGCAGTCACCAGGCATCCTCTCGCATTTCAGCTGCCTGGGGACGCCGGGGCCGAACGCCGCGGCCGAGCCGATATCGCCTCGGCTGGACGGACAATCAGTCTCGCCGACTATGGGCGCTTCGCGAGGCATTGGACGGGTTAAAGCCTTATCCTCGCGGTCTGTGACTCTCGCTTCTGCTGCTTCGGGGCCTCGTTCGAGCAGCCGGTCGAGTTCCCGGTATCGGTGGGTACCGGCGGCGGCCGGCTGGACCGTTGGCGTCATCGCCACCCTGTCTTTGATCGGCAGCGTGTCACCCCTGATCCGCTGGTTGATCAAGGGGCCGCGGGAGTTCATCAACGACTATCTGTTCAACTTCCCGGACACCAGCATCGCGTGGTCCTTCGTGCTGGCGCTGCTGGCGGCGGCCCTGACCGCCCGCAAACGCATCGCCTGGTGGGTGCTGCTCGGCCAAATGGTTCTGGCCGCATTCTGGAACGCCGCCGACATCGCTGCCGGCGACAACACCGCGGCCGAGACGTTCGGCGAAAACCTCGGGTTCGCGATGCACATCGTCGTGATCGTCCTGCTGGTGCTCAGCTATCGGGAGTTTTGGGCCAAGGTCCGCCGGGCCGCGTTGCTCAAGGCGGCCGCCGTCCTCGTCGTCGGCGACGTGATCGGAATCCTGTTGTCGTGGGGCCTGGTCGAGCTGTTCCCCGGATCGCTGGCCCGCCAGGATCGGCTGGGGTACGTGGCCAACCGGGTGGTGGGATTCGCCCTGGCCGACCCCGACCTGTTCACCGGCAAACCGCACGTTCTGCTCAACGCGATCTTCGGATTGTTCGGCGCGCTCGCCCTGATCGCCGCGGCGATCGTGCTGTTCCAATCCCAGCGCGCGGACAACGCGCTGACCGGTGAGGACGAGTCCGCGATCCGCGGGTTGCTCGAGCTGTACGGCAAGAACGACTCCCTGGGCTACTTCGCCACCCGCCGCGACAAATCGGTGGTCTTCGCGCACACCGGCCGCGCCGCGATCACCTATCGGGTCGAGGTGGGCGTCTGCCTGGCCAGCGGCGACCCGGTCGGCGATCCCCGGGCGTGGTCGCAGGCCGTCGAGGCGTGGCTGGCGTTGTGCAAGACCTACGGCTGGGCGCCCGGTGTGATGGGTGCCAGCTCGCTGGGAGCCCAGTCTTATCGCGAGCGCGGCCTCAACGCTCTCGAGCTTGGCGACGAGGCCATACTGCGAACCTCCGATTTCCGGCTGTCCGGCCCGGACATGCGCGGGGTGCGCCAGGCTGTGACGCGGGCGCGACGTGCCGGGCTGACGGTCCGGATCCGTCGGCACCGCGACATCGCTGCCGACGAGATGGCCGAGACGATTTCACGCGCCAACGCCTGGCGCGATACCCAGTCCGAGCGCGGTTTTTCGATGGCGCTGGGGCGCCTCGGCGATCCCGCCGACGGGGAGTGTCTGCTGGTCGAGGCGCTGGATCGCGACGAGCAGGTGGTCGCGATGCTGTCGCTGGTGCCGTGGGGAAGCACCGGTGTTTCGCTGGATTTAATGCGCCGCTCTCCCCAATCCCCCAACGGCACCAACGAATTCATGGTCAGCGAACTTGCCCTGAACGCGGAAAGCCTCGGTATCAACCGCGTTTCGCTGAACTTTGCGATGTTCCGGTCGGCGTTCGAGCAGGGCGCCCAACTCGGCGCCGGCCCGATCGCGCGGCTGTGGCGGGGGCTGCTCCTGTTCTTCTCCCGGTGGTGGCAGCTGGAGACGCTGTACCGCTCCAACATGAAATACCAACCCGAATGGGTGCCGCGCTACGCCTGCTACGAGGACGCCCGGCTGATCCCGCGAGTCGGCGTCGCCTCGGCGATGGCCGAAGGCTTCCTGGTATTGCCGTTCAGCCGGCGCGACAAGGTGCACACCGGGCATCACTCCGCCGTGCCGGCCAGGCTGGCCGAATCCGGGTTGCTGCACGAAGACGGTTCGGCTCCGGACGTCAGCGGCCTCAAACGCGGCGACGAAGTCGACTCCGAGGAGTACCGGCGGCGGCTGCCCGAGCAGGTGCGGGTTCGGCTGGCCAAGCTGAGAGCGTTGCAGCACAACGGAATTGACGCCTACCCGGTGGGGTCCCCGCCCAGCCACACGGTCGCCCAAGCTCTCGACAGCGACGACCAGGACACGGTCTCGGTAGCGGGCCGGATCCTGCGGATCCGCGACTTCGGCGGCGTGCTATTCGCCGAGCTGCGCGACTGGTCGGGCGAAATGCAAGTGCTGCTGGATAATTCGCGACTGGAGGCGGGCCGGACCGCCGATTTCACCGCGGCCATCGATCTCGGTGATCTGGTCGAGATGACCGGGCACATGGGATTCAGCAAGCGCGGAACCCGCTCGCTGATCGTGAGCGATTGGCGGATGGTCGGAAAGTGCTTGCGGCCGTTGCCCAATAAGTGGAAAGGTCTGACCGACCCGGAAGCGCGAGTACGCACCCGCTATGTCGACCTGGCGGTCAATGCCGAGTCACGCAATCTGGTGGTGGCACGCAGCAGCGTGCTGCGCTCGGTCCGGGAAACGTTGTTCGCCAAGGGTTTCATCGAGGTGGAAACTCCGATCCTGCAGCCGATCCACGGTGGGGCCGCCGCCCGCCCGTTCGTCACCCACATCAACACCTACGACATGGACCTGTTCCTGCGCATCGCGCCCGAGCTCTACCTGAAGCGGTTGTGTGTCGGCGGCGTGGAGCGGGTGTTCGAGCTGGGCCGGGCGTTCCGCAACGAAGGTGTCGACTTCAGCCACAACCCGGAGTTCACCCTGCTGGAGGCCTACCAGGCGCACGCCGACTATCGGGTGTGGATCGACGGCTGCCGCGAACTGATCCAGAACGCCGCCGAGGCGGCCAACGGCACGCAAACGGTGTTGCGACCACACCCCGATTCCGGCTCGAATGGTGACGCCCGCCTGGAACCGGTCGACATCTCCGGGGTGTGGCCGGTGAAGACCGTGCACGACGCGGTCTCCGACGCACTCGGCGAACGCATCAACCCAAACACGTCGCTGAGCGCGCTGCGCAAGCTGTCCGACCGCGCCCGCATCCCCTACCGCGACCATTGGGACGCCGGCGCGATCGTGCTGGAGCTCTACGAGCACCTCGTCGAGGACCGGACCGAGGAGCCCACGTTTTATATCGACTTCCCGACGTCCGTGTCCCCGCTGACCCGTCCGCACCGCAGTCAACCCGGCGTCGCCGAGCGGTGGGACTTGGTGGCGTGGGGTGTCGAGCTGGGCACCGCCTACAGCGAGCTCACCGATCCGGTGGAACAACGGCGCCGACTGCTGGCACAGTCGCTGCTGGCCGCCGGCGGCGATCCGGAGGCGATGGAACTCGACGAAGACTTCCTGCAGGCCATGGAATACGCGATGCCGCCGACCGGCGGGCTCGGGATGGGGATCGATCGGCTCGTGATGCTCATAGCTGGCCGCAGCATCCGCGAGACGCTGCCATTTCCGCTGGCCAAACCGCATTAGCCGAGAGACCGGGTCTCAGCGAGTCCACAGGGAACATCGGGGTAAATATGTTCCGGGATGGTTAACAATCGATCACAATGGACCGCGTGACACCGCCGGCGCCCGAGGCCACCGGGGAGTTGTTGGCAAGCAGTCATACCTCGCTGATGCATGGCTGGGTACCGATCACGGTCCAGGTCATCACGGCGATCGTGCTGTCGCTGGCCGTCGGCTGGCGACCACGGCGCTGGCGGATGGCGTGCCTGCCGGTTGCCGCTGCGATCGGTACGGCCGCGGCGTACGGAACACATTGGTATGTGGTCGATCAGGGTCTGTCCGACGAGCCCGCGCCTGCCGCGCTGTGGCTGTGGACCGCGCTGACCGCCGCTGCCGCGGTGGTGCTGTTGCTGGGCTGGCGCGGCGCGCGCGGCTGGCAGCGCAGTGCCGCGCTGGTGTCGGTGCCGCTGTGCCTGTTGTGCGCCACGTTGATGCTCAATCTGTGGGTCGGGTACTTCCCCACCGTGGAGTCGGCCTGGGGCCAGTTCACCTCCGGCCCGCTGCCCGACCAGACCGATCGTGCGACCGTGACGGCGATGGCGGCCAAGGGAAGTCGGCCGGCGCACGGCAGCGTGGTGCCGGTGGTGATCCCGTCGTCCGCGTCGCACTTCAAGCACCGCGGTGAGCTGGTGTACCTGCCGCCGGAGTGGTTCGACACCAGCCCGCCGCCGGCCCTGCCGACGATCATGATGATCGGCGGGCAGTTCAACACGCCCGCGGACTGGACGCGCGCGGGTAACGCGATCAAGACGATCGACGACTTCGCCTCGGCGCACCACGGCGAGGCCCCGGTGCTGGTGTTCGTGGATTCCGGCGGAGCTTTCAACAACGACACCGAATGCGTCAACGGTGTTCGCGGCAACGCCGCCGACCACCTCACCAAAGATGTTGTCCCCTACATGATTTCGAGTTTCGGCGTCAGCGGAGACCGCGCCCACTGGGGTGTGACGGGCTGGTCCATGGGCGGAACCTGCGCGGTGGACCTGACCGTCATGCACCCGGACATGTTCAGCGCGTTCGTCGACGTCGCCGGAGACTTCTTTCCCAACGCCGGCAACAAGGCACAGACCATCAGTCGGCTGTTCGGCGGAAACGCTGACGCGTGGGCGTCATTCGACCCCAGCACCGTGATCAACCGGCACGGCCGGTACCGCGATGTCGCCGGCTGGTTCGCGATCTCGTCGGACGGCCCGCCCGCGGCGCACCGGAACATCTCGATCGCAGACACCGCCGCGATGCGGCTAGCGGGCCGCGACGCCGCGGCCAACCCGAGCAACCAGACCGCGGCCGCGTATTCGCTGTGCGCGCTCGGTCGCTCCAACGGCATCGACTGCGCGGTGCTGGCCCAGCCGGGTAAGCACGACTGGCCCTTCGCCGACCGGGTGTTCGCGGCCGCGCTTCCGTGGCTGGCCGGCCAGCTGGGCACGCCCGGTGTGCCACGGGCGCCGTTGCCCGACGAATCGCCCGCCGACGCGCCGTCGTCGTCCGCGACGGTGGTGGTCCCGGCACAGCATTCCAACAACGCGCCGAGGTAACCGCCGATGCCGTCCATCGCGCGGCTGCGTCGGGCACTCTTCGCCCGGCACTGCAACCCGTGGAGCGCGTGGACCCGCTAGGCCAGCACGCCGCTGATCCTGGTGCCGGTGTGGACGCGGCGCCGCGGCCACGCGGTCTGGCTCGCGGTGTGGCTGGCGGTCAATCCGTTCGTCTTCGGCAAGCCCACGCAACTGCGCGCCTGGTCGACCCGGGCGATGCTGGGCGAGGAGCTGTGGATCAGCCGTCGCCCCCACGACCGGGCCGCCGTGGTCAGCGGGCTCACCTCGGCGACGGCGTTGGTCGCCATCGTGGCCGCGCGCCGCCATCTTCTGCTGCCCGCGGCGATTGCCATCGTGCTGCAGATGTCGCTCACCCTGCTCTATTGGGAGCAAATGGTGCGCTATCTCGACGGGGAGCGACGGGACGCAGCCACGCGGCAGTAGCGTGGCATCCATGCCCGACGAACCAGCAAACCCCGTCACCAGTGCACCCGACCCCGGGTACGACAACGCGGGTGTCCCGACCTTCGACGCGGTGCGTGAGAAAATCGAAACCCGCTACGCGACGTCACTGGGCGACGCGGAACTCGACGCCCAATCCCCGGAGGGCCGCTCCGTCGACGAGCAATACGACGAGCGCCAGCGCGCCGCGGCCGAACGGCTGGCGCAGATCCGCGAGTCGATGCGCGGGAACCAGGGCTAGGGCGAACGACTTGACGCCGGGGGATATTGATGAGTGAAACGCGGGTCGGGAGTCGATTCGGGCACTACCAGCTGCGCCGCCTGCTGGGCCGCGGCGGAATGGGCGAGGTGTACGAGGCCTACGACTCCGTCAAGGACCGCGTGGTGGCGCTCAAGCTGGTATCCGAACAAGTCGGTTCCGACGACGTCTTTCGCCGCCGCATGCAACGCGAAGCCCAGACCGCGGGCCGGCTGGCCGAACCACACATCGTGCCCATCCACGATTACGGTGAGATCGACGGCCAGCTCTACATCGATATGCGGTTCATCGAAGGCCAGGACGTCGGGTCGGTGCTCAGCCGCACCGGGCCGCTGCCGGCACCGCGCGCGGTCGCCATCGTCGAGCAGGTCGCGTCCGCCCTGGACGCCGCCCACCGCGCCGGGGTGATCCATCGCGACATCAAGCCCGAGAACATCCTGCTCACCGAGGGCGACTTCGCCTACCTGGTCGACTTCGGCATCGCCGCTGCTGCCACCGACCAGCGGGTGACCAAAACGGGTGCCGCCGTGGGTAGTTGGAGCTACATGGCGCCGGAGCGATTCGGCAAGGAGGACCTCACCTACCGCGTCGACATCTACGCCCTCGCCTGTCTGCTATACGAATGCCTCACGGGCGCAACACCTTTCCAGACCGATAGCCTCAGCAGCCTGATGGCCGCACACATGATGGAGCCGATCCCGCGGCCCAGTCGGCGAAATCCCGCCATTCCGGTCGCGTTCGACGAGGTCATCGCCCGCGGCATGGCCAAAAACCCCTACGACCGCTACGTCACCGCCGGCGATCTGGCGCAGGCCGCCCTGCACGCGCTCAGCGCGCCCGACCAAGACCGGGCGACCGACCTGATCCAGCACAGCCAGCACTTCGCTCCACCGCCACCGCAGCCCTGGACCCAGCCGGCACCCGTCGCACCGGCCTGGGTCACCGGCCCGCCACCGTGGGCGCCGACCCCACCGCCCCGGCGCCGACTGGGGCTGATCATCGGAGCTATCGCGATCGTCGTCGCGGCAGTCGCGGGCACCGGGATCTGGGCGGCCGCGCGCAAACCCAGCGCGTCCCAACCCGACACTGCCGTCACCAGCACCGTCGCGGCCTCTACTCCTCCCCGCCGCTGCCGCGCCGATAGTTACTCCGGCGCAACTGAATTCGTTGCTGGCACCGGTGGATCTGGTCAACACCCTGCTCAGCACCACCGGCATCGTCGTCGACCGCACCACCGCCGAGATGAGCGAACCCGCGCCCGGCAACACGTTGTCGGACGACGGGTGCCTTGGAGCGTTGATCGGATTCCAAGGCCCGACGTACAAGAACAGCGGTTACACCGCGATGCTCGCCGAGCTGATGGAGAAGCCGCAGAGCAAGCCCGGCTACGTCGTGGTCCAGGGCGCGGTGATCTTCGCGTCCGCGGACCAGGCCCGGGCGTTTGTGACGGCCCAGGCCGAGCAATGGCGAACGTGCGCCGGAAGAACCGTGACTCAGGTCAACAAGGGGGCCACATCCACGTGGACATTCCGGGAGATCAGCGGCAACCCGCCCGACATCGCCCTGCAGCACACATTGGCCAACAGCCCGGTGGTGTGCCAGCACGTCATTCACGCGGTCTCCAATGTGGTCATCGACGTGAACGCCTGCGCACCCGGAATCATCAACCAAGCCAGGCAGATCGCCAACCAGATGGCAACCCGGATCCCCGCCTAAGCGTGGCGGCACCGACGACAGTCGAGGTCTGCCCCGGGGAACAAAAAGCACGGACTTGATGGGTTGGATTCAGTGGCGCACCATAACCGGATGGCTCCTCCCGAAACGTTGGACCCGGTAGTGCAGGGGGTGAACGCAAGATGACCGAATCCGGCGCCACCCGCGTCGCGGTATACCTCGACTTCGACAACATCGTGATCTCCCGCTATGACCAAGTACACGGGCGCAGCTCGTTTCAGAAAGACAAGACCAAGGGCCTCGAGAAGGACCGGCTGCAGTCGGCGACCGTCGATGTCGGCGCCATCATCGATTTCGCGTCGTCGTTCGGCACGCTGGTCCTCACCCGCGCCTACGCAGACTGGTCCGCCGACGTCAACGCCTCCTACCACGGCCAGCTAGTCGGTCGCGCAGTCGATCTCGTTCAACTGTTTCCGGCTGCCGCGTATGGCAAGAACGGCGCCGATATCCGGTTGGCCGTCGACGCGGTGGAGGACATGTTCCGGTTGCCCGATCTGACACATGTGGTGATCGTGGCCGGCGATTCCGACTACATCGCGTTGGCTCAGCGGTGCAAGCGGCTCGGTCGCTACGTCGTGGGTATTGGTGTCGCCGGTGCCAGCAGCCGGTCCTTGGCCGCAGCCTGCGACGAGTTCGTCACCTACGATGCGCTGCCCGGTATTCCGGCTGCCGCAGTGCAATCCACCGATTCCAAGAAGCGCGGCCGCAGCCCGAGCACGCCCGAATCCGACGACGCACCGGCCGACTCCCAGGACGCCGCCACCGGGTTGCTCGAGCGCGCGCTGCGCATCGGTCAGGAGAAGGACGACGCCGAGTGGCTGCACAACTCGGCCGTCAAAGCCCAAATGAAACGAATGGATCCGTCGTTCAGCGAGAAGTCCTTGGGATTCCGGTCATTCAGCGATTTCCTGAGGTCGCGGTCCGATCTCGTCGAGCTCGACGAGACCAGCACCACGCGCTTGGTGCGGCTGCGAAGCGAAGCGGTTACGTAGTCCGAAGCGCGAGGATTGCCGTCGCCAGTCCGCGTCGCTCCGCACCCGGGAGGTACGGGCGTTGTGACGTGTTCCGAAACCTGTTCTCGGACCCAGTTTCTGGCGCGTCGTCGGAGGTAGCGGTCAGGCGCTGACTTTACGCCGCCGGCTGGTCCGTGACTTGGCCGCCGGTGCGGGGCTGCGCCCGACCACCTCGGCAAGGAACTTTCCGGTGTAGCTTTCGGGCACCGCGGCGACGTCCTCCGGAGTGCCTTGGGCGACCACGGTTCCGCCTTCGGCCCCACCCTCGGGACCCATGTCGACGATCCAGTCCGCCGTCTTGATGACGTCCAGGTTGTGCTCGATCACGATGACCGTATTGCCTTTGTCCACAAGGCCGTTGATCACGCTCAGCAGCTTGCGGATATCGTCGAAATGCAGCCCGGTGGTGGGCTCGTCGAGGATGTAGACCGTGCGTCCGGTCGAACGCTTCTGCAGTTCGGACGCCAGCTTGACCCGCTGCGCCTCACCCCCGGACAGGGTCGGCGCGGACTGCCCCAGCCGCACGTAGCCGAGGCCGACGTCGACCAGCGTGCGCAGGTAGCGGTGAATGCCGCTGATCGGTTCGAAGAACTCGCACGCCTCCTCGATCGACATGTCCAGCACCTCGGAAATGGTCTTGCCCTTGTAATGCACCTCGAGGGTTTCGCGGTTGTAGCGCGCGCCCTGACACACCTCGCACGGCACATACACGTCGGGCAGGAAGTTCATCTCGATCTTGATGGTTCCGTCGCCGGTGCACGCCTCGCAGCGACCGCCCTTGACATTGAACGAGAACCGACCCGGTTGGTAGCCACGGACTTTCGCCTCGGTGGTGGCGGCGAACAAGGTGCGGATCTTGTCGAACACCCCGGTGTAGGTGGCCGGGTTGGAGCGCGGTGTGCGCCCGATCGGCGACTGGTCCACCCGCACCAGCTTGTCCAGCTGGTCGATCCCGTTGACCCGGGTGTGCCGGCCTGGCACCTGCCTGGCGCCGTTGAGCCGGTTGGCCAGCACCGCGGCCAGAATGTCGTTGACCAGCGTCGACTTGCCCGAGCCCGAAACACCGGTCACCGACGTCAGCACGCCCAGCGGGAACGACACGTCGATGTCGCGCAGGTTGTGCTCGCGGGCCCCGACGACGGTGAGCTGACGCTTGCGGTCGACGACGCGCCGATGTGTGGGCGTGGCAATGCTTTCCCGGCCCGACAGGTAAGCGCCGGTGATCGACTCCTTGTTGGCCAGCAGCTCCTGATAGGTGCCGCTGTGCACGATTTGACCGCCGTGCTCGCCTGCGCCCGGTCCGATGTCGACGATCCAGTCGGCGTGCGCGATGGTGTCCTCGTCGTGTTCGACGACGATCAGAGTATTTCCCAAAGCCCTTAGCCGCGTGAGGGTTTCGATGAGGCGACGGTTGTCGCGCTGGTGCAGCCCGATCGACGGCTCGTCGAGCACATACAGCACGCCGACAAGCCCAGAGCCGATCTGGGTGGCCAGCCGAATCCGTTGTGCCTCACCGCCGGACAGCGTCGCGGCTGCCCGGGACAGCGACAGGTATTCCAGCCCGACGTCGAGCAGGAAGCCCAGCCGCGACTGGATTTCCTTGAGCACCTGCCCCGCGATCGCCTGCTCGCGCGCGCCGAGGGTGAGCGCGTTGAGGAAGTCGGCACAGTCGGAGATGGACAGCTCGCAGACCTCGGCGATGGACTTCGCGCCCCGGTCCCCCGCCGCCAGCGACACCGCGAGGATCTCTGGCTTAAGCCGCGTCCCCTCGCACACCGGGCAGGGAATGTCACGCATAAAGCCCTCGTAGCGTTCCTTCATCTGCTCGGACTCGGTCTGTTCCATCTTGCGCTGCAGGAACGCCAGCACGCCTTCGAAATCGGCGTAGTACGAACGGGTTCGGCCGTACCGGTTGCGGTACCGCACATGCACCTGATGGTCGGAGCCTTCGAGAATCGCCTTGCGGGCCTTGGCGGGAAGTTTGCGCCACGGCGTGTCGACATCGAAGCCCAGCTCCTCGCCGAGGCCGGCCATCATCCGGGTGAAGTACTCCGCGGTGTGGCCCGCCGACCACGGCGCCACCGCGCCCTCGGCCAGGGTGCGCTCCGGATCGGGAACCACCAGATCCGGGTCCACCTCCTTGCGGATTCCCAGGCCCACACATTCCGGGCAGGCGCCGTAGGGCGAGTTGAACGAGAACGAGCGCGGCTCGAGATCGTCGACGGCCAGCGGGTGCCCGTTGGGGCAGGCCAGCTTCTCCGAGAAGCGCTGCTCGCGCGGGTGGTCGTGTTCGTCGCGGTCGTCGGCAAATTCCAGCACCACTATGCCGTCGGCCAGGTTCAGCGCGGTTTCCACCGAGTCGGTGAGCCGCTGCTTGGCTGCGGTCTTGACGGTGAGGCGGTCCACCACCACCTCGATGTCGTGCTTCTCCTGCTTCTTCAGCTTCGGCGGGTCGGACAGCGGGTGCACCACCCCGTCGACCCGCACCCGGCTGTAGCCCTGCGCGTTGAGCTTGTCGAACAGGTCGGCGAACTCACCCTTACGGGTGCGCACGACCGGCGCGAGGACCAGGAACCGAATGCCCTCCTCCATCGCCAGCACCTGATCGACGATTTGCTGCGGGGTCTGACGGGCGATCTTCTCGCCACAGACCGGGCAGTGCGGCGTCCCGGCGCGCGCATACAGCAGCCGCAGGTAGTCGTACACCTCGGTGATCGTGCCGACGGTCGACCGGGGGTTGCGGTTCGTCGACTTCTGGTCGATGGACACCGCCGGCGACAGACCCTCGATGAAGTCGACGTCCGGCTTGTCCATCTGCCCCAGGAATTGGCGCGCGTAAGCCGACAGGGACTCCACGTAGCGGCGCTGGCCCTCGGCGAAGATGGTGTCGAAAGCCAGCGATGACTTGCCCGATCCGGACAACCCGGTGAAGACGATCAACGAGTCGCGCGGCAGGTCGAGGTCGACGCCGCGCAGGTTGTGCTCACGGGCACCCTTGACGATCAGGCGGTCAGCCAACGCTGGCCCCTCTCTACAACTATCTGGCAACTTTTGCTCGCCTAGCGGCGATTACTGCGCACGGCGCATTCCATGCTAGGTGCCCCCACCGACAAGACACCCACACCGGCCCGGGGAGCAGTAACGTGGCCGCTATGACTCGCGCCGGCGACGATGATTCCGGCGCACGCCGGAATTGAGGAGTGGCGCGCATGACCATGGTGGACGACACCTACACCGGACACGTCGACCCTGGCAACGCAGCCCGTCGCACCCTGCCCGGGGCCACAATCATCAAGGCGTCGGTCGGCCCTATGGACAACAACGCTTACTTGGTGACATGTTCCGCGACCGGGGAAACGCTTCTGATCGACGCCGCCAACGACGCGGACGCTCTGATCGACCTGGTGCGACGATACGCCCCGAAGCTGTCGCTGATCGTCACCAGCCATCAGCACTTCGACCACTGGCAGGCGCTGGAGGCCGTCGCCGCCGCCACCGGTGCGCCGACCGCCTCCCACGAGATCGACGCCGAACCGCTGCCCGTCAAACCGGATCGCTTGCTGGCCAACGGTGACACCGTGCAGATCGGCGAGCTGACGTTCGACGTCATCCACCTGCGCGGGCACACCCCCGGATCGGTCGCACTGGCCCTCGACGGGCCCGCGACCGGCGGCGTCACGCAGTTGTTCACCGGCGACTGCCTCTTCCCCGGCGGGGTGGGCAAGACGTGGCAGAAGGGCGACTTCGCCCAGCTGCTCGACGACGTCACCAGCCGGGTGTTCGACGTGTACGCGGATTCCACCGTGATCTATCCCGGCCACGGCGACGACACGGTGCTGGGCACCGAACGCCCCCACCTCAGCGAATGGCGCCAGCGAGGCTGGTAATCGTCCCGCTTGGATTGCCTTGCCGCAGAACGTGATTCGCAGTGCGCGGCGCCGGCGTTCACAACGCCCGAAAAAAGCCGTGTGAGCTGCGCCGAAACACCCTCCGCAGCACATCGTGCTCGGTAGCATGCGAGCCGATCACCACTCGTTTCCCAATGCCCAACCCCACGCCAGCCGCACAGGCCGTCGTGACCAATTCAATGATTGGCGAACGGAAATGGATTATGCAGCGCTACCGCCGGAGGTCAACTCCGGCCGCATGTGCGCGGGCGCGGGGTCCGTGCCGATGTGGGCGGCCGCGGCGGCCTGGGACGGGCTGGGCGCGGAACTGAACTCGGCGGCTACCGGCTACCGATCGGTGGTGTCCGGGCTGACGCGCGAAGCGTGGTTGGGTCCGGCGTCGATGTCGATGCGGGCCGCGGCCAATCAATTCGCGTCGTGGCTGAGTACCACCGCCGAGCAGGTCAAGCTGGCCGCCCGACAGGCCCGCGCGGCGGCGATGGCGTACGAGACGGCCTTTGCGGCGACGGTGCCGCCGCCCGTGATCGCCGAGAACCGCGCGCTGCTACTGGCGTTGGTCGCTTCGAACCTCTTCGGTCAGAACACCCCGGCGATCTCGGCCACCGAGACCCAGTACAGCGAGATGTGGGCGCAAGACGCGACGACCATGCACACCTACGCGAGCGGGTCCGCGGCCGCGTCGAGGTTGACACCGTTCAGCGATCCGCCGCAGACCACCGACCCGGCCGGGGCCAGCGCCCAGGACGCCGCCGTCGGCAAGGCCAGCACCTCGGCCGCCGCCAGCCCCAAAGCCCTGACGCAGGTGATGCAGACGGTGCCCGAGGTGCTGGACACGCTCGCGGGCGCACCAGGCGATCCGACCCTGTCGGACATCTTCAACGTCACCGCCAGCGGCACCTACGTCGCCAGTGGGGTGCTGTTCATCCTCGGCCCGTTGTTCACCGGCCCGATCAACGCGGTGCTGCCGCCCACCATCCTGGGTGCCGCGGCGCCGGCGCTGGGCGCGGTGGGTGCGGCGGCGGGCCTGATCAGCGACACCACGCCGGCCGCGGCACCGCTGGGCGGCACGGGTGTGCTGGCGGGCATGGGGCGGTCTCTCCCGGTTGGCGGGCTGTCGGTGCCGCCGGCGTGGGCCGGGGCGGCACCCGTACTCGCCAGCGCGGCCCGGGCGTTGCCGGAGGCCGCCCTGGCCGGGCTGCCCGAAGCCGCGATCGACGGGTTCGGGCCCGGCGCCGGCGCGTTGCTGCCGGGCAGCCTGATGGCCGCCGCAGCGGGCGGCGGCGGCGCGGCGGGCGGTGGTTTTGCGGCCACCCGCGCCGGCGCGGCGTCCCAACGCGGTGCGACCCCGCCGCCCGAGCGCGGGACGCCCGCCCGATACGGCACCTCTCCCGGGGTGATTCCGCAGGTGGCCCGCGCGGCGGGCCCGAACGACGGGCTGCGTGGCCCGGCGATGTTGACCGATCGGCGGACGGCGGCGGCCGAGGGCGTGATCGGCGAAACGCTCCGCGACGAAATCAACGACCTGCGCAAACAGATCTCCGACCTGGCGCTGGAGCGCGATGTGTTGATGCGGTCCCTAGCCTTGTGGGCCAGAGGGTCCGCGGAGTAGCGAAACCCGTCCGTCAGGACGTGGTGTGCACGATCAAAACGTCGACCTTGGCCCGGCGTGACACGTTGGCCGGCACCGAACCCAGCAAGCGGCCGGCGATCGTGCTCAGGCCGACGTTGCCGACGACCAGCAGGTCGGCCTTCACGTCTTCGGCCAGACTGACCAGGGCGTCTACGGGCGCACCGACGATCGGGCGCTCCTCGATGTTCTTCGCGCCGGCCTTGTGCGCCCGCTCCTTTGCGTCCTGCAGGATCGCGTATATCGGGGCGGTGCCCGACACTTTGTAGCTTTCATCCTTCAGGACATCAGCGGCCCGGCCGTCCTGATGTTGGGGCAGATAGGCCGACGCGACGATCAGCTTGGCGTCCGACCCGGCGATGGTGGCCGCCCGCTCGACAGCGCGAAACGATGAGTCCGAGCCGTCAGTGCCGACCACCACAGTCCGATAAGCGGACATTAACCCTCCCAGTGTCGTTTGCCAGGCCAACCCAAGACAGTAGCGCGTTGTCCGATCTAGATGGGTCAGATTACCCACACCGAAGTGGTCTGGCGCAAGCCTCCATTTACCTCGCCACGCTGCGGCAACGGCCCCAATTCCCGATAATGGGGCCATGACTCGCCCTCGCCCCGGTTGGAAGGCCTTGCGGGGCGGCGCTTTCCAGGAACGACGGACACAGTCAGCGAGACCATCGAGCCGTGTCGGGGGGGCCGCCGGCGGGCCGGCCGGACAGCTGATGACCAGGTCGATCGGGTGCGTCTTACAGTGACAGGCATCATGGCTACGTCCGCCCTCGAGCAGCGCTCCCAGGATGTGATTGCCGAGTCCGAGGCCGCCCGCGCGCGCGGCAGGTTGCTCGACCCGTGGGCCGTCGCCGTCCTGGCCGCCTTCATCAGCGGCGCCTGGGTCTGCCGGCCTTCGCTGTGGTTCGACGAGGGAGCCACGATCTCGGCCGCGGCGAGCCGGACTCTTCCCGAACTATGGAAGCTGCTGGGCCACATCGACGCGGTACACGGCCTGTACTACCTGGTGATGCACGGGTGGTTCGCGATTTTCCCGCCGACCGAGTTCTGGTCGCGGATTCCCAGCGCCCTCGCGATCGGGGTCGCTGCCGCCGGCGTGGTCGTGTTCACCAGGCAATTCACCCCGGGACGTGGCACCGCGATATGCGCGGGCGTCGTCTTCGCGATCCTGCCGCGCACTACGTGGGCGGGTATCGAGGCCCGCTCTTATGCCTTCTCGGTGGCCGCCGCGATCTGGCTGACCGTCCTGCTGGTCACCGCGGTGCGACGAAATCGGCCCCGGCTGTGGGTGGGTTACGCCGCGGGGCTGATGGTGTCGATCCTGCTCAGCCTCAACCTGGTCCTGCTGGTCCTGGTGTACGCGGTGATGCTGACGCAGCTGACGCCCAAGGGATCCCGGAAATCCCCGGTGATCTGGTGGGCGGCCAGCACGGCCGTCGCGCTGGGTGTCATGACGCCGTTCATCCTGTTCGCGCATGGTCAGGCATTTCAGGTCAACTGGCTTTTCCCGGTCAGCTGGCACTACGCCTTCGACATCACCCAGCGACAGTATTTCGACCACAGCGTGCCGTTCGCGGTGCTCAGCGGGGTGATCATGGTGGCCGCGGTCGTTGCCCGGCGGTTCGGCGCGCCGGCACCGGCGGGCGACATGCGCGGCCTGCTGACCATCTGCATCGGCTGGATCGTGCTGCCCACCACCGCCGTCGTGGTCTATTCGGCGTTCGGCGAGCCGATGTACTTTCCGCGCTATCTGATCCTGACCACGCCGGCGATGGCCGTGCTGCTGGCCGTCTGCGTCATCACCGTGGCGCGGCGGCCGTGGCCGATAGTCGGTGTCGTGCTGCTGTTTGCGGTTGCGGCGGTGCCGGATTACCTGTTCGTCCAGCGCTGGCCGTACGCCAAGGAGGGCTGGGACTACAGCCAGGTGGCCGACGTGATCAGCTCGCACGCGGCTCCCGGGGATTGCCTGCTGGCGGACAACACCGTGCCGTGGCGGCCCGGCCCGATCCGGGCGCTGCTGGCGACCCGGCCGGCGGCGTTTCGGTCGCTGATCGACGTCGAGCGCGGCGTGTACGGGCCCAAGGTCGGCTCGCTGTGGGACGGCCACGTCGCGGTGTGGTTGACAACGGCCAAAATCAACAGGTGCACAACGCTGTGGACCATCACCAACTACGACAAGTCGTTCCCCGAACATCAAGTGGGACAAGCGTTGTCGCCGGGCGCATTCGGCCGCACTCCGGCGTATCGGTTCCCCGGCTACCTCGGCTTCCACATCGTTGAGCGTTGGCAATTCCACTACTCTCAAGTCATCAAATCGACACGATGACGAGCGAGATAAAGGCGGGGGCTCCCGGGCAGGCGAGGGACGTGCAGAACGGGCTAGTGGGCGATCTATTGGGCGGCGATGTGCAGAATGCCCGACATCTCGTCGAGCTGTTTGGCGCCTTCGGCTTGACGGCCCTGATCGGCCTGGAACGGACCATCCAGGGCAAGAGCGCGGGGCTGCGGACCCAGACCATCGTCGGTACCTCGTCGGCGTTGGTGATGTTGATCAGCAAGTACGGCTTCAACAACGTCTTGTCCGCCGGCAGTGTTGTGCTCGATCCGTCCCGTGTGGCAGCCCAAATCGTGTCCGGCATAGGGTTTTGGGCGCCGGAATCATCATCACGCGGCGCGGCGCGGTGCACGGCCTCACCACCGCGGCGGCGGTCTGGGAGTCCGCCGCGGTCGGAATGGCGGCGGCCGCCGGCCTGATGCTGCTCGCGATTGCCGTCGTGGTCCTGCACTTCGTCAGCGCGTTGGCGTTCAGCGCGGTGGAGCGCCAGCTCGGAGCCCGGCTGCGCGGCACCACCCGGCTGCACATCATCTATGAGAACGGGCGAGGCGTATTGCGCGAGGTCTTGCGCATGTGCGGGCAGCGCAAGTGGCAACTCACCGAGCTCGACGCCGACGCGCACGACATCGACGACGGTGAAGTCCGGGTGACGATGACGCTGTCCGGCGCACAAATGGGCAAGGCGGCGGAGACTTTCGCCGCCATCAACGGGGTGATCGCCGTTCTTAGCGCCGAGGACGACGCGGATTAGGTCGCCGGCGGGGCGCGGCGATCGCGGCGGCTGGCCAGTGTGGACGCGACGACGGCCGATCCCGCCAGCGCCGCGATGATGGCGTACACGCACCGGGCCGCCGCCAGATCCCCGCCCGCGGTGTTGTTGACCACCACGCCCGCCAGCCCGGCCCCGAAGGCCGCCGAGATCAGTTGGACGGTATTGATCGCCGCGGCCGCCGCGCCGCCCTCGGACGGGTCGTCGACGGTGGCCATTGCGCGCATCGACAGATGCGGCCAGGTCATCCCCATCCCGATTCCGGCGATCAGGAAGCCCACCGCCCAGACCAGGACGACCCCGGTCGACGCGTCAGCACGCTGGGTCGCCGCGGCCAGCGCCAGACCAGACGCCATCACCAGCGGAGCGATCGCAATCACCCGGCCGACGACTCGAGGGGTACTGAGCGAGGCGCTGGACAGTTCGGAGATCGTCCAGCCCATGGCCAGGGCAGCACCCAAGAATCCGGCCGCGGCCGGCGTCAGATGCGCCAACCGCTGACCGAACAACGGCACGTAGATGTCGACCATGACGGCGGCCATCTGCACCGCCATCGTCAGATAGATCCATTTCAACGGACCGCGTCCAAATATGCTGGGCGGCAATACTTTTGCCCGCATCCGCCAGTCGACGAAGATGAATATTGCGACCAGCACCCCGCCGGCGACCAGCAGCCCGACCGTCGCGAAGACATTGCGCGGCAACTCCGCAACGCTGACCGCCAATGCGGCGGCACCCATCAGCAGTAGCGACAACACCGGCACCTTGGTGATCGCGGTCGCGTCGCCGGGGCCGCCGTCGGCGTTGCTCAGTGCCCGCGGCACCAAGATCGCCATCAGTGCGGCCAGAATCGCCATCGCACCGAATGCCCACCGCCACAACCCGAATTGCGCGAACAGGCCGGCCGCGGGTCCGGCCAGGGTCGCGACGCCCCACATTGCCGACGCCAGTGCCGACCCGCGGGTCCACAGCGAACGTGGCAGGGCGGTATTGATCAGCGAGTAGCCCAAGCCGGCCAACAGACCGCCGGCCACCTCCTGCAGGGCACGGCCGGCTATCAGCACCTCCATGGTCGGCGCCAGCGCGCACACGATGCTCGCGATGCCGAAGACGACCAGGCCCCAGAGGAACGAGGGGCGCGCGCCGACGCGCAGTCGCAGCGTGTTCACCGTGGCCGCCGCGACGACGGACCCGACCAGATACAGGGTGATCACCCACGCGTACAGCCGGCTGCCACCGATTTCGGCGACCGTGCTCGGAAGCAGGCTGGTGGTCAGAAACTCGGTGGTGGCGTAGAGCAGCAAACCACCGGACAGGACGGTAGACGTGCCCAGGTAGCCGCCCAGCAGCTCCCGCCAGCTGCCGGTGTCGCTGGCCGTATTCGTCACCACTACACCGTATGAGGGGTCGCGGGTCACTTCAGACCGGCGGCATCCATTCCGCGCAGTTCCTTTTTGAGGTCCGCGATCTCGTCGCGGAAGCGGGCGGCGAGTTCGAATTGCAGGTCGCGGGCGGCGGCCATCATCTGCGCGGTGAGGTCTTTGATCAGGTCTGCCAGCTCGGCGCGGGGCATGCTGGCGGTGTCGCGGCCCTCGATGATGCCGGCGCTGACGGCGCGGCCCGGCTCGCCCTGGGCGCGCCGGCCGCGCGACGCGTTGCGTCCCGACCCGCCGATCTGGACGTTTTCGGAGTCGTCGGCTTCCCGATAGACCTGGTCGAGAATGTCGGCGATCTTCTTGCGCAGCGGCTGCGGGTCGATGCCGTTGGCCTCGTTGTAGGCGATCTGCTTGGCGCGCCGACGTTCGGTCTCGTCGATGGCCTCGGTCATCGAGTCGGTCATCTTGTCGGCGTACATGTGCACCTCGCCCGAGACATTGCGGGCGGCACGGCCGATGGTCTGGATCAGGCTGCGCGCCGACCGCAGGAAGCCTTCCTTGTCGGCGTCGAGGATCGACACCAGCGACACCTCGGGCAGATCCAGGCCCTCGCGCAGCAGGTTGATGCCGACCAGCACGTCGTAGTCGCCAAGCCGCAGCTGGCGCAGCAGTTCGACCCGGCGCAGCGTGTCGACCTCGGAATGCAGGTAGCGCACCCGGATGCCCATTTCGAGCAGGTAGTCGGTGAGGTCTTCGGCCATCTTCTTGGTCAACGTCGTCACCAGCACCCGCTCGTCGGCCTCGGCCCGCTTGCGGATCTCGCCGATCAGATCGTCGATCTGTCCCTTCGTCGGCTTGACCACGACCTTCGGGTCGACCAGGCCGGTGGGGCGAATCACCTGCTCGACGAACTCCCCGGCGGCTTGGCTCAGCTCGTAGGGGCCCGGGGTGGCCGACAGGTACACCGTCTGTCCGATCCGGTCGGCGAACTCCTCCCAGGTCAGTGGGCGGTTGTCGCACGCCGACGGCAACCGGAATCCGTAGTCGACCAGGTTGCGTTTGCGCGACATGTCGCCCTCGTACATGCCGCCGATCTGCGGCACGGTCACGTGCGACTCGTCAATGACCAGCAGAAAGTCTTCGGGGAAGTAGTCCAGCAGCGTCGCCGGCGGCGTGCCGGCTCCCCGGCCGTCGATGTGGCGCGAGTAGTTCTCGATGCCGGAGCAAAAGCCGACCTGCCGCATCATCTCGATGTCGTAGTTGGTCCGCATCCGCAGCCGCTGGGCCTCGAGCAGCTTGCCCTGACCCTCGAATTCGGCGAGCCGCTCGGCGAGTTCCTCCTCGATCGTCGAGATCGCCTGCGCCATCCGCTCCGGGCCGGCCACATAGTGGGTGGCCGGAAAGATCCGCAGCGAGTCGACCTGACGAACCACGTCGCCGGTCAACGGGTGCAGGTAGTACAGCGCCTCGATCTCGTCGCCGAAGAACTCGATGCGCACCGCGAGCTCTTCATATGACGGGATGATTTCGACGGTGTCGCCGCGCACCCGGAACGAGCCGCGGGTGAAGGACAGATCGTTGCGGGTGTACTGCACGTCGACCAGCAACCGCAGCAACCCGTCGCGCGGCACCTCGGTGCCGACCCGCAGTTCGACGGACCGGTCCAGGTAGGACTGCGGCGTGCCCAGGCCGTAGATGCACGACACCGAGGCCACCACCACCACATCGCGGCGGGACAGTAGCGACGACGTCGCGGAGTGCCTCAAACGCTCCACGTCGTCGTTGATCGAGCTGTCCTTTTCGATGTAGGTGTCGGTCTGCGCGATGTACGCCTCCGGCTGGTAGTAGTCGTAGTACGACACGAAGTACTCGACTGCGTTGTGCGGCAACATCTCTCGCAGCTCGTTGGCGAGCTGAGCGGCCAGCGTCTTGTTCGGGGCCATGACCAGGGTGGGCCGCTGCAGCCGCTCGATCAGCCACGCGGTGGTGGCCGATTTTCCGGTGCCGGTGGCGCCCAGCAGCACCACGTCGCGCTCCCCCGCCTGGATCCGCCGCTCCAGCTCGTCGATGGCAGCCGGCTGATCACCCGCGGGATCATGCGGGCTGACCACCTCGAACTGGCCGCCGGCGCGCACGACCTGATCGACCGCGCGGTATTCCGAATGCGCGACGACTGGGTGCTCGGTGGCGAAAGCCATGTCCCCAGGGTAGAGGCGCGCACCGACAAGTGTGGCGATGCTGGTCTTAGGATCGACTCGATGACGAGTTCTTCTGAGTTGGTGGCGGTCGATCTGACCGAAAGAGAACGCGAGTTTATCCAGCAGGCGCTGGAGCAATGGGCATTGTCAGCCGCCGACGCGCCGTTTCCGGTCCAAATACTCGGCTTGTCGACGTGGGATGAGTTCGGCGACCTCACTGTCCGTCTCAAGCGCGCCGTCACCGATGGCGAGTCGCTCACGGACCTCGACTGGGCGCGAGCGCTGTTTTTGACCGAAATCACTTGGGCTAGTGACCTGGTAGGCGCAGGTTTGGACTTCGCGACCGTCACCGGGTTCTCCGACACCGAAGCGGTGAGCTTGTTGCGCGGCCTGCAACGCCGCCGCAAAATCGGTGGCCGCACGCGCGCGTAGTTGCTGTTTCCGAATGGGGGGAGGACCCGTTCCGCCGCGGAGATTGAGGAAGAGAGACTGTGGGCGGAAAACGTGCGCCGCGAACAGGAGGGGCGGCATTACCCCTCCGGACTTTAAATAGCTCGGGAGCGTTGAGGGGCTGGCCCGCCCAGAAGTGGTGCGGTGATCGTCCGGCTTCGAAGAACCGCACGGCACTCTGGGGCGCAAATTTCGACTGCTCCGTCGCAAACGCCAGAATCAGTGCCGGGTCCACATCCGGGTGACCGGATCGCACTGCAGTAGGTAGCCGTCGTTCGAGGTGGACATCGCGAAAACCGGGACGTCGGGCAGGTCGCACGAGCTGCCCGACGCGTGCACGCCCGTCTCGATCGGCGCCTTGTCCCAGGTGTTCCCCTCGCACACCACCTGCTGATTGCTGGTCGGGTCGTAGGCGAGTTTGTCGACGTCGGTGCACAACCCGCCGAGGACGGCGGGCGCCGGGTGCGCCGGTGTGGTCGAGGTGCAGATCACCTGGTTGGGGTCGGCCAACGCGACCCCCGCCGGCGCGTCACCGACGCGGGCAGCCACGACGGGGACCCGCACCACCGCCCCCTGCGCGCCGCACTCGTTGCTCAGCACGGTCTCGGTCTCGGTGCCCCGCAGCGTGCCGTCCGGTTGCGGCGCCAGCGACCAGGCGACCGTCTCCTGCTGGGTCGCCAGGACCTGCCCGTTCGGCTGGCGGCAGCCGATCCGTTCCTGCTGCGGCGCCCCCTGCCAATAACCGCCTACGTAACGCAGGGTGTCGGTCTCCCCGCCGTCAGCGCTGCTGGCTACTTTGTGGTTGGCGCTGTCCAGCTTGGTGCCGCTGGCCGCGCACCCGTTGGTAGTGCACGCGGAACGGAACGCCCACCAGTCCGTGCCGGGGCTGTCGTGGCGGATCGCGACGCCATTGGTGGTCCGCTTGGTGCGGTCATAAGTCAGTTGGTAGGTGCCGCCCAGGACCGGTCCCCCGGGCCTCGGCGCGGCGCTGGGCGCGGGTGCGGACGGCCGCGACGCCAGCGCGGGGTTGGGTTGCGGACTTTCCGGCTGGAAGGAGTACAGCGTCGACCAGGTCGCCGCCACGGCGATCAGCACCGCGCACACCAGTGCAGCAGACCACCGTACTCTCGACGAAAATCTATGGTAGGCAGCTGAAACCAACCCTCGGCGCCGGTGTGCGACGACCGTGTCGCCACCGGCCTTCTCGACGCCGTCGACCTGCTCGCCGACCGCGGCGGCGAATGCGCGACACCGCTCGAAGCGCTCCGCGGGTTGTTTGCCAAGCGCCTTGAAGAACACGTCGTCCAGGTAGGCCAACTCCGGCCGGTGATCGCTGAGCCGCGGCGGATCCTCGTGCAGATGCTGGCTGATCACCGCGATCGGATTGGAGTGCTGAAACGGCGGAGCGCCGGTGAGTAGATGAAATGCCGTGGCGGCCAACGCATATTGATCCGCACGCCCGTCAATGTTGGATCCGGTCAGCTGCTCGGGTGCCGCGTAAGCGACCGTCCCGACGGCCACATTGGTCTCCGTGATCCCGCTGATGCTACCCAGGTGTCGCGCTACCCCGAAGTCCTCCAACAGGATTCGCTGATCATCGTCGCCCGGATGAGTGAGCAGGATGTTGGCGGGTTTGACGTCGCGGTGCAGCAAGCCGCGGTCGTGCGCGTAATCGAGGGCACCCGCGACGGCCTCAAGAATCGCGCACACCTCACCGATCGGCATCCCCTCCGGGTGGCGCTCTTTCACCAGCCGCGACGCATCGGTGCCCTCGACGTAGTCCATCGAGATCCACAGCTGGCCGTCGAATTCACCGCGATCATGCACGCCGACAATGTGTGGGTGCCACAGCGTGGCGGCGAGATCGGCTTCGCGGTTGAACCTTTCGCGAAACTCGCTGTCCGCGGTGACGGCCTCGGCTAGGACTTTGATCACTTCGCGACGCGGCAGCCGCGGATGTAGGGCCAGATAGACCTCGGCCATCCCGCCGGCGCCCAGCGGCCGCAGGATGGTGTAGCCCGCGAAGGACGCACCGTTGGCCATCGCCGGGCGCGAACCACTGACCTGTTCGCCGGCGAGCGCGAGTCCCGCATTCGGAGTCGGGATGGCCGGCGGGACGCGGCGAAACAGGTGTGCGACGGTGGCCGAATGAAATCCCGCGCGCAGCGCCTCACCGGCCAATCGCGGGTTGGTCAGCAGCCGCCGGCCGCTGCCGAGGCGCCGGGTTGGGCGCTTCAGCTCGTCCATAGTGTGATTGCCCCCTCGTGATTTCGGCATTCCTGCGCACGCCAAAACCAGACCGTTTCGGCAGTCCGGAAAGCCCCCTGCGACTCCTCCGGTTCGAATCATGCCCGACGCGGATAGGCGAAAGGCCGCCGGACGCTATGAACCAGCTATGAAGCCGCCGAACCGAAAACAAAGCTAAGTCACAGGCGCGTCCGATGGGAGGCACTGACTCGGCGCACCGATACTTGAGTCGTGAGTCGACCCGCCCCGCCTGTCCTGACAGTTCGGCACAACGGGTCTCAACGAACCTTCGCCGCAGGTGACGAGGCGATCATCGGACGCGATCAGCAGGCGGACCTCCGTATCGCCGACCCGCGGATATCGCGCGCGCACCTGATCGTGCGTTTCGATCGTGGGCGTTGGCTGGCCATCGATAACGGCTCGCTGAACGGAACCTACGTCAACGGCTACCGGATGCCGGTCATAGACATCCACGACGGCCAGAGCATCAACATCGGAAATCCTCAGGGCCCGCGGCTGATCTTCGCGATCGGACCGCAGCAGGGTCGGATCAGCGGACCGCCCCCGATCAGGGCGACGCCGGATTCGGGGCCTCCCACCGTTGTCTGGTCCGCGCTTCCGGTCCTACCGACGACGACCGCGCAGCCGCTCCCGCCTCCGCCGCGGCAGGCTGCAAACCCGCCACCCCGCGCGCCAGCCCGGCGGCAGCAACCTCAAATGCCAGGGCCGCCAAGGCATCCCGGCACACCGCCGCGTAAGGCACCACCACCGATGCCGCCGCCGCCCGAGGAACTGACCGTCGTCAACGCCGAGTCGCCGGCCATGCCGTCGGCCCGGCCGGACGAGACGCCGCCGGCCGAGTCCACCGTGATCGACGCGAAGACCGCCGACGTCTCCAACCTCGCGACGCGTTTTGTGAAGTTACTTTCACCGCGGTCGTCGTCGGCCGCGGGCACCGCCGGCGCCAAGACGATCGGACGCGCCCCAGAGAACGACGTCGTCGTCTCCGACGTGCTGGCCTCGCGCCAGCACGCGACCTTGATCCCCACATCGCTGGGCCTGGAAATCCGGGACACCAGCATCAACGGGACGTTCGTCAACGGCACCCGGGTGGGGTCGGCGATTTTGAGCGACGACGACGTGGTCACCATCGGCAACGTCGACCTGGTCGTGCGCGACGGCAGCCTGGTCAAGCTCAGCGAGGCCGCCACCCGCGCCGGCGGTCTCGAGGTGCGCGACGTCAAGTACGTCGTCGACAGCGGCAAACAACTGCTGGACAACATCTCACTGACCGCGCGCCCCGGGACGTTGACCGCCGTCATCGGTGGATCCGGCGCAGGGAAGAGCACCCTGGCCCGGCTGATCGCCGGCTACACCACGCCCAGCTCTGGCTCGGTCACCTTCGAGGGCCACAACATTCACTCGGAGTACGCGTCGTTACGCAGCCGGATCGGCATGGTCCCGCAGGACGACGTCGTACACCGCCAGCTGACCGTCAACCAGGCCCTGGGGTACGCGGCCGAGCTGCGACTGCCACCCGATACCAGCAAATCCGACCGGGCCAAGGTCGTCGCGCAGGTGCTCGAGGAACTCGACCTGACCAAGCACGCGGAGACCCGGGTCGACAAGCTCTCCGGCGGACAGCGCAAGCGCGCCTCGGTGGCCCTGGAACTGCTGACCGGCCCCTCCCTGCTGATCCTGGACGAGCCGACGTCGGGCCTGGACCCCGCGCTGGACCTGCAGGTCATGACGATGCTGCGTCAGCTCGCCGACGCCGGCCGTGTCGTGTTGGTCGTGACGCACTCGCTGTCGTACCTGGAGCTGTGCGACCAGGTGCTGCTGATGGCGCCCGGCGGCAAGACGGCCTACTGCGGCCGGCCGGACCAGATCGGCACGGCGATGGGCACCAGTAACTGGGCCAAGATCTTCGCCAAGGTGGGCGCCGACCCCGAGGAAGCCAACCGGCGCTTCCTGGAACGAAAGGAGGCCGAACGGCGACCGCAGAAACCGCTGGCGGCCGACGACGATGAGCCCGACGAACTGGGCAAGCCGGTCCACACCAGCCTGCGGCGCCAGATCTCGACGATCGCCCGCCGGCAGATCCGTCTGGTCGTGGCCGACCGCGCGTATTTCATCTTCCTGGCGGTGTTGCCATTCATTCTGGGGTCGCTGTCGCTGACGGTGCCCGGCTCGAACGGATTCCATCTGCCCGGTCAAAACGCCGGCACACCCGACGAATCCGCCCAGATACTGGCGCTGTTGATGCCCGCCGCAGCATTCATGGGCACCGCGCTGACGATCCGCGACCTGGTCGGCGAACGCGCCATCTTCCAGCGCGAGCAAGCGGTCGGCCTGTCCACGACCTCCTATCTGCTGGCCAAGACGGCGGTCTTCTGCGGATTCGCGATCGTGCAGTCGGCGATCGTCACCGCGATCGTGGTGATCGGCAAGAGCGCCCCGACACGCGGCGGCCTGCTGCTGGGCCACGGCACGGTCGCCGCCACCGTCGAACTCTTCGCGACCGTCGCGGCAACGTGTGTCGCGTCGGCCGTTCTCGGCCTGGCCATTTCGTCGCTGGTGCGCTCCAGCGAGCAGATCATGCCGCTGTTCGTGGTGACGGTGATGGCGCAGTTGGTGTTGTGCGGCGGCATGGTCCCGGTGACCGGCCGGCTCGGGCTCGATCAGCTGTCGTTCGCGATGCCGGCACGCTGGGGGTATGCCGCGGCGGCCGCGACGATCGACCTGCGCCACCTGGTACCGGATTCGCTGCTCGCCAAGGACCGGTTCTGGCAGCACACCCTGAAGACCTGGCTGCTCGACGTCGGCATGCTGGGCGGCCTGTCGTTTCTCTATCTCGGCTTCGTCCGGTGGAAGATCCGGCTGCGCCGCTGACCCTCGCGATCCCGGTAAGGTGACGCCATCCATCCACCGAAGCACGAAACATTCGACCTGCTCGCCCGCACCAACACCGATCCCAAAGGCATTGTGCGGGCGGTCGATGAGTACGCGGTGCACCCGTGGGGGCTCTACGTCGCCCGGCCGACTCCCGGCCGGGCCCAGTTCCACTACCTGGAATCGTGGCTGCTGCCGTCGCTGGGATTGCGCGCCACCGTATTCCACTTCAACCCGGGCCACGAGCGCGACCACGACTACTACCTCGATATCGGCGAATACACGCGCGGCCCCGACGTGTGGACCTCCGAGGACCACTACCTCGATATCGAGGTGCGTACCGGCTCGGGAGCGGTGCTGGCCGATGTCGACGAGCTGCTGGATGCCGTGCGGCACGGGCTGCTGGCGCCCGAGGTCGCTGAGCAGGCGGTGTGTCGCGCCGTGCACACCGTGGAAGGGCTGGCTCGAAACGGCCACGACCTGCACCGCTGGCTGTCCGGAGCCGGCGTCGAGCTCACCTGGCGCAGCCGGTCACAGTTTTCGCAACGGACGGGCGGGTAACTCTGCGATATGCCCTTGAGTAAACGGCGCTCGGCGCTGCGCGGCCGACTGGGACGCAGACGGCGCACCACCAACAGCGAGCCCAGCTTCGTCATCCAGCAGCGTGCGGCCGGCAGCGACTACTACGACTTCCGCCTCGAGATCGACGGCGTGCTGGTCTCGTGGGCGATGGCCGGGCCGTCGATGAATCCGAAGGACAGGCGGATGGCGCGCCGCATCGAGGACCACCCGCTGCAGCTCCCCGAAGCCGGCGACGCGGTCGTCTGGGACCGCGGCAGCTACATCAACGCGACCGGACGGGACATGGGCGAATGCCTGAACCGCGGCCACCTTTCGTTCTGGCTGCAAGGCGAGAAGCTGTGCAGCGGCTTCACCCTCACCAGGATTCGGGCGGGCAAAGACGAGACCTGGCTGCTGATCAAACGCAAAGACGACGGCGCCGACCCGCGACGCACACTGGTTAAGAGCCAACCCGAACCACCGATGTACTCCGACGCGCTCGACGATCTCGCCGAATCGTCATGACCGATCTCGCCGGCCTGCCCGACTCGGTGCGCGCACTGCTGCACGACGAGGCGGTGCCGGATTGGCGGGCACCCACGTTGGCCACGCTGACCGACCGGCGGTTCAGCGACCCTAAGTGGATCTTCGAGCGCAAGTTCGACGGCATGCGCTGCCTGACGTTTCGCGACGGCGATCAAATCCGACTGCTGTCACGAAACCGCCAACCACTCAACGGAACCTACCCCGAGCTGGTCGACGCACTGGCCGCGCAGCGCACGACGCGATTCGTGGTGGACGGTGAGGTCGTCGCATTCGAGGGCCGCCACACCAGCTTCTCCCGGCTACAGGGGCGCCTGGGGATCACCGATCCCGACGTCGCCCGGGCATCGGGAATCCCGGTGTATTACTACCTTTTCGACCTGCTGCACCTGGACGGCAAGTGCACCACCGAGGTACCGCTGAGGTGGCGCAAGCGACTGCTACGGGATGCGATCAGCTTCGCTGACCCGTTGCGCAACACCGCGCATCGCGTCGAGGACGGCCTCGCCGCCTACCGGGCCGCATGCCGGCGGGGTGACGAAGGAGTGATCGCCAAACTCGCCGATTCCACGTACGCAAGCGGCCGCTCGAGGAATTGGCTGAAGTTCAAATGCGTCCGCGACCAGGAGTTCGTCGTCGGCGGCTACACCAGCCCGAAGGGCAGCCGAATCGAGTTGGGCGCGCTGCTGCTCGGCTATCACGACGGTCGCGACTTCGTGTATGCCGGCAAGGTCGGCACCGGCTTCGACGAAGCCACGCTGCACAACCTCCACGGACGACTCTCCCCGATCGAGCAGGACACATCGCCGTTCACCCGAGGGCTGGTGCGCGAGAACGGCGCTCGCTGGGTACGTCCGGAGTTGGTGGCCCAGATCGGGTTTAGCGAGTGGACGCGCGACGGCAAGCTCCGGCATCCACGCTACCTAGGCCTCCGGACCGACAAGGACCCCGGCGACGTCGTCCGGGAGATGCCGTGATGTCCCGCATTGCCGTCGAGATCACCCACCCGGATCGAGTCCTGTTCCCGAAGGACGGGATCACCAAGCGGGATCTGGCTGATTACTACGGCGGCGTGGCCGACACCATGCTGCCGCACCTCAAGGGCAGACCGCTGACCGTGCAACGTTTCCCACGCGGCATCGGCGAAAAAGGATTTGTGCAACAGGATTTCGCCGAGACACTGCCGGGCTGGATGGGCGGGGTCGAAGTCGAGAAGGAAGGCGGCACGCTGGTCCATCCGCTGGCCGAATCCCCGGCGGCCCTGTGCTGGCTGGCCAATCAGAGCTGTATCACCCTGCATGTGTGGCAGTCGCGGCAAACTCGCCTGCACAACCCCGACCGCTTGGTATTCGACATCGATCCGTCCGGCACCGATTTCGCGGTGGTGCGTGCGACCGCCCGCGCCTTTGCCGGCGTGCTGGATGACCTCGGACTGGCGCGCTACGTGCAAACCACCGGATCACGCGGGCTGCATGTCGTGGTGCCGTTACGCCCCGACGCCGACTTCGACACCGTTCGGCAATTCGCCCGCGACGTCGCCGAAGTCGTCGTGGCCGACGACGATGCGCACCGCACCGTGGAGGCCCGCAAGGACAAACGCGGCGACCGGGTGTACCTGGACATCATGCGAAACGCGTACGCGCAGACCGCTGTTGCACCGTATTCGGTCCGGGCCCGCGCTGGCGCGCCGGTAGCCACCCCACTGGAGTGGGACGAGCTGGATACTCGCGGTCTGCGGGCGGACCGGTTCAGCATTCGCGACCTTCCCAAACGGCTCGCCGCACAGGGCGATCCATGGGCCGACATGCCCCGGCATGCCCGCTCGCTGAGCGGACCGCTGAAGCGATTGGCGAAACTGCATGCCTGAACTGCCCGACGTCGAAGGGTTTCGGCGCGAGCTGGCTAACGGCTTGCCGCGCCGCCGAATTCAGCGGGTAGAGGTCCACGATCCCGGCGTCCTGCGCAACACCTCCGCCGCGGCGCTGGGCCAGCGCTTGATCGGGCACCGCTTCCGCACCCCGCGTCGGCATGGTAAGTGGCTAATTCTGCCCACCGACGGTCCGGCACTGCTGATTCACAGCGGCATGACCGGCCATCCGTACTTCGCCGCCGACAGCGCCGAGCCGGAAAAATACGAGCGGCTGGTGGTCTCGCTCGACAAAGGTGCACTGCGTTACTCCGACCTGCGCAAGCTGCGCGGGCTGTGGTTGGCCGAAGGCGACGACGACATCGCGGATGTGATGGGTCCGCAAGGTCCCGACGCGCTGAGCATCGGCCTGCGCGAGTTCCGCGAAGTACTGGCCGCAAGACACGGGCGGTTGAAGCCGACGCTGATGGACCAGGCGGTGATCGCCGGCCTGGGCAACCTGCTGACCGACGAAATCTGCTGGCGGGCCAGGGTGCTGCCCACGCGTCCTGTTGGCGATCTCGCCGACGAGGAGGTGAAACGTCTGCACTCCGCGATGATCCAGGCGCTGCGCACCTCGGTACGACACGGCCGGGTGCCCGGCCTGCCCTCGTGGCTGACCGGCGTACGTGACGAGCCGGATCCGAGCTGTCCGCGCTGCCGGACACGACTACGATACGGTCGAATCAACGGCCGGATGTCGGTGTGGTGCCCGCACTGCCAGCACTAGGGGCTGGCGTAATCTCTGCAGCTATGAAACCTCGTACGCGCAGGTGGATACCGGTATTCGCGGTCACCGTGCTCGGCTCGCAGCTGGTTCCCGCGACGGCGCACGCGGAGCTGCACAACATCACCTACCGGGCCAGGATCGACGCCCTGACGACGGGCAGTCAGGCCACCTTCGTCACCAACGGCGGCCAGACCAACACCACCAACCTTCCGTCGATGCCGGGCAACGCGTTCGAGGCCAACACCGTGTTGGCTGATCCGGGCCAAGCCGGCCTGCGGATCGTGCTGCACTTCCCGTACTCGGCGAACGTGCACTGCGAGATCGACGTCGACGACAACGTTTTCACCCAGGCCGACCAGATGGTACGCCCGGTGGCGGGTAATGCAGATCCCAATAACGGTGCGCTGCAATGCGGAGCACCCTTACCCGCCTAGCGAGCTAAGGCTTCCAGCCGGTGAAATCCGCCCACTCCCAGGCCCGGCGATAAGCGTCGGCGAACCACGGCTCCTTGGCCTCGACATAAAGCGCCATGTCGCCGTTCGCGGGCTTTTCGGCCTCGTGCTTGACGGCCAGGTAGTTCACCCGCTCTTCCGGGTTGGCGGCCAGCCAGTCGACGAACAGCAGGGCGAACTGCTGGTTGGGCCAGCCCGCCACCCTGATGTGCACGTTGGTGGGGCGCCCGGGATCGGCCGAGGCATGAATTCGCTTCTGCCACAACGACGGATCGTCTTGGTGGTCGTACTCGACCACCGTGCTGCGCGCGTCCGTCTTGGCTTCGTCTTGCTCGATGTGTTCGATGCGCGGGTAACCGGCCGACAACAACGCCTCACCGAGTTCGTCTGCCACGGCCAGTGATTCGACGGTGACCTGGATGTCGATGACGTCCTTGGCGTCGAACTCCGGCACCGCGGTCGACCCGATGTGGTCGACCCGCAACGCCTTATGGCCGCACGACGTCGCCAGCCGGTTGACAATGCGCCGCGCCTGGTCCGGCCAGGTCGGATCCGCGGGTACCACTCGCGCCGGTGCGCGCACGAACCGCCCCTCGGCCAGGTTGTGCGCGAACGGCACGATCCGGTCGGTCCACACCTCGCGGGCGCGTGTGACCAAATCCTCTTGGCTACCCGAGTTATCCAGCCAGATGTCGGCGACGGCACGACGTTGCTCGTCGTTGGCCTGCAGCGCGATCCTGGCGCGGGCGTCGTCCTCGGGCATGCCGCGCAGCTCGACCAGTCGCCGCACCCGCAGTTCCACATCGGCGTACACGATGATCACCAACGGGAACATCGGCGCCATACCCGATTCGACCAGCAGCGGAATATCTTCGACCACAACCGAGTCCGGGGGCACCGACGCGATGATCTCCTCGCGCCGCTTGCCCACCAGCGGGTGAACGATCGAGTTCAGCTTCTGGCGTGCCTCGTCGTCGGCAAAAGCCTTGGCAGCCAAGGCCGGACGATCCAGTGAACCGTCCGGCTGCAGGATGTCCTCACCGAACGCCTCGACGAGCGACGCCAAACCTTCGGTGCCCGGTTGGACGACCTCCCGGGCGATGACGTCGCCGTCGACGATGATCCCGCCGCATTCCGCGAACGTGGCGGACAGCGCCGATTTCCCGGCGCCGATGCCACCGGTCAAGCCGATGCGCAGCATCGAGGGTTAGGCGTTGCCGGCGAGCTTTTCGCGCAGCGCGGCGAGTTGTGCGTCGCTGGCCAGCGAGCCGCCCGCCTCCTTCGGCGAGGACGAGCCGTTGCCCGGTGCGTGGTCGCTGTCGGCGTGCCCGGCGGCTTCGGCAGCGGCGAACTTCTCCATCTGCGCGGTGTGCATCTTGTGCCGGCGCTCGGCCTCGGCGTAGCGGGCCTCCCACTCGTTGCGCTGAGTGTCGAAGCCTTCTATCCACTCGTTGGTCTCGGAGTCGAAACCCTCGGGGAAGATGTAGTTGCCCTGCTCGTCGTAGCTGTCGGCCATGCCGTACTTCGCCGGGTCGAACTCGTCGGTGTAGTCCTCGTTGGCCTGCTTGAGCGACAACGAGATGCGGCGACGCTCCAGGTCGATGTCGATGACCTTGACCATCGCGTCGTCGCCGACCGCGACCACCTGGTCGGGCACCTCGACGTGGCGCTCGGCCAGCTCCGAGATGTGCACCAGGCCCTCGATGCCCTCCTCGACACGCACGAACGCGCCGAACGGCACCAGCTTGGTGACCTTGCCGGGAACGATCTGGCCGATCGCGTGGGTGCGAGCGAAGTGGCGCCACGGGTCTTCCTGAGTCGCCTTGAGCGACAGCGAAACCCGTTCGCGGTCCATGTCGACGTCGAGCACCTCGACGGTGACCTCGTCGCCCACCTGGACGACCTCGGACGGGTGGTCGATGTGCTTCCACGACAACTCGGAGACGTGCACCAGACCGTCGACACCGCCGAGATCGACGAACGCGCCGAAGTTGACGATCGACGAGACCACACCCTTGCGGATGGTGCCCTTCTGCAGCTGGTTGAGGAACTCGCTGCGCACCTCGGACTGGGTCTGCTCGAGCCAGGCACGGCGGCTCAGCACCACGTTGTTGCGGTTCTTATCCAGCTCGATGATCTTGGCTTCGATCTCCTTGCCGATGTACGGCTGCAGATCACGAACCCGGCGCATCTCGACCAGCGAGGCGGGCAGGAAGCCGCGCAAGCCGATGTCGAGGATCAGGCCGCCCTTGACGACCTCGATGACGGTGCCCTTGACGGCCTCGTCCTTCTCCTTGAGCGCCTCGATGGTCCCCCAGGCGCGTTCGTACTGGGCGCGCTTCTTGGACAGGATCAGACGGCCTTCTTTGTCCTCCTTGGTGAGAACAAGGGCCTCGACCTCATCACCGACGGTAACGACCTCGTTGGGGTCGACATCGTGCTTGATGGAGAGTTCGCGGGCGGGGATAACCCCTTCGGTCTTGTAGCCGATATCGAGGAGCACCTCGTCCCGGTCCACTTTGACGATCGTGCCTTCGACGATGTCGCCATCGTTGAAGTACTTGATCGTTTTGTCTATTGCGGCGAGAAAATCCTCGCTCGAGCCAATGTCGTTGACGGCTACTTGCGGCGAGGTGACGGTGGGACTCGGCATATTGTTGGGGTGCTCCGGACAGGTTGGGTCGTAGGGATAAAACTAGGATTTAACTGCTAAGGCTACTCGACGGGGCACACGCTGGACAAACTCGCCCTCCGCACACCGCTCGCATGTCTGGAGTGGAAGTTACGGCTCGGCAAATTCCAGGCCTGATTTCCCGCCGATGCGCGGCGTTGTCCCAGCTGCCGACCTCGTCAAAACTTAGCGACGAGTACGACTCCGCAGACCATCAAAACCCCGCCGAGTGCCCTGGACGGCGTGATCGGGTGCGGGTCCACCCGTAACCATCCGAAATGGTCGATTACCAGCGACATGATGAGTGCTGACGTGACGGTGAAGCCCATGAATGTGCCGGCGCCGACCCGGTTGACCAGCGTGAGGCCGGCATACACCTGGACGGCGCCCACCATGCCGCCGACCACGGCCCACCAGGGCATCGACGCGATGTCACTTGCGGTCGGCAGCGGTTTGGGCCGCACCAGGAACGCCGCGACGAAGAACACGGTGATCACCGCGAAGGAAACCGCCGATGCCAGCCACGGGTTGATCATGTGCTTGTACAGCTGGCCGTTCATCGCGGCGCCGCAGGTCTGTAGCGCGCCGCCCAGGACGATAAACGGGATGATCCAGCCTGCGTTCATGACACTCCCCCTGGGTTAGACGATTCCCGCTAGTGCGCGGCGGCATCCCAGCTGCGGCCGTAGCCGACGGAGACCTCCAGCGGCACGTCCAACTGGTAGGCGCTGCCCATCTTGTCGCGCGCCAGTGCTTCGACCTGTTCGCGCTCGCCGGGGGCGATTTCGAACAGCAATTCGTCGTGGACCTGCAACAACATCCGCGACGTGAGCCCGGCCTCCTTAATGGCCTTGTCGACCTCGATCATCGCCACCTTGATGATGTCGGCCGCGCTGCCCTGGATGGGCGCGTTGAGCGCCGCCCGCTCCGCGGCCTCGCGCACATTGCGGTTGCTGCTGTCCAGCTCGGGCAGGTAGCGCCGGCGGCCGAACACCGTGGAGGTGTAGCCGTCCTTGCGGGCCTGCTCGACGACGTCGTGCAAGTAGTCCCGGATGCCGCCGAACCGGGCGAAGTACTGGTCCATCTGCTCTTTGGCTTCCTCGGTGGAGATCTTGAGCTGGGCGGACAACCCGTAGGCGCTCAACCCGTAGGCGAGACCGTAGGACATCGCCTTGACCCGGCGGCGCAGCTCGGCGGTGACCTCTTCGATCGGCACCCCGAAAGCCCGGGATGCGACGAACGAGTGCAGGTCTTCACCGGTGTTGAACGCCTCGATCAGGCCTTCGTCCTTGGACAGGTGCGCCATGATCCGCATCTCGATCTGGCTGTAGTCGGCGGTCATCAGCTCGGCGTAGCCGTCACCGACCACGAACGCGTCGCGGATGCGCCGGCCCGCCTCGGTGCGAATCGGAATGTTCTGCAGGTTCGGCTCGGTCGACGACAACCGTCCCGTCGCGGCGATGGTCTGGTTGAACGTGGTGTGGATGCGCCCGTCGGAGGCCACCGAATTCAGCAGTCCGTCGACGGTGACCTTGAGCCGGGTGGCGTCGCGGTGGGCGAGCAGATGCTGCAGGAAAGGGTGGCCCGTCTTGTCGAACAGCGACTGCAGGGCGTCCGCGTCGGTGGTGTAGCCGGTCTTGGTGCGCTTGGTCTTCGGCATGCCGAGCTCGTCGAACAGCACCGTCTGCAACTGCTTGGGCGAGCCCAGGTTGATCTGCTTGCCGATCACCTCGTAGGCCGCCTCGGCGGCGTCGCGGATCTGTGCGGCGAAATCGCTTTGCAACTCAGACAGTTGCGCGATGTCCACCGCGATGCCGACGTGTTCCAGCCCCGCCAGCACCCGTTGCACCGGCAGCTCCATGCCGCCCAGCAGCGACGTGGAGTTGATCCTGGCCAGCTCCTCGTCGAGCGCGCCGGCCAGGTCCAGCACCGCCACGGCGCGCAGGATCAGCGTCTGCACCGCCTGGTCGTCGACGCCGTCGGAATCGTCGAGAAGCGAAAGCTGTTGCTGCTCAGGCGTTTCGGCGCGCAACTCGCGGCGCAGGTAACGCAGCGAGAGGTCGTCGAGGGAGAAGCTGCGCTGCCCGGGCCGCACCAGGTATGCGGCCAGCGCGGTATCGGAGGTGACGCCGGCCAGCGTCCAGCCCCGCCCGGCGAGGTCGTGCATCGCCAGCTTCGCCTCGTGCAGCGCCTTGGGCGGGCCGGGGTCGGCGAGCCAGGAGGCCAGCGCCGCCTCGTCGTCGGGATCCAGCGCCGTGGTGTCGATGTAGCGGCCCTCACCGTTGGCCGACACGATGGCCAGCGCGGTGGCGTCGGCGTCATAGGCCAGGTGGGTGCCGACGGCCAGGCCGAACCGTTTGCCCGAGCTGTGCTCGGCCAGCCACACGGCCAGCTGCCCGGCCTCGAGGGCGCCGCCGCGCACGTCGAATCCCTCGTCCACCTCGGGATCGACGGACGCCAGCGTGTCGAACAGCCGGTCGCGCAGCACCCGAAATTCCAGGTCGTCGAAGAGCCGGTGGATGTGGTCGCGATCCCACGGCAGCAGCCGCAGCGTGTCCGGGGTTTGCGCCAGCGGCACGTCCTTGACCAGGTCGGTGAGCTCCCGGTTGCGGATGACATTGGCCAGATGGGCCCGCAGCGCGTCGCCGACCTTGCCGCGCACCGAGTCGGCGTTGTCGACCAGGCCCTGCAGCGACCCGTACTCGACGATCCACTTCGACGCGGTCTTCTCCCCCACACCGGGAATGCCGGGCAGGTTGTCGCTCGGGTCGCCGCGCAGCGCCGCGAAGTCGGGGTACTGCGTGGGCGTCAGACCGTATTTCTCGACGACGGCATCCGGGGTGAAGCGGGTGAGCTCGCTGACACCCTTGCGCGGGTACAACACCGTGACGTCGTCGCTGACCAGCTGCAGGGAGTCGCGATCGCCGGTGACCACCAGCACCCGATAGCCCTCGTTCTCGGCCTGGGTGGCCAGCGTCGCGATCAGGTCGTCGGCTTCGAATCCGGGCTCGGCGAGCACCGTGATGCCCAGCGCATTCAGCACTTCCTTGGTGATGTCGATCTGCCCGCGGAATTCGTCGGGCGTCTCCGAGCGACCGGCCTTGTACTCCGGATAGCGCTCCAGCCGGAAGGTCTGGCGCGAGACGTCGAACGCGGCGGCGACGTGCGTCGGGGACTCGTCGCGCAGCAGGTTGATCAGCATCGCGGTGAAGCCGTACACCGCGTTGGTGGTCAGCCCGCCGCGGGTCTTGAAGTTCTCCGCGGGCAGCGCGTAGAACGCCCGAAAGGCCAGCGAATTGCCGTCCAGCAACATCAGTGTCGGCTTGGTCTGTTCCTCTGTGGCGGCGCGCACGGCTCTCACTCTAGGCATCCAGTGTGACGAACCACCCGCCCCGGCAGAACTGCAACACGTTTCAGTTTTGTGTTTGAGCTGGGTAGTCTGGTCGAGTGCCAGAGGTCACCAGTACACAAGCCGCGATCGACGGGTGGTTCGCCACCGATGACGCCGGAAATCCCCACCTGATCGGGAGCAAGTGCCCCGAGTGCGGAACGTATGTTTTCCCGCCGCGCGAGAACAACTGCCCCAACCCGGCCTGCGCCAGCGACGCCTTGGAGTCCGTCGCGCTGTCGACGCGGGGAACGCTGTGGAGCTACACCGAGAACCGGTACCCCCCGCCCGCGCCCTACCCCGCGGCCGACCCGTTCGAGCCGTTCGCCATCGCCGCGGTGGAGCTGGCCGACGAGGGAATCATCGTGCTGGGCAAGGTGGTCGAGGGCACGCTGGCCGCCGACCTGAAGGTCGGCATGGAGATGGAGCTGACCACGATGCCGCTGTTCGTCGACGACGACCGTGTGGAACGCATCGTGCACGCCTGGAGGCGCGCCAGCGACGATGCAGAGCGAAGCGATGAGGAGGAGCGGCGCAAATGACGAGCGAAATGAGCACACCCGAACCGCTGTACATCCTCGGCGCCGGGATGCACCCCTGGGGCAAATGGGGCCGCGACTTCACCGAATACGGTGTGGTCGCCGCGCGCGCAGCGCTGGCCGAGGCCGGGCTGGACTGGCGGCAGATCCAACTTGTCGCCGGCGCCGACACGATCCGCAACGGCTACCCGGGCTTCATCGCCGGGTCGACATTCGCGCAGAAGCTGGGTTGGAACGGCGTGCCGGTCAGCTCGAGCTATGCCGCGTGTGCCAGCGGTTCGCAGGCGCTGCAGAGCGCGCGGGCCCACATCCTGGCCGGGTTCTGCGACGTCGCGTTGGTGATCGGCGCCGACACCACGCCGAAGGGGGCGTTCGCCCCGGTCGGCGGGGAACGCAAGAACGACCCCGACTGGCAGCGGTTCCACCTGATCGGCGCGATGAACCCGGTGTACTTCGCGCTGCTGGCGCGGCGGCGGATGGACCTCTATGGCGCGACGTCGGAGGACTTCGCGCAGGTGAAGGTCAAGAACTCCCAACACGGCCTGCAGAACCCGAATGCCCGCTACCGCAAGGAATCGTCGGTCGAGGATGTGCTGGCCAGCCCGGTGGTCTCCGACCCGCTGCGGCAGCTCGACATCTGCGCCACTTCAGACGGTGCCGCGGCGCTGATCGTGGCCAGCGCCGAGTTCGCGCGCAAGCACCTCGGCTCGCTCGACGGGGTGCCCTCGGTGCGTGCGGTCAGCACGGTGACGCCGCAGTATCCCCAGCATCTGCCCGAATTGCCGGACATCGCAACGGATTCCACCGCCGTGGTGCCCGGGCCGGAGCGGGTGTTCAAGGATCAGATCCTGGACGCGGCCTACGCCGAAGCGGGTATCGGTCCCGAGGACGTGAGCCTGGCCGAGGTCTACGACCTGTCCACCGCGCTGGAACTCGACTGGTACGAGCATCTGGGGCTGTGCCCGAAGGGCGAGGCCGAGCAGCTGCTGCGCAGCGGCGCCACAGCGATCGGCGGCAAGGTCCCGGTGAACCCGTCCGGCGGGCTGGCCTGCTTCGGTGAGGCCATCCCGGCCCAGGCGATCGCGCAGGTCTGCGAGCTGACCTGGCAGCTGCGTGGCCAGGCCACCGGCAGGCAGGTGGAGAACGCCAAGGTCGGCGTCACCGCGAATCAGGGCCTGTTCGGCCACGGCTCGTCGGTGATCGTCGCCCGCTAGGCCTCGTTAGCCCCCGCACCCGTCGAGTCTCGTGCCGAGTGTGAGTTGAGTGCGCGTCCAGGGCGCGATTTCGGCGGCGGATTTCACGCCCTCAGCGCCCACTCGACGCCGGGGAGTCACACTCGATGGCCGCTAGGCCTCGTGACACCCGTCGAGTCTGCGCCCACGGCGGGCCGCCGACGCGTATCGGCGACCTGAACGCTAACTCGCCGCCATCACCGCAGACTCGACGGCGAAGGACGCCGACGGTGAACAACTAGCCGGACTCTCCGTCGGACTCGCCGCCGAGGGTCTCCAACACAACTTCGGCCACCCGCTTCATCGTCGTCCGTCGATCCATCGCGGCCCGCTGAATCCACTTGAACGCCTCGGGCTCGGTCATGCCCTGCTTGGACTGCAGCAGACCCTTGGCGCGTTCGACGACCTTGCGGGTCTCCAGGCGGTCGAACAGCGTCGCGACCTCGCGTTCCAGCGCGGTGATCTCGCCGAACCGGCTGACGGCCAACTCAATGGCCGGAATCAGGTCGCTGATCGTGAACGGCTTCACCAGGTAAGCCATCGCCCCGGCATCACGCGCCCGCTCGACGAGGTCGCGTTGGCTGAACGCGGTCAGCACCACGATCGGCGCGATGCGTTTGCTCGCTATCTCCGAGGCTGCGTCGATGCCGTCACGGCGCGGCATCTTCACATCCATGATCACGAGGTCGGGTTTGTGTTGCTCGGCGAGTTCGACGGCTTCCTGGCCATCCCCCGCCTCGCCGACGATGTCGTACCCCTCCTCTCGGAGCATCTCGGCCAAGTCCATACGGATCAGCGCTTCGTCTTCCGCGATCAGTACCCGGCGCGCCACAGCAGCGTCGGTGTCGGTCGTGGGGCCTGTCATGACGCACATTCTCTCGTGGATCGCGACGACCAGCGACATCGGGGGCGGTGAGAACACATGACCTCACCGATCCTCTATGGTGGGAGGCCGCTTAAGTTAATACGCCGGACACGCCCTCGTATCCCAACTGGCAGAGGAAACGGATTCAAAACCCGTCCAGTGTGAGTTCGAATCTCACCGAGGGCACCACGCCCGGCCCGCCGCAAACCGGGCCGAGGACCGCGCTTGGCAACTTCCGAATAACGTCACCATCCCGAAGGCAACACGGTTGCTTCGAGACACGTTTTTGGCTTGTTATACAGACATACAGTAAGCACGTGCTGGCCCCGCTCACCACTTCGGGATGCGGAAGCTTCTGCCTTCCCGGCGGGTCCTGCGTCACTATCTAAGTGGCTCCGCGCTATCCACCCCTCTACGGAGGGGTGGATAGCTACCTCCACAGCCCTTAAGCGATCAATGAGATCACTTGCACGCCAATGTATTCAGTGAATCTACCGGCCACGCACGCGAACCTCAGTAATATGCGGGGATGCCGTGAGAAGCGGCGCCTTCTGGTGCGGGAGGTTGTGGCGTGAACCTGCTACGGGATCGACAGGAACCGTTGGCGGACATCGTCATTGAATTGGACGACCCCACCGACCTGTACGTCGTCGATCAACGGGCCGTGCTAGCCGGCGCGCACCGAATCGACAGCGGCATCGACGAACTCGTCAAAATACTACTTGCCCAAAAGAGACACTCCAGCATTCAGCGCATCGTTTTGGATATCGGCGGCGACTGCTCCGAAGAAGTGGTGTCGAACCTGGAGGCGTCGGTGCGCCGCTACTGCGCGTTGGCGGTTCGCCGGGCCGACCGGCAGCATGACCTGATTTGGCGCCAGGGCATGCGGTCGCTGATCAGCGGCTCGCTGCTGTTCGTTACCGGCATCGGGCTGTCGTACCTCTTCACTCGCCCGTGGGTGGGTGAACTCGCGGGCGAACTGCTCGGCAACGGCGTGTTCCTCGTGGTGGCATGGGTCGGCCTTTGGTACCCCCTGGATGTGCTGTTCATCGCTCGAGAGCAGGCAAAGCGCGAGTCACGGGTGTTCGCCATGATGCTGGCCATGCCGGTCGTGGTCCGGACCCGTGCCGGCACGGTGACCATCGAGCACCTGCCCGGGTTCACCCCATACGGAGGACGGCGGACCACTCGCCTGCGCGACACGCACATCCATTTGCGCGGCGCACCGCCCACCGGAAGCCCCGGCCCGAGCTAACCAATCGCAACGCTTGGGAATCATCTGGCAAACGGTTACGCTTTTAACGTGGTGCCTAGGAAATGCGGGGCCCCGCCAAATTCGCCAGATGGCTCGGCCCGCCCGGACTGCAAAGCGGCGGTGCGTGCCAAAAACCGCGCCCGCAACGAGCACTACGCCGATAGCCACGACCGCCGGGCCAGGGTGCTCAACATCAACTCGATGATGGCGGTGGTCATCAGCCTGCTCTTCGGGATCCTCGGCATCTGGGCCGGGACCTTCGCACAGCGAACCCAGGTGATCACCCTCGTCGCCGCGATGATCTTTCTGATGGTCCCGTGGTTGCACCGCTTCGGCGAACTGGTTGCGCCGCTTACCTACATCGTCTCGGCATATCTCGTCATCTTCTTCATCTGCTGGGAGGTCGGCACCGGCTCCGGCGTCCAGTACTACTACATCGCCAACGCGAGCCTGGTGGTGTTGCAGCTCGGCATTGAGCGCGTCGGCCTGGCAGCGCTGCTGGCGGGCGTCGGCGCCGGGCTGGTGATCGCCCTGCAGTTCCTGGTCCCCCGCTCGACCGGGCTCGAACAGCCCTGGGCCGAGCGGACGAGCTTCATCATCACGATGATCTCGGCCTGCACGATGGCGGTGGTGACGGTGTCGTTCGCGCTGCGTGACACAAAACGCGCCGAAGACGTCATGGAATCCGAATACGAGCGCTCGGAAGCTTTGCTGGCCAACATGTTGCCCGCCAGCGTCGCCGACCGGCTCAAAGAACCCGAGCGCGACGTCATCGCCGACCGATACGAGGAAGCCTCGGTGCTGTTCGCCGACATGGTCGGCTTCACCGAGCGCGCCAGCTCAACCGCGCCATGCGACCTCGTCAAGTTCCTCGACCGCCTCTACAGCGCATTCGACGAACTCGTGGACAAGCACGGGCTGGAGAAAATCAAAGTCAGCGGCGACTCCTACATGGTTGTCAGTGGCGTCCCGCGGCCCAGGCCCGATCACGTGCAGGCCCTGGCCGACTTCGCCCTCGACATGGTCGCTACCGCCGCGAAAATCCAAGATGCACAAGGTGACTCGGTCCCGATGCGAGTCGGATTCGCGACGGGCACCGTGGTCGCGGGCGTCGTTGGATCGCGGCGTTTCTTCTACGACGTATGGGGCGACGCGGTCAATGTCGCGGCCCGGATGGAATCGACCGACTCCGTCGGACAGATTCAAGTGCCCGAGGACGTTTACCACCGCCTGAAGGACGAGTTCGTGCTGCGTGAGCGTGGCCGGATCGAGGTCAAAGGCAAAGGCGTCATGCACACCTGGTACCTGATCGGCCGCAGGCCGACAGCGGCCCAAGCCGGCGAGCTGACCGCCGAGGAACCCCGAACGACCCACGGCGCCACGGTCTAAAGCCCCTATTCTCGGCCGTCCGGTTGTGTCACAGTGAGGCTATGCAGCCCACCGAAGTTCCAAGCATGTTGCCGCATTTGTGGAAATCCACGTTGGCATCAGGAGTCCTGACGGCGATCGTCGGTGCCCTGGTTCTGGCGTGGCCCGGTATATCGGTCCTGGCCGCCGCGATCGCCTTCGGTGTCTATCTGCTGATTACCGGTGTGGCGCAAGTCGTGTTCGCCTTCAGCCTGCATGTTTCAGCGGGCAGTCGCATTCTGCTGTTCATCAGCGGCGCGGCGTCTTTGATCCTGGCCGTACTGGCATTTCGCCATTTCGGCCAGGGATACGCGGTGCTGTTGCTGGCCATCTGGATTGGCATCGGATTCGTCTTTCGTGGGGTTGCCACAACGGTTTCCGCGATCAGCGATCCGACGCTACCCGGGCGCGGCTGGTCGATTATCATCGGCGCTATCACGTTGATCGCCGGCATTGTCGTGCTGGCGTCGCCGCTCGCGTCGATCATCACCCTGGCGATCGTCGTCGGCATTTGGCTGGCCGTCATCGGCGTCTTCGAGGTGATCGCGTCGTTCGGGATCCGCAAGGCCTCGAAGGAACTTGGCGCCGGGTCCGCTTAACTACTACACTGTGTCGTAGACACGCTGCACTCATGGGAGATGACAGATGAATGTCGTCGACATTTCGCGGTGGCAGTTCGGAATTACCACCGTCTACCACTTCATCTTTGTGCCGCTCACGATCGGCCTGGCCCCCTTGGTCGCCGTCATGCAGACCGTGTGGGTGACCACCGGAAACACCGCCTGGTATCGCCTGACCAAGTTCTTCGGCAAGCTGTTCCTGATCAACTTCGCGATCGGAGTGGCCACCGGGATCGTGCAGGAATTCCAGTTCGGCATGAACTGGAGCGAGTACTCCCGGTTCGTCGGCGACATCTTCGGCGCCCCGCTCGCGATGGAAGGCTTGGCCGCCTTCTTCTTCGAATCCACCTTCCTCGGCCTGTGGATCTTCGGCTGGAGCCGGCTACCGAAGCTAGTGCACCTGGCCTGCATTTGGATCGTCGCGATCGCGGTGAATGTGTCCGCTTTCTTTATCATTTCGGCGAATTCGTTCATGCAGCACCCGGTCGGCGCGCATTACAACCCGGTGACGCGGCGCGCAGAGTTGGACAGCATCGGGGCATTGCTCAGCAATAACACTGCGCGAGCGGCATTTTCACATGCGGTCAACGGCTCGCTGCTGACCGCGGCCACCTTCGTCGCCGCCGTGAGCGCCTGGTGGCTGATCCGCGCGAAAAAGACCGCCAATACCGAGCTCGGCAAGGTGTTTCGCCCGGCGGCGATCCTGGGCTGCTGGGTCGCGCTGTTCGCCACCGTGGGACTGTTCTTCAGCGGCGACCAGCAGGGCAAGCTGATGTTCCAGCAGCAGCCGATGAAAATGGCGTCGGCGGAATCGCTGTGCAACACCGAGACCGATCCGGACTTCTCCATCCTGACGGTAGGCACCCACAACAACTGCGACAGCATCACCCGCGCCATCCAGGTGCCCTACGTCCTGCCGTTCCTCGCCGAGAGCAAGTTCACCGGCGTGACATTGCAGGGCGTGCGCAATATCCAGCAGGACTATGAACACCGATTCGGGCCAAATGACTACCGGCCCAACCTATTCGTCACGTACTGGTCGTTCCGCATGATGATCGGCTTGATGGCGATCCCGGTGTTGTTCGCGCTGGCCACGCTGTGGCTCACGCGTCGCGGCCGAACCCCGACCCAACCGTGGCTCTCCTGGTTCGCGCTATTGACCATTCCCACGCCGTTCCTGGCGAACAGCGCCGGTTGGGTGTTCACGGAGATGGGGCGCCAGCCTTGGATTGTCGCGCCGAACCCGACCGGCGACCAGCAAGTGCGGCTGACCGTCAGCCAAGGGGTGTCGGATCACGCGTCAGCGATCGTCGTCATCTCACTGGTGACGTTCACCCTGGTCTACGCGGTGCTCGCGGTCATCTGGTTCTGGCTGCTGAAGCGTTACGTTGTCGAGGGACCGTTGGAGCACGACGCGGAGCCCGCACCGCCGAAAACACCGGACGATGACGAAGTGGCCCCGCTGTCGTTCGCCTACTGACCCAGGAAGGAGTTAACCAATGGCGCTGCAAGAGTTGTGGTTCGGCCTCATCGCCGTGCTATTCCTGGGCTTCTTCGTCCTGGAGGGCTTCGACTTCGGCGTGGGCATGCTGATGGAACCGTTCGGCCGTGTCGGCAGCGGCGATCCGGAGAACCATCGGCGCGCCGCGCTGAACACCATCGGCCCGGTGTGGGACGGCAATGAAGTGTGGTTGCTCACCGCCGGCGCCGGTATGTTCGCCGCGTTCCCCGGCTGGTATGCGAGCGTGTTCTCCACGCTCTACCTACCGCTGTTGGCGATCCTGTTCGGCATGATCGTGCGCGCCGTGGCCATCGAATGGCGCGGCAAGGTCGACGATCCGAAGTGGCGCGCCCTGGCCGATTTCGGCATCGCGGCCGGGTCCTGGCTGCCCGCGGTGCTGTGGGGCGTCGCGTTCGCCATCCTGGTGCGTGGCCTGCCGGTCAACGCAAACGGTCACATTCACCTCTCCATCGGCGACGTGCTCAACGCCTACACACTGCTGGGCGGTTTGGCCACGGCCGGGTTGTTCTTGTTCTACGGCGCGGTGTTCGTCGCGTTGAAAACGTCGGGCGGAATCCGCGACGACGCACATCGATTCGCCAAGCAGTTATCGCTGCCGGTCACGGGACTGGTTGGTATCTTTGGTCTTTGGACGCAGCTGGCGCACGGCAAGAACTGGACCTGGCTGGTGCTCGGGGTGGCTGTCGTCGCGCTCCTTGCCGCGGTCGCGTTGGTATGGCGCCGCGGCTCCGACGGTTGGGCGTTCGCGAGCACGGCACTCGTCGTTGCGGCGGTGGTGATTCTGTTGTTCGGAGTGCTGTATCCCGATTTGGTGCCCTCGACGCTGAACAAGCAGTGGAGCCTGACGATCTACAACGCGTCGTCGACGCCCTACACGCTGAAGATCATGACGTGGGTCACCGCCTTCTTTGCCCCACTGACGGTCGTGTACCAGGCGTGGACGTACTGGGTTTTCCGCCAACGAATCTCGGCCGACGGGATACCACCCTCGATCGGGCTGACCAGGCGTCCATCCTGAGCACACGCAATTCCCGGGCGCCCCTGGACCCCCGATTATGGGGGGCGTCGACCGCGTTGCGTCGCTACCTGGCCGCCACCGTGAGCTGCGGAGTGGTGATCTCCGCCTGCGCGATCGGCTCGGCAATCGTGCTGGCAAGCATCGTCGCGCGAATCATCACCGATCCCTCGGCCCGCGGTCTACGAAGCTGGCTGGGACCGCTATCAATCCTGTTGGCGCTGTGGACCGTTCGCACAGTTGCGCACTGGCTGCAGGCGCGGTTGGGCCAGCGGGGCGCCAACGCGGTGATCGCCGATCTCAACGGCCAGGTACTGGCGGCGGTGACCGCCCGGCAACCCAACGAGCTGGCCGCGCAGCGGGATGCCGCCGCGATGGTGGTGACTCGCGGTCTCGACGGCTTACGCCCCTATTTCACCGGCTATCTGCCCACCCTGCTGCTGGCCGCGATCCTCACTCCGGCGTCCGTGGCCGTGATCGCGCTCTATGACCTGAAATCGACGTTGATAGTCGTGATCACGCTGCCGCTGATCCCGATCTTCATGGTCCTGATCGGGCTCGCCACGGCCGAGCGGTCAGCGGCCGCGCTGGCGGCCATGACGACACTGCAAGGCCGGCTGCTGGACCTGATCGCCGGTATCCCGACGCTGCGGGCGCTGGGCCGCGCTTCGGGTCCCGAGCATCGGATCGCCGAACTTGCTGCCGCCCACCGCCGTTCGGCGATGGCGACGCTGCGCATCGCATTCCTGTCCGCGCTGGTGCTCGAACTGCTGGCCACCCTGGGCGTCGCGCTGATCGCGGTCGGTATCGGTCTGCGACTGGTGTTCGGTGAGATGAGCCTGGTTACCGGATTGACGGTGCTGCTGCTGGCACCCGACGTGTACTGGCCGCTGCGCCGCATCGGGGTGGAATTCCACGCGGCTCAAGACGGCCGAGCCGCGGCCGACGAGGCGTTCGCGCTCATCGGCGAGCCGACGACGGCGTCGGCGCGCGCCCGAACGGTGGACGCACGCGGTGCGGAACTCCGCCTGGAGACGCTCAGCGTGGCCGGGCGAGAAGGCAATTCGCCATGTGAGTTGACCGCGGTGATTCCGCCAGGCCGGGTGACGGTGCTGACCGGCCGCAACGGGGCCGGCAAGAGCACCACCTTGCAGGCGATCGCCGGGCTCGCCACGCCGTCATCGGGCCGGGTCCTCGTCGACGGGATCGACGTGACCGAACTGGAGCAGACCGCGTGGTGGCGACAACTGTCCTGGCTGCCGCAACGCCCGGTGCTCGTCCCCGGCACGGTCCGGGACAACCTGGCCTTGCTCGGCGAGTTGGACGACGCGGAACGTGCCTGCGCGGCAGCGGGATTCGATGCGGTGCTGGCCGAGCTGCCCGACGGGCCGGACACCGCGCTGGGGCGCGACGGCGCCGGGCTGTCACTGGGACAGCGACAGCGGCTCGGCCTGGCCCGAGCGTTCGGGTCGCCGGCCCCGGTGCTGCTGCTCGACGAACCCACCGCCCACCTGGACGCCGACACCGAACAGCGGGTGCTGCGGGCCATTACCGAGCGGGCACGCGCGGGGTCGACCGTCGTGGTCGTCGGGCATCGGGAGCAAGTCCTGGCAATCGCAGACCAGGTCGTCGGGGTGGTCTCGGAGGGCGAGGTGCGTTGTGCGCGCGTATGATCCGCTGCTGGCGGCGTCGAGCCTGTTGCGCCCCCGGCTACCGCGCGTCCTGGCAGCCATCGCGCTGGGAGTGCTGTCGCTCGGCAGCGCGCTGGCGCTGGCCGGGGTCTCGGCGTGGCTGATCACCCGGGCCTGGCAGATGCCGCCCATCCTCGACCTGTCCATCGCCGTCGTCGCGGTGCGCCTGTTCGCGATCGCGCGGGGCGTGCTGCACTACTGCGAGCGACTGGCCACACACAACACCGCGCTGCGCGCGGCCGGCGTTGCGCGAGCAGACATCTATCGCCGGCTGGCCGACGGGCCGGCCGCGGTGGCCGTCCGGTTGCACAGCGGTGAGCTGGTGGCGCGCGTCGGCGCGGGCGTCGACGAACTGGCAAACGTGCTGGTGCGCGCCCTGATCCCGATCAGCGTGGCGGCGGTGTTGGCGGTGGCGGCAACGGTCACGGTCGCGGTTATTTCGCCGGCGGCCGGCGCGGTGCTGGCGATCTGTCTGCTGATTACCGGCGTGGTGGCGCCGCTGCTGGCCGGCAGGGCCGCGGCCACTGCGGAAGAGCTTGCCCGCCAGCATCATTCCGAGCGGGACACGTTGGCGATGATCGCGCTCGAACACGCACCCGAGCTTCGGGTCGCGGGCGCCCTGCCCGGCATCATCGCCGAATCGCACCGCCGCCAGCTCCGTTGGAGCGATGCGCTGGATCGGGCCGTCAAACCTGCCGCGCTGGCCGAGGCCATGCCGACCGCCGCGATCGGGGCCAGTGTGCTCGGCGCGGTGGTGGCCGGTATCGGGATTGCGTCCGCGGTCGCCCCGACCACGCTGGCGGTCCTGATGTTGTTGCCGCTGTCCGCCTTCGAGGCGATGACTCCCCTGCCGGCGGCCGCGATCCAGTTGACGCGCTCGCGCATCGCCGCACGCCGCCTGCTCGATCTGGCTCCGGAGGCCCGCCCCGCCGAGTCCCGCATGTCGACACCACTGCCCAGCGGCACGGCCCGGCTATCGGCCGACGTGCGCTCCGGCCACACTCAGACGTTCTCACACCCGGTGACGGTCGACCTAGACCCGGGCGCACGGCTGGCCATCACCGGCGCCAGCGGTTCCGGCAAGACGACGCTGCTGATGACCCTAGCCGGACTGCTACCACCGTTGCGCGGCCACGTGACCTTGAACGGAACCGATCTGAGCCGGTTCGATGGGCATGAATTGCCGAGCGCTGTCAGCTTTTTCGCCGAAGACGCACACATCTTCGCCACCACGGTCCGAGACAATCTTCTGGTCGCCCGCGGCGACTGCGCAGACGACGAACTCGTCACGGCAATGGACGCGGTGGGTCTAGGTGAATGGCTCGCGAGCCTGCCCGAGGGCCTGTCGACGGTGCTGACCGGTGGCGCGCAGGCGATCTCGGCGGGTCAGCGCCGGCGGCTACTGCTGGCCCGGGCGATGCTTTCGCCGGCCCGCATCGTACTGCTCGACGAACCCACCGAGCACCTCGACGCGGTGGACGCCGAAGGGATTCTGACGGATCTGCTGACCCCGGCCTCCGGGCTGATCGGGGCCGAGCGGACCGTTGTGGTGGCCACGCACCACATGCCCGGCGCCGTTCGCTGCCCGGAACTGCACATAGGTTAGCCGCGCACTCAGAGGTGGCGTCGGCGTGGCATGAATTCCAGTGTCAGCAAAACGAATACCAGCGGCACCAGCTGTGTCAGCGAAATCAGCGCATAGCGCCGGGCGTCGAGCGCATGAAACTTGTGCACGTAGCGGTACAACGACTCGAGAGCGATCAACGGGTCGAGCAGATGGATCAACCGGTAGCACACCCGCTGCGGCCGGCCAGGATTCTTGTCGTCGAAGATCTCGGGAAACGCCGCGAATGAGAGCGAAACACGTTGCGCCCCAGCGGCTTTTCCGGCCTCGATCATGTCTACGCTGAGCCGTTCGTCGATTCCGTTGGGTGCACCGCGGCGACGCCACGGCACGTCGAGAGTGATGTCGCTGCCACCCCCGGCGGTCGCGTATCGATGAAAGCCCTGGACCCGGCCATCGGCGTCCCGCGCGATAATCAGGAGCACACCGGGGAATCGCCCCTCCAGTACTCCGTCGAGGTTCATGTAGAAGCCCCGATCGGTGTGCGCTCCGCTGGGCGATGCGCGCACCACATCCACCAGCTCAGCGACCACGCTCTCGTTGAGTTCTTGCTCCGCTACGATTTCCGTGGTGATGCCGGCGTTGTGGGTGCGGTGCACCGCCTGCCGCAAATTGCGAAACTTGCGGCCCACCATGTCGAAACCGGCGACGTCGACAACGACATCGCGGCCGATCGGCACGGCTCGCAGCGATTGCCTGATCACCGCTCGGTCGTTCCACAGCGCGAGCCGTCGCTCGCTGCACCCCACCACCGCGATGCGCCAGCCGTGTGCGTGACACATGGCGGCGAAATCAGCGACCAATTGCGGGAATTGGGCCTCATCGCCGATCGGATCCCCGCCGACGACGGCGAACCCCAGCCGCGTCCGATAGGCCAGCGCCGCGCCGCCCGCGGTGGTGAAGTGGTAGCTCTTACCCGTCTGCATCGCAAACGGCGCCAACGGGTCATCTGTGGTGGCGTCGATCAAAGCCCATGCTCGGAGCAGATTTTCGGGTTGCGGATGCGACGACGTCGGCCACATCAACACCAATCCCGATCCGGCAACCAGCACGTCGCCAAACAGGCTGAACCCCAGCACATGCGAACCCAGGCCCGCCAATACCAAGAGCAAGGCCAGCCCCGCGTGCAGGGTCGTCACGGGGCGGCCCAGGAAGATGCCGCGGGCAATGAACACCACCGCAGCCAGCACCGCCAAGGACCAGCCCAGCCGACCCGCGTAATGCCATTGGGGCGCAGAACGATGATGGGCGACAATCGCGACCAGCCAGCACCCGGCGCACAGCAGCGCGACGGCGCCAATGCAACGCGCCGCGAAAGAATCGACGTGCACCACCACGCGTTCACCCGCGCGCGGTTTGGGGAGGAGTTCCGTTGACGGGCTTTTCATGCTTCACCTCCCGATGGGCTGACGCTTGTCCCATCGAATACCCGGCTCATTCGAAGTTACGCTCCCGCGGCTCCGCAGAACCGACATCCGACCGATGGCCGGTAACTATTCGATAACCGTTACGGGCCCGAGGGCGGAAAGTATTTCAGCACGCCTTCTTGCACCACGGTCGCCACGATTTGGCCGGTGCCATCGAAGAAATGGCCGGTGCCCAGCCCGCGGGAATCCGCGGCCACCGGCGACGATGTCGAATACAACACCCAGTCGTTGAAGTCGACCTGCCGGTGAAACCACACCGAATGGTTGGCCGACGCGGCGAAAATGCGGTCGAAGCCCCACGACAAGCCGTGCCTGGTGATCACCGAATCCAACACCGTGGTGTCCGAGGAGTACACCATCGTCGCGGTGTGCAGCACCGGATCGTCCGGCACTTTGCCGAGCGCCTTGAGCCACACCCGATTGTGCGGCAGCCGCTCCCCCTTGTCTCGCATCACCCATGCCGGATCGTTGGTGTAGCGCCATTCGATCGGCTGCAGCGCGTTGACGAAGTGCGGGACGGTTTCCTCGTAGCCGCGCAACAGCTCGCGCAGCGGCGGCTGGGCGAGAGCCTCGCCCACCTGGGGCGGCTCGACGGCGTGCTCCAGGCCGCGGCCGCCGGACATGTAGGCGATCATCGCCGAGGACAACAGCGTGCCGTCCTGCACGGCGTCGACGCGCCGGTTGGCGAAGCGGCGCTCGTCGCGCAACCGGGACACGTGGAATTCGATGTCCTTGGTCGTGTCGCCGCCGTTGACGAAATGCACCGAAAGCGCGCTGGGCGGCAGATCGTCCCGAATCAGGCTGCGGCTGCTCGCGACGAAGGACTGCGCCATCAGCTGCCCGCCGAAGGTCCGCATCGGGTTCTTGCTGGGATGAGACCCGAGGAACCGGTCGTCGCCAACGCGATTGAGGTCCAGGACCGCCAGCAGTTCTTCAAAATCGGGCGAGAAGTCGGTGTTCGGCTCTCCGTCAGACTCCAAGCCGGCCGGCACGGGCTCTCCTTACGCGTTTAGAGGTCGTCCTCCCCGATCCGGTGGACGTGGATCAGGTTGGTTGACCCTACTGTGCCAGGCGGAGCGCCCGCGACGATCACCACCATGTCGCCCCGCTTGTATCGGCCCAGCTCCAGCAGCGATTTGTCGGCCTGCCGGATCATCTCGTCGGTGGAATCCATGATCGGGACAATGAATGTCTCGGTGCCCCACGTCAGGGCCAGCTGGCTGCGCACCTCGGGCCAGGCCGTGAAGGCGAGCAGCGGCAACGGGGTGTGCAGCCGTGCCAGTCGCTTCACGGTGTCGCCGGACTGCGTGAAGGCGACCAAGGCCTTGGCGTCGAGCCGCTCGCCGATGTCGCGGGCAGCGTAGGAGATCACTCCCCGCTTGGTGCGCGGCACGTGGGTCAGCGGCGGCGCGGCGGTGGAGTTGTCCTCGACCGCGGTCACGATGCGCGCCATGGTGCGCACCGCGGCCAACGGGTATTTCCCGACGGAGGTTTCCCCGGACAACATCACCGCGTCGGCACCGTCCAGCACGGCGTTGGCGACGTCGGAGGCCTCGGCGCGGGTCGGCCGCGAGCTTTCGATCATCGACTCGAGCATCTGCGTCGCGACGATCACGGGCTTGGCGTTCTCGCGGGCCATCTGAATGGCGCGCTTCTGCACCAGCGGAACCTCTTCCAGTGGCAGCTCGACGCCGAGGTCGCCGCGCGCCACCATGATGCCGTCGAAGGCCAGCACGATCGCTTCGAGATTGTCGACGGCTTCCGGCTTCTCCAGCTTGGCGATCACCGGGACCCGCCGGCCGATCCGGTCCATCACCTCGTGAACCAGTTCGACGTCCGATGGCGAGCGCACGAAGGACAGCGCGACCAGGTCGACGCCCAGGTCCAGCGCGAAGGTGAGATCGTCGATGTCCTTGTCCGACAAGGCCGGTGCGGACACGTTCATTCCGGGCAACGACATGCCCTTGTTGTTGCTGACCGGGCCGCCCTCGACCACGGTGCAGACGACGTCGTCGCCGTCGATGGCCTCGACGATCAGCCCGACCTTGCCGTCGTCGACCAGGACCCGGTCACCGGTCGTGGCGTCCTTGGACAACGTCTTGTAGGTGGTCGAAACCCGGTCGTGGGTTCCTTCGCAGTTTTCGACCGTGATCCGGATCGTTTCGCCCTCGGCCCAGTAGGTCGAGCCCGTGGCGAAACGCCCCAGTCTGATCTTGGGCCCTTGCAGGTCGGCGAGTATGCCGACGGCGCGCCCGGTGGCATCCGAGGCGGCACGTACCCGCTCGTATGCGGCCTTGTGGTCCGCGTAGTCGCCGTGGCTGAAGTTCATTCGGGCGACGTCCATTCCGGCCTCGACCAGCGCCAGCGTCAGCTCGTCCGTTTGGGTCGCCGGGCCGAGGGTGCAGACGATCTTCCCGCGTCTAGTCACGCCGAACAGCTTAGTCGTGCCGCCGGACCTGGGGGTGACTCCGTGGTGGACGCGCAGTGAGCCGTCGACAAATCACGACGATGGGCGGCCACGCGATTTCGTGGCCGACTATCCACCGAGCATTGTCGGCACCAGCGGAAACCCGGGCATATTGCGCAGCACCGTCCACACGATCGCCACAGCGGCGATCGTGATCACCGCCGGAATCGGCACCGGCCGGCGGCCCTGCCGCCACCGCACCAGCAGAAACACAGCCAAGGCCGGGAGACCGACCAGCAGGAAGATGTTGTCGTAGATGCTGGCCACCAGGTGCCCGTGCAGCAGGTCGTGTGTCATGCGGAGCCCGCCACAGAAGGGGCAATTCCAGCCGGTGAGCCATTTGAACGGACAGAGCGGGTAGGCCGAATTCGCATTGTGCGGGTCGACGGATCCGACGTAGCCGAGCGCTCCCGCCAGCAGCACGCCGGTGCCGGCGGCGATGTAGCGGCCGTGACGGTGATGCTGCTCTCCCGTACGGGAGGCCGGGTCAGGTTCCATCGCGCAGTGGGCGACCCTGCGGGTCGCTAACCTTGTCGGTCAGGATCAGCACGGCGTCGATGATGCTCCAGATCAAACCGATTCCGCAGGTGAGCAGTCCGACGAGCAGCTGGGCAACGCCGATTCCGATGTCACCGATGTAGAAGCGGCCGACGCCGCCGATGCCGACCAGGCTGAGAAGTTGCAAAAGCCCGGCGATGGTCTTCGACTTGTCCGAGTACGGCAGACCCGTCACCGGGTGACGGCCATAGGGTGCTGAGGGGTCGTAGCCGGGGGCGCCCGGGTACGGCTGATATTGCGGGTGCGGCGGTGGATATCCCGACGGCGGCGGTGGTGGTGCGCCTGGGTTTGAGGCATCGTTCCACGACGGTTCGGTCACCGTCTCAGCATGCCAGACGGACCGGGCGTACCCCAGTCTCAACGATCGTCAGCTAGCTGCCCGAAGACCGGGTGCGCCGCCGCAACGGCCAGCGTCGCCGAGTTTCCTTCTCGCCCCCGAGGCCGCGGTTTCGACTGCGGCCTCTTCCGTTTCGGGCTCCTCGGTTTCGGGCTCTTCGGCTGCTGCTTCTTCGATTTCGGATTCGTCGGCTACTGCCTCCGCCTCCGGCACCGCGGGCTCCTCAGCCTCCGGTGCGTCAGCCTCGGCTTCAGGCTCACCCTCATCGACCGCGGGCTCCCCGACTTCCGCTTCCTCAACCTCGGCTTCCGGCTCTGCGGCCGTCGCTTCAGGCTCCTCGGCTTCGGGTTTCTCGGCTTCGGGTTCCTCGGCCGCCGTGGCCTCAGGCTCAGCGGCCTCCTCAACGTTCGACGCTTCGACAGACTCCGCCGAACCCGCCGAGCCGGCGTCGTCGTCCGCACCGGCCGCGGTCGCGGCGGTCGCCGCCGAAGCCGCAGCGACACTGGCGAGTTCCTCGGTCGGCTCGACTTCGGGCTCGGATTCCGCGTCAGCCACGTCGCTCTTGCCGCGCAGACTCTCAGGATCCTCGCGGCCCTTCGGCGCCAGAACGATGTAGACGATCGCACCGATGAACACGAAAGTCGATGTGAACGAGTTGATCCGGATACCGGCGATGTGAGTGGCGGTGTCGTCGCGCATCAGCTCAACCCAGAAGCGCCCAACGCAGTAGAGCGCGACGTACGCCCCAAAGAGCCGCCCATGACCAATCGCGTATCTCCGATCGATGTAGATCAGGACCACGAAAACCAGGATGTTCCAGAGCAATTCGTAGAGAAACGTCGGTTGCACGACGACCGCGAGTTGCCCGGTCGACACACCGTCGAGCGAATGCGGGTCGATGTATCCCGAAGGATCACGCCGATAGAAGATTTCCAGGCCCCAGGGCAGCGTGGTCTCCCGGCCGTAGAGTTCCTGGTTGAAGTAGTTCCCGAGCCGACCGATGGCCTGCGCCAGGATGATTCCCGGCGCAACCGAATCAAGGAAGGCCGGCAACGGAATGCCGCGCCGGCGGCAACCGATCCACGCTCCGAGCACACCGAGAGCCACGGCGCCCCAGATTCCCAGCCCGCCGTCCCAGATTCGGAACGCCGCGCCGAACCCGGCACCGCCAGGGCCCCAATACGTCCGCCAATCAGTGGCCAGGTGATAGAGCCTGCCGCCGATCAAACCGAACGGCACCACCCACAGCGCGATGTCGTAAATCACCCCGCGCTGCCCGCCGCGAGCCGCCCAGCGCCGATCGCCGATCATCAGCGCGACCACGATGCCGGTGATGATGAATAGCGCGTACGCGCGAATCGGCAACGGCCCGAGATGCCAGACACCTTGCGGTGGGCTGGGGAAATACGTGGGCAACATCGTCATGATGTCGAGACTCGCACACCTTCGGCCAATTCCTGGGTCAAGGCACGCAAGCTCGGCAGGCCGTCGGCGAGTGCCGAAACCAGGGCCGAACCGACAATCACGCCGTCGGCGTAGCCGCCGATCTGCGCGGCCTGCTCGCGCGATCGCACACCGAGGCCAACGCCGACCGGGATATCGGACACCGCTTTGACCCTGCTGACCAATTCGGGGGCGGCGTTCGACACCGCGTCGCGCGCCCCAGTGACGCCCATCGTCGAGGCCGCGTAGACGAACCCGCGCGACGCCTCGATCGTGGTCACCAGACGCTGCGGCGTCGACGAGGGCGCCACCAGAAAGATGCGATCCAGCCGATGCGCGTCGGAGGCGGCCATCCACTCATCGGCTTCCTCCGGGATCAGGTCCGGGGTGATCAGCCCGTGTCCGCCCGCCGCTGCCAGGTCACGCGCAAACGCGTCAACCCCGTAGCGCAGCACCGGATTCCAATACGTCATGACCACCGCACGACCACCGGCCAGGCTGATCGCTTCGACGGCGGCCAACGTGTCACGGACGCGCACGCCCCCGCGCAACGCGGCCTCGGTGGCCCTGGCGATCGTCGGGCCGTCCATGCCGGGATCGGAATACGGCACCCCGACTTCGATGAGGTCACAACCCGATTCGACCAGAGCGGTCATCGCGTCCAGCGAAGTTTGCACGTCGGGATAACCCGTGGGCAGATAGCCGATCAGCGCGGTACGGTTTTCGGCCCGGCACGCGTCGAAAAGCGGCGCCAGCCCGCTGGCGTGGCTCTGCTCCACCGTCATTGCTTGTCCTGGGGGTCCATCAGGCCGAACCATTTCGCGGCCGTCTCGACGTCCTTGTCACCGCGGCCCGACAGGTTCACCACAATGACTGCGCCGCTGCCCAATTCGTTGCCCAACTTCAGCGCACCGGCGACGGCGTGCGCGGATTCGATGGCGGGGATGATGCCTTCGGTGCGGCACAGCAGACGAAACGCATCCATCGCCTCGGCGTCGGTGATCGGCCGGTATTCGGCGCGCCCGGTTTCGCGCAGCCACGCGTGCTCGGGGCCCACTCCGGGGTAATCCAAACCCGCTGAGATCGAATGAGATTCGATCGTCTGACCGTCCTCGTCCTGCAGCAGATAGGAGAACGAACCCTGAAAAGCCCCGGGCGAACCGCCGGTGAATGTCGCCGCATGCCTGCCGGTCTCGACGCCGTCACCCGCCGCCTCGTAGCCCACCAACCGCACGCCGGGGTCGTCGATGAACGCGTGGAAGATTCCGATGGCGTTGGAGCCGCCGCCGATGCACGCCGTCACCGCGTCGGGCAGCCGGCCCGCCTGCGTCTGGATCTGCGCGCGGGCCTCCAGCCCGATGACGCGCTGGAAATCGCGGACCATCGTCGGGAAGGGGTGCGGTCCCGCCGCGGTGCCGAAGCAGTAATACGTGTTGTCGGCGTTGGTGACCCAATCGCGGAACGCCTCGTTGATGGCGTCCTTCAACGTTTGCGAACCCGTGTCGACCGAGACGACCTCGGCGCCCAACAGCCGCATCCGTGCCACATTGAGCGCCTGGCGCGCCGTGTCGACCGCGCCCATGTAGATCAAGCAATCCAGGCCGAGCAACGCGCAGGCAGTGGCCGTGGCCACGCCGTGCTGGCCGGCGCCGGTCTCGGCGATCACCCGGGTCTTACCCATCCTGTTGGCCAGCAACGCCTGACCCAGCACGTTGTTGATCTTGTGAGAACCGGTGTGGTTCAGGTCTTCTCGCTTGAGGAAGAGGCGTGCCGAGCCGGCGTGTTCGCTTAGCCGAGTGGCCTCATACAGCGGCGACGGCCGGCCCGCGTAGTTGGCCTGTAAATCGTCCAGCAGATCCAGGAACTCGGGATTGACGCGTTCCTTTTCGTAGGCGGCAGTGACTTCTTCGATCACCGCCATCAACGCTTCGGCGACGTAGCGCCCGCCGTACACACCGAAATGCCCACGCGAGTCGGGGTCATGTCGGGTGGGTTCGGATATGGCCGCACTCGAAAGTGGCAAGGCGGGGCGTGTTAAATCCACCATCACCATTGCTCAACGCGGGGATGGTTCATCAGGTTCAACTAGCGAGCCGGTTTCGGACACGACGGATGAGTGCCCGCGGTCACCAGATCTGCGACTGCGGCACGTGGGTCGCCACTTTTGACCAGGCCCTCACCGACGAGGACGGCGTCCGCGCCGGCACCGGCATAGGCCAGCAGGTCCGCGGTCCCCCGCACCCCGGACTCGGCGATCCTGATCACGTTACTGGGCAGTCCCGGCGCGATCCGCGAAAAGCTATCCCGGTCCACATTCAGCGTCTTCAGATCGCGGGCATTGACCCCGATCACGTTCGCCCCGGCCTTCAACGCCCGGTCGGCCTCTTCTTCGGTGTGGACCTCGACGAGCGCTGTCATACCGAGTGATTCGGTGCGGTCGAGCATCGCCGCCAGCGCCGACTGCTCCAAAGCGGCCACGATCAGCAACAACATGTCGGCGCCGTGCGCACGCGCCTCGTGAATCTGATAGGGCTGCACCACAAAGTCTTTGCGCAAGACCGGAATCGACACGGCGGCCCGAACTGCATCCAGGTCGTCGAGGGAGCCTTGAAAACGCCGCTCCTCGGTCAAGACGCTGATGATCCGGGCACCGCCGTCTTCGTAAGCCTGAGCCAATTTGGCCGGATCGCTAATGGGCGCCAACGAACCCGCCGACGGACTGGCACGTTTGACCTCCGCGATGACGCCGATCCCGGGCTCGCGCAGGGCAGCCATCACGTCGAGCGGAGGCGGGGCCGCCGCGGCGGCCGCTTTGATCTCGGGAAGCGAGATACGGGCTTCGCGCGCGGCAACATCGGCCCGGACCCCCTCGAGGATGGAGTCAAGGACTGTCGCCGGACTCATACCTGTCGTTTCCCTTCCCACATGCCACTCACGGTCACCTAACCGGTTTCGAGCCGATTTCGACGACGTCAATGAAGGGTAGCGACCGTCGGCTCGCGACCCGTCACCGACCCTCGGTGTCAGACTCGCGGGGCCGATCGGTCGGGTCGTGCCCCTCATCGAGTGCGTCCCAGATCATCCGCTCCGACATCTCTGGGGCCCCCGGCTCCTCCAGCATCGCCCCATCGGCGGTTTCGCGCCGCGCAATTGAGCGGCGGGTCGCCGGTGCGGCGTATTTTTTTGCCCCGGCGCGTGCCGACATCGCGGACCGCATCAACAGGACGGCGGCGATCAACGTGCACACCGCGGCGGCCACCGCGAACCCCGCGCCGGCGCAGCGCCGCTCGCTGCCGACCAGCGTCACCAGCGAAATATGGGCAAGCTCGGTTCCCCGCACCGCCACGTCAGGCAACACCCACAGGCTGACACCCAGATAGCCGATCGCCAGGCTGATCAGGGCCATCAGTCCTGCCAGCACCCGCAGCGCCCAGCCGCGCACCGCGAGCGCCGCGACGGCCGTGGCCAGCATCAGCAGCGCCAACGGCAGCAAGACCGTCGACCAGGACGCGCCGGCCAGGATCACTTCCTTGGGCGGTCCCAGCCCGTCGAACGACCGGATGACGACCCACGGCAGCCGCGAGGCCGTCCACAGCAGGCCCGCGGCGATGACCAGCAGCAGCTGGGCGATGCCGATCGTCAGCCGGGCTCGCCGGTCCGGCCGGGCATCAGCCATTGCGGGGTGCGTCCGGGGCGCTGAGCGTCTCGGCGGCGGCGATGGCGTTCAACACCGCGCGCGCCTTGTTGCTCGCCTCGGTGTACTCGTAAGGCCCGTTGGAGTCGGCGACCACCCCCCCGCCCGCCTGGACGTATGCGGTGCCGTTGCGCATCAGCGCGGTGCGGATGGCGATCGCGAAGTCGGCGTTGCCGGCGAAATCGAGGTATCCGAGCACCCCGCCGTAGACGCCCCGGCGCGTCTTCTCCACCTCTTCGATCAGCTCCATGGCCCGCACCTTGGGCGCTCCCGACAGCGTGCCGGCCGGGAAACACGCCGTGACCGCGTCCAGCGCGGTGCGGCCCTCGCCGAGCAGGCCGGTCACCGTGGAGACCAGGTGCATCACGTGGCTGTAGCGCTCGATGTGGCTGTAGTCCTCGACGCGCACCGTGCCGGGCATGCAGACCCGGCCGAGGTCGTTGCGGCCGAGGTCGACCAGCATCAGGTGCTCGGCGCGTTCCTTGTCGTCGGACAGCAGCTCCTTTTCTAGCAGCTGATCTTCTTCCTCGTTCTGTCCCCGCCACCGGGTGCCGGCGATCGGATGCGTGGTGGCGCGGCCGTCAACCACGGTGACGAGTGCCTCCGGGCTGGAACCGACGATCGAAAAGTCCGTCACACCAGCACTATTCGGCACATGCAGCAGGTACATATACGGGCTCGGGTTGGTCACCCGCAGGATTCGATAGACCTCGAGCGGGTCGACATCGGTGTCCATTTCGAAGCGTTGGGAGGGCACCACCTGGAAGGCTTCGCCGGCCGCGATCTGCTCGACGAGATAGTCGACGATCTTCCCGTATTCCCCGACCGTGCGTTGCGCCCGATATTCGGGCTGGGGCTTGCTGAAGGTGGCCACCGTCGACGGCAGCGGCTGCCCGAGCGCCTCGGTCATTACGTCCAGGCGCGCGACCGCGTCGTCATAGGCCTCGTCGACCCGTTCGTCGGTGCCGTTCCAGTTCACGGCATTGGCGACCAGGGTGATGGTGCCCTCGTGGTGGTCGACCGCCGCCACATCGGTGGCCAGCAGCATCAGCATGTCCGGCAGCCCAAGGTCGTCGACGGCCATTTCCGGTAGGCGCTCCAGGCGTCGCACCATGTCGTAGGCGAAGAATCCCACCAGACCGCCCGACAGCGGCGGCAGGCCCGGCACCGCGGCGGTGGCCAGCAGTTCGAGGGTGGCCTGCAGCGCCTCGAGCGGGTCGCCGCCGGTGGGCGCATCCTGCGGAACCGCACCCAGCCACACCGCTTCGCCGTCGCGCACGGTCAACGCCGAGGGCGCCCCCGCCCCGATGAACGACCATCGCGACCACGACCGGCCGTTCTCGGCGGACTCCAGCAGGAAAGTGCCGGGGCGATTGGCGGCCAGCTTGCGGTAGGCGGACAGCGGCGTCTCGCTGTCGGCCAAGACCTTCCGGGTCACCGGAACAAAGCGGTGCCCGGCCGCGAGCAGGCGAAATTCCTCCCGTGAGGTGGTGTCGGCGAGGTGGGGATGCACCAAACCATCCTCGCAGATCCGTTTGCCCGGATCGGCGTAGCCTGACGCCCATGAAAACTGGTAACACAGTGGCCGACTTCGAACTTCCCGATCAGACCGGAATGCCACGCAAGCTCAGCGCCCTGCTCGCCGACGGCCCCGTGGTGCTGTTCTTCTACCCCGCGGCCATGACTCCTGGGTGCACCAAGGAAGCCTGCCATTTCCGGGACCTGGCGGCCGAGTTCGCGGCGGTCGGCGCGAGTCGCGTCGGCATCAGTACCGATGCCGTGCAAAAGCAGGCGAAGTTCGCCGACAAGGAAAGCTTCGACTACCCACTGCTGTCGGACAGCGACGGCACGGTCGCCACGCAGTTCGGCGTCAAGCGTGGTCTGCTAGGCAAGCTGATGCCGGTCAAGCGCACGACGTTCGTGATCGACACCGATCGCAGGGTGCTCAACGTGATCGCCAGCGAGTTCAGCATGGACGCCCACGCCGACCAGGCGCTGCAGACGTTGCGGGCCCGTTCGACGGCTTAACTCCTCGACAGTTGCGCGAGATCTACTGCAGGATAGGTGGATTTGTGACCAAGGTGCTCGCCGAACGGTAGATGGCAGTTGCGGAGCATGCAACATGCGCCAACGCCAAGGCCTGTGTCACGCAACATATTTAGCGCTACGGGATGATCGCCAAGAACAAGAACGCGGCCAACAGCACCAGGTGCACCTCGCCCTGTAGCCGAGTGGCCCGGCCCGGGACCACGGTCAGCACGCTGATCACCACGGTCAGCGCGAAGAGCGCCAACTGAGTGGGGCCCAGGCCGAGGATCAGCGGCCCCTTCAGCCAGATCGACGCCAGCGCGATGCCGGGAATGGTGAGCCCGATGCTGGCCATCGCCGAGCCGTAGGCGAGGTTGAGGCTGGTCTGAATGCGGCCCTGCCGCGCCGCTCGCCCGGCCGCCAGCGTCTCCGGCAGCAGCACCAGCAACGCGATCACGACGCCGACGAAGGAGTGCGGGAAGCCCGCCGCCGACACCAGTTTCTCGACGGCCGGCGATTCTTGTTCGGCCAGGCCTACCACCGCGAGCAGCGCCACCAGCAGCAGCCCCAGGCTGCGCAGCGCTGCGGCGTTGTCCGGCGGCTCGGCGTGGCTTTCCTCGTCGAAGATGCTCTGCTGACCCTTCTGCGAGATCGGCAGGAAGAAGTCGCGGTGCCGCACCGTCTGAGTGAAGACGAACAGCAGGTAGAGCAGCAACGAGGCGACGGCAGCGAATGCCAGCTGACCGGGCGAGAATTCCTGGCCCGCGCGGGTGGTGGTGAAGGTAGGCAGCGCCAGGCTCAGCGTCGCCAGTGTGGTGAGCGTGGCCAGCGCCGCACCGCTGCCGTGCGGGTTGAACAACGTCACGCCGTAGCGACGCGAACCCAGCAGCAGCGACAACCCGGCGATGCCGTTCGTGGTGATCATCAGGGCCGCGAACGCGGTGTCTCTAGCCAGCGTCGCCGCGTCGTTGCCGCCCGAGGCCATCAGTTCGATGATCAGGGCCAGCTCGATCACCGTCACCGCGGTGGCGAGCACCAGCGACCCGAACGGCTCGCCGACCCGGTGCGCGACGACCTCGGCGTGGTGCACCGCGGCCAACACGGCACCGATCAGCAGGATCGCCTCGATCGCCGAGAGTATCGGACCGGGGTGCCCGCCTCCCCAGGTCGATGCGAGCGTGACGAGGGCGGTCAGCGGCACCAGGACGTTCCAGGAGATCCGTTCGCGCATCGTCGCCCATTCTCACCGAAATCGTCGGCCCGTGCCGAGTCGCGATTAGCCGGCCGCGGCAATCACCTCCTCAGTAGCATGCTCACATGCGGCAAAGCGATGGGTTGCCCGAAGGCGCGGTGTTCGCTGGATACACGATCGTTCGGCGGCTGGGGGCCGGGGGGATGGGCGAGGTATATCTCGCACAGCACCCGCGGCTGCCCCGCCGTGACGCGCTGAAGATCCTGCCCGGCGAGCTCACGGACAACCTCGAATTTCGCGAGCGGTTCCACCGGGAAGCCGACCACGCCGCAAGCCTGTACAACGAACACATCGTCGGCATCCACGACCGCGGCGAATACGAAGGGCAACTGTGGATTTCGATGGATTACGTCGAAGGCACCGACGCCGCACAGCTGCTGCGCCAGTACCCGTCGGGAATGCCGAAGGCCGATGTCGTCGAGATCATCACGGCGGTGGCCGACGCGCTCGATTACGCACATTCACGTGGCCTGCTGCACCGCGACGTCAAGCCCGCCAACATCCTGCTCACCGACGCGACGCCGCGCCGGCGGATCCTGCTGGCCGATTTCGGCATTGCCCGTGAGCTGGGTGAAATCAGCGGCCTGACAGCGACAAACATGATGATGGGAACCACCGCTTATTGCGCACCCGAGCAGTTGCAGGGTTTGGACCTCGACGGGCGGGCCGACCAATACGCGCTGGGATGCACCGCGTTCAACCTCTTGACCGGGTCCGCCCCCTTTCACGGTACGAATCCGGCGGTGGTCATCACACAGCATTTGTCCGCGCCGCCACCGCCGGTCAGTGAGCGCCGGCCCGAGTTGGCCGACCTCGACGGCGCGCTCGATAAGGCGCTTGCGAAGGATCCGGCCGACCGCTATGCGACGTGCGCGGATTTCGCGGCCGCGCTGGGCGCGCAGCTCAGCACCTCGGCGGCGGCCGAGGCGGTGGCTCCGACCCAAGCCGCCGCAATGGCGACGGATGTGGTCGCCGCGCCGCAAATCACCTCGGGCGCAACGCCGCCCGTGCGCAGTAACCGGCGCACGGCGCTCGCGGTCTCGGCGATCGTCGGCGTCGCGCTGATCGGGCTTGCGGTACTCGTCAGCGTCCGCCTGCTGGGCGACTCCCCCGGCAACGGCGGAGCCACCTCGCAACCGATGGCACCGCCAACTAGCCAACCTTCGGCCAAGCCGGCGTTCAAGCTGTCCGGCCAAATCACCGACAACGCGAATGCGCTCGGTCCCCTCGAGTACGACGCGGTGAACCGAGCGCTTCGCAAGCTCTACGACACGCACGGCACCCGGCTGTGGGTGGTGTACGTCAAGAACTTCGACGGCCTCAAGCCGCTGCGCTGGGCCGAGGACACCATGCGCGCCAACAACTTCACCGATAAGGACGCCATCCTGGCCGTGGCCACCGACGAGCCGGCCTACTCGTTCCGGGTGCCGAACGCGGTGATCGACGGGAGGGCGATCGATCTCGAAGTCATTCGCCGCGAACGCATCTCACCGGCGGTGTTCCGGCACGAGTGGCCCCGTGCGGCGATCGCAGCGGCCAATAGTTTGGACGCGGGTCGGGCTTGATTCTCGGGCGCCAATAGCCACCTCGCCGCCTTGCCTGCGGACTGATCGCATATCCCGAGTATGATCATATATTGTTATCGGTGTCGCCGTTCGTGCCCGGCTAGGAGATGCGCGTGGATCGTCTCGGTTTCCCAATGAAGGCCGCAGCAGCAGTCTCGACCATCCTGTCGCTACCGGGTGGTAGGCAGATGCCCGGCGACACGTGCATGCCTACAGTTGAGGTCACCCCGCAGCGAGTAATCCACACCACGCCAGGCCTGCGGCCTTACCGTCCCGGGGGGTTCGTCGTACGCGCCGAATCCGTTGGCGCTCAGCGATTAGTGCATAACTACAGCCACGGCGGCGCTGGGATCACGCTGTCCTGGGGTACCTCCAAACTCGCCGTCGATCTCGGCCTGCCTGGCCATCGCGGGCCCGTCGCGGTGATCGGGGCCGGGGTCATGGGACTAAGCACCGCCCGCCTCGTGCAGGAAGCCGGCTTTGACGTGACGGTCTACACCAAGACACTGCCACCGAACACCACCTCCGATATCGCTGGCGGAAAGTGGGAACCGGTGAACCACTTCGACGAAAAGATGGTCACCGCGGAATGGCGCCAGCGATTCCTCACCGCCGCCGCCTACAGCTGGCGCCGATTCCAGACCCTGGTAGGTGACGACTACTGCGTTCGCTGGCTCGCCAGCTACGAAGACAGCAATGCTGTATCGGAACTTCTTCCCACATTTCCACCCACCGCCGCGTGTTGTCACGCGATGAACATCCATTCCCCATCGACGAAGTCACATATTTCGAGACCCTGTATGTCGAAACTGGCCGCTACTTGCGTCAGATGCTCCGCGATCTGCAAATCGCGGGCGGGGCAATCCAAATCCGTGAGTTCGCGTCTATCGGGGATATCACAGGGCTACCAGAGCAGCTCGTCTTCAACTGCACCGGATTTGGCGCAGCCGCGCTGATCGCCGACAGCGAATTGATTCCAGTACGTGGGCAACTAGCAATCCTATTGCCACAGCCCGAAATCCGTTACTCCTACCACTTCCAGGACATTGGCTACATGATTCCCCGGACGGACGGAATCATATTGGTGGCACCTAAGAACATCACGTTCAAGATGCCACCGCACAACCGGCAGACATCGACCGAATCCTCGATGCCCACCGGAACCTTTTCGAGGAGTTCCGCTGCTAGTCGGGTCAGAGCCTATCGTCCGGCTCTAGCAGCACGTCGGCGTCAAAGCAGCTGTGGTCTCCGGTGTGGCACGCGCCGCCGACCTGATCGACCGTCAACAGCACGGTGTCGCCGTCGCAGTCCAACCGCACCGAGTGCACGCGCTGGGTGTGGCCCGACGTCGCGCCCTTGATCCACTGCTCGCCACGGGACCGCGAAAAGTAGGTGGCCTCACGGGTTTCCAGGGTGCGGGCCAACGCCTCGTCGTCCATCCAAGCGACCATCAACACGTCGCCGCTGCCCCGCTCCTGCACGACGGCGGTGAACAGCCCGTCGGCGCTGCGCTTGAGACGCGCCGCGATGTTCTCCTCCAGCATCATCGCACCGTGATCCCTTCCGCGGCCATCGCGGCCTTCACCTGCCCGATCGTCAGCTCGCGAAAGTGAAAGACGCTTGCCGCCAACACCGCATCAGCACCGGCTTGGACCGCGGGGGCGAAGTGGTCCACCGCACCGGCACCGCCGCTGGCGATCACCGGAACCGTGACCGCGGCGCGCACCGCGCGCAGCATCGACAAATCGAAACCGGCCTTGGTGCCGTCGGCGTCCATCGAGTTGAGCAGAATCTCACCCACGCCGAGGTCAGCACCGCGGGTCGCCCACTCGACGGCGTCGATGCCCGTGCCGCGACGGCCGCCGTGTGTGGTGACCTCCCAGCCCGACGGCGTGGGCGCCGAACCGGGCGGCACGGTGCGGGCATCGACGGATAACACGATGCATTGTGAGCCGAATTGCCTTGACATCTCCGCCAACACGTCGGGGCGGGCGATCGCGGCGGTGTTCACCGAAACCTTGTCCGCCCCGGCCCGCAACAGCACGTCAACGTCGGCCACGGCGCGCACGCCGCCGCCGACCGTCAGCGGGATGAACACCTGTTCGGCGGTGTGGCGCACCACGTCGAGCATCGTGGCGCGGCCGGACGAGGACGCGGTCACGTCGAGGAAGGTCAGCTCGTCGGCGCCTTCGGCGTCGTACGCCGCGGCGAGTTCGACGGGATCACCCGCGTCGCGCAGGTTCTCGAAATTGACCCCTTTGACGACCCGTCCGTCGTCGACGTCCAGGCACGGAATCACCCGCACGGCAAGGTCGGTTCCCGACTGCATCTCAGTAGTCCTCCGGTCGGCCGGCGCTGCGCACGATCTCGAGTATCTGCCCGTAGGCGCCGGGGGCCGCGGCCAGCACCAACCGCGATTCGGGTGTCCAGGGTTGGCCGTCCAAGTCGGTGACGGTGCCTCCTGCCGCCCGCACCAACGCGACTCCCGCTGCATGATCCCACACATGGCCACCGAAATGGACTGCGCCGGCAAGTATCCCGTCGGCGACATAGGCGAGGTCGATACCGGTCGACCCGTGCATGCGCAATCGTGAGCACACCGTGCTGAGTCTCTCTAGCACCGCGATCCGATAACGCCCCGGGAATCGCCCCCGGGAATCGGCATCGAACGTGCCGACCCCCATCAGACAGTCGGCCGGCGCGGTGTCGGTCAACGGCGGCTGGGCGACATCGTTTTTCACCAACGGACCACCGGCGACCGCCGTGTAGCGAGTGTCGGTAAACGGCGCCCAGGTCAGCCCGGCCACCGGCTCACCGTCGTGCAGCAGGCCGAGCAGTATCGCGGCCATCGGTGATCCGGCGGCGTAGTTAAGGGTGCCGTCGATGGGGTCCAGCACCCATACCCACGACGAATCGACCGGTGTGCCGCCGAATTCCTCGCCGTGCACCCCGATTCCGGTGACCGCTTCCAGCGCGGCTACGACCTGCCGTTCGATCGCCAGGTCGACCTGGGTGGCGAAGTCGTTGCCTTTCTTGCGAACTGCCGAGTCGGCGCGATGGCCGGCCACGAACGGCTCCACTGCTGCGTCGAGGATTGTCGACGCCTCGGCCAGCAGCGCGTGCAGATCCATTTGTCTACTGCCGTACCGCGTCCAGTGCCTGCGGCAACGTGAACCGCCCGGCGTAGAGCGCCTTGCCCACGATGGCGCCCTCGACGCCGCGGTCGGTGAGAGTCGCGATGGCGCGCAAGTCGTCCAGGCTGGATACGCCGCCCGAGGCGATCACCGGGGCGTCAGTGCGCTCGGCGACGCGGGCGAGCAGGTCGAGATTGGGACCGCCCAACGTGCCGTCCTTGGTGACGTCGGTGACGACGAACCGCGAACATCCTTCGCCGTCAAGGCGTTCCAGCACCTCCCACAGGTCGCCGCCATCGGTTTCCCAGCCGCGTCCGCGCAGCCGGTGCTGGCCGTCGATGATCTGCACGTCCAGGCCGACGGCGACCTTGTCGCCGTGCTCGGTGATCGCGCGCGCGCACCACTGCGGATCCTCCAGTGCCGCGGTGCCCAGGTTGACCCGGGCACAGCCGGTGGCCAGCGCGGCGGCCAGCGAATCGTCATCGCGGATCCCGCCGGACAGCTCCACGTTCACGTCGAGTTTGCCCACCACCTCGGCGAGCAGCTCGCGGTTGGACCCGCGGCCGAACGCGGCGTCCAGGTCCACCAGGTGGATCCAGTCGGTGCCGTCGCGCTGCCAGTTCAGCGCCGCGTCCAACGCCGAGCCGTACTCCGTTTCGCTGCCGGCCTTGCCCTGCACCAAACGCACGGCCCGACCCTCGACGACGTCGACAGCGGGTAACAAAATCAGTGGCATTTACAGTCCCTCAACCCAGTTGCTCAATACGGCCGCGCCGGCATCCCCACTCTTCTCCGGGTGGAATTGCGTGGCGGCCAGCGGCCCGTCCTCGACCGCCGCCAAAAACGGCACCTGATGGGTGGCCCACGTCAGCACGGCCTCCGGCGAGCCCTCCCACCGCTGCGCGGCGTAGGAATGCACGAAGTAAAACCGGGCGGACGCGTCCAGACCCTTGAAAAGTCCACTACCCAAGCCGGATTGGACGACGTTCCAGCCCATGTGCGGAATCACCGGGGCGTCCAGCCGGGTCACGGCGCCCGGCCACTGCCCGCAGCCCACCGTCTCCACCCCGAATTCCACGCCGCGGGCGAACAGGATCTGCATGCCGACACAAACCCCCAGCACCGGGCGCCCGGCGGCCACCCGCTCGGCGATGATCCGCTCCCCCGCGATCTTGCGCAAACCAGTCATGCACGCCTCGAAGGCACCGACACCGGGTACCACCAGCCCGTCGGCCGCTGCCGCCGCGCGCGCGTCGGCGGTGACCTCCACCGTCGCGCCGACCCGCTGCAGCGCACGCTGGGCAGACCGAAGATTTCCTGAGCCGTAGTCCAGCACCACGACCGATCGTGTTGTCACAAAACACCTTTGGTGGATGGCACACCCGATACGCGCGGGTCGGGTTCGACGGCCTGGCGTAACGCCCGCGCCACGGCCTTGTACTGCGCTTCGGTGATGTGGTGCGGGTCGCGCCCGTACAGCACCCGCACGTGCAGCGCGATGCGGCCGTTCATCGCCAGCGATTCGAATACGTGCCGGTTGATCACGGTGTGATAGGGCACCGAGTTCCCGGCGATCGTGGTGTGTTGCAGGTGATCCGGCTCGCCGCTGTGCACACAGTACGGCCGGCCCGACACGTCGACGGCGGCGTGGGCCAGCGTCTCGTCCATCGGAATGAAGGAGTCCCCGAACCGTCGGATGCCCTTCTTGTCGCCGAGTGCCTGCCCGAGCGCCTGCCCAAGGGCGATCGCGGTGTCTTCGATGGTGTGGTGTCCTTCGATCTCGACGTCACCCTTGGTCCGCACGGTCAGGTCGAAGCTGGCGTGACTGCCCAGTGCGTGCAGCATGTGATCGTAGAACGGCACGCCGGTGTCGACGTGCACCTGACCGGTGCCGTCAAGGTCCAGCTCGACGACGATGTCGGATTCCTTGGTGCGGCGCTCAATTCGCGCGCGACGAGTCGCAATCGTGGTCACGGGGCTCCTAACACATGGTCGCGACCCGCTTCACGCGGCTTCGCCGCGCTTGCGATCGCTCCTGCGGGGCTGGAATTGGCTGGGCCCAGCTCGGTGGCGGCGATCGGGGCGCTCGCCGCGAGAAACGCGTCGTTCTCGTCGCCAAGTCCGATGGTGGTGCGCAGGTAGCCGGGGATGCCGACGTCGCGGATCAAGACGCCGGCGTCCAGGTAACGCCGCCAGGCCGCGAGTGCGTCGGCGAACTCGCCGAACAGCACGAAGTTCGCGTCGCTGGGGATTACCCGGAAGCCCAAGCACGCCAAGGCCGTCATGACCCGTTCGCGTTCGGCGATCAGGGTGGCCACGCTGCCGAGGGTGTCGTCCGCGTGGCGCAGCGCGGCCCGGGCGGCGGCCTGGGTGATCGACGACAGGTGGTAGGGCAAGCGCACCAACAGCATCGCGTCGATCAGCGCCGGCGTGGCGACCAGATAGCCCAGCCTGCCGCCGGCGAACGCGAACGCCTTGCTCATGGTGCGGCTGACCACTAGCCGGGTCGGGTACTGCTCGATCAGCTCGACCGCGCTGGGCTGCGATGAGAACTCGCCGTACGCCTCGTCGACGATCAGGATGCCCGGCGTCACGTCGAGCAGTCGGCGCAGATCGCCCAGCGGAATGCTTTGTCCGGTCGGGTTATTCGGGCTGGTTACGAACACCACGTCGGGTTTGTGTTGGACGACTGCCGCGACGGCGGCGTCGACGTCGAGGCTGAAGTCGTCGGCGCGCGCAGCCGTCAACCATTCGGTGCGGGTGCAGTCGGAGATCAGCGGGTGCATCGAGTAGGACGGGACGAACCCGAGCGCGCTGCGCCCCGGCCCACCGAACGCCTGCAGCAACTGTTGCAAGATCTCGTTGGAACCATTGGCCGCCCAAACGTTTTCAACACCGAGCAAGGTGCCGGTTTGCGCGGTGAGATAACTCGCCAGATCGGTTCGCAAGGCCACCGCGTCGCGGTCGGGGTAGCGGTGCAGATCCCTGGCGGCCTCCCCTACCGACCGGACGACATCGTCGACCAGCGCCGCACTCGGGGGGTGCGGGTTCTCGTTGGTGTTCAGCCGCACCGGAACGACCAATTGCGGTGCGCCGTAAGGTGATTTGCCGCGCAGGTCGTCGCGCAGCGGCAGGTCGTCGAGGTTGACCTGTCGTTCGGATGCGGTCATCGTTCGAACCTCCGCCGTACCGCCTCGCCATGTGCGGGCAGGTCTTCGGCTTTCGCGAGTGTGACCACGTGTCCGGAGACATCTTTGAGTGCCGCCTCGGTGTAGTCGACGACGTGGATGCCGCGCAGGAATGTCTGTACCGACAGGCCGCTGGAGTGCCGGGCGCTGCCCGCGGTCGGCAGCACGTGGTTGGATCCGGCGCAGTAGTCGCCGAGGCTTACCGGCGACCAGGGGCCGACGAAAATGGCTCCGGCCGAACGTATTCGGCTGGCGACCTGGGGCGCGTCGGCGGTCTGGACCTCGAGGTGTTCGGCAGCATAGGCGTTGACGACTTTGACGCCGGCGTCGAGATCGTCAACCAGGATGATCGCCGATTGCGGACCACTGAGCGCCGCCGTCACCCGTTCGCGGTGAACCGTGGTCTGCAGCTGTGCCTCGACTTCGGCGTCGGTGGCCGCGGCCAGGTCCTCGCTCGCGGTCACCAGCACGCTGCCGGCCATCTCGTCGTGTTCGGCTTGGCTGATCAGGTCGGCGGCCACGTGCGCCGGGTCGGCGGTGTGGTCGGCGAGGATGGCGATCTCGGTCGGCCCGGCCTCGGCGTCGATGCCCACCAGCGAGCGGCACAACCGCTTGGCCGCCGTGACGTACACGTTGCCGGGTCCGGTGATCAGGTCGACCGGCGCAAGCTCCGCGCCGTCGGTGTCGACGCCGCCGTAGGCCAGCAATGCGACGGCCTGCGCGCCGCCGACAGCCCAGACCTCGTCGACTCCGAGCAGCCGGGCCGCCGCCAGGATCGTCGGATGCGGCAGCCCTTCGAGTTGGCCCTGGCAGCGGGCCTGCGGCGGGCTGGTCACCACCAGCGACTCCACCCCCGCGGCCTGCGCGGGCACGACATTCATCACGACGCTGGACGGATACACCGCGTTGCCGCCGGGCACGTAGAGGCCGACCCGCTCGACAGGCACCCACCGCTCGGTGACCGTCGCACCCGGCCCGAGCACCGTGGTGGTGTCGGTGCGGCGCTGATCGGCGTGCACCGCGCGGGTGCGCTCGATCATCACCTGCAGCGCGTCACGGACGTCGGCGTCCAGATCGTCCAGCGCGGCCTGCAAAGCCGCCTCGGGTACGCGGACGGCTGCGGGACGTACGCCGTCGAACGACGCTCCGTACTCCAGCGCCGCCTCGGCCCCGCGCTCGGCGACGGCCTGGACGATCGGGCGCACGTTTGACAACACCGTCTCCACATCGGCCCCGCCGCGCGGCAACGTCGCCCGCAGCCGAGCAGCCGTCAGCTCCGCGCCCCGCAGGTCGATGCGGGCCAGCACTGATGGGGATGTGGCAGTCACAACGTCCATTGTCCCACAGGAACTCAAATCAATATCCGACCGGTACAGTGCGCGTAATCAGACAACAGACGTTCCGCAAAGGGAGCCGCATGTCCACGAAGGATCACCCGAACAACGCCCCGGGCATCCCGATGGTGTATCCGACGTGGTTTGAGAACTTCCAGGTCAAATACGTCAACCCGGCGCTGAAGCCGATCGCGCGCTTCCTGCCCGGCACCGCCACGATCGAGCATCGCGGCCGCACGTCGGGCAAGCCGTACAAAACCATCGTGACCGCTTACCGCGACGGCAACGTGTTGGCGATCGCGCTGGGCCACGGCAAGACCGACTGGGTGAAGAACGTGCTGGCCGCCGGGCAGGCTGACCTGCACTTTGCCCGCAAGACCGTGCACATCACCAATCCCCGCATCCTGCCCGCCGGGTCCGACGGCACGGGCCTGCCGCGGCTGGTCCGCCTGCAGTTACGCCGCATGGCGGTGTTGGTCAGCGACATCGCCTGAGCTGGGGTGCCCGCCTCGCGGCGCTGAGTGCGCGCTCGCGGCGTTGAGCGCAGCAAGGGCGCTACACGCGGGTGAAGACGGTCTTGCCGGTCATCGTCGGCCACACCGTCGGCGCTTCCGCCCAGGGCACCACCTGGTCGACGGCGGGTGCCAGGTCGCATCCGCCGGCCAGCAAGTCCAGCACCTGCGGAATGGCAGACCGCGCGTTGACCCGCCCGGTGACGAACCTTACCCCGCGGGTGTACATCGGCAGTAGCGGCATCTCGACGACCGGCTGGTAGTAGATCCCGGTGTCGGTGCATACCCCGTCCGGCCAGGTCGCCCGCAGCGTGGCGGCCAGCAGCGCAGGATCGGCGGAGGTGTGCACGGTGAGCGGATACGGTTCCCACGACTTGTCGGGCTTGACCCGATCGTGGACCACCGCGCCGAGCTTTTCGGCGGCCGCCAGCCGGCGCACATCGTGGTCGACATAGTCGACGCGAGCCCCCAGCGCGGCCGCAAACGCCGCGGCATACAGCCCGATCGACAGCTTGCCGATCACCAGCACGCGGCGGTCGGCCGGATCGAGGGCGGCCAGCTCGGCCGCGTACGGCCCGACCGCCCGCCAGCCGTCGGGAATGTTGTCCGACAGTGAGGCAATCGCGTTGGGCGCCACGCCATCCGGGACGGCGACCAGCATCGCGTCGGCGTAGGGCACCAGCACCTCGTCCGACATGAAGCCCCCGCCGTTCAGCCCGGCCAGCGGGCCGAGACCGTACATCGCCATCAACGGCACCGAGCCACACGAGCCGGTCACGCCGCGGCGGCAGTGCGCGCAGCGACCGCAGCTGATCTGGAACGGCACTACCACCCAATCGCCGGGGCGGACGGTGTCGACGGCGTCGCCGACGGCCACGACCTCCGCCAACCCCTCATGCCCGACGGCATATCTCGGCGGCAGCGGGGCCTGACCCGCCGCGACCGCGATGTCGAGATCGCAACAGGCCACCATCAGCGGCCTGACCACGGCTTGTTCCGGTGCGGTGATTTCGGGCTCGGGGACATCGCGCCACGCGTAGCGCCCGGCTTCCTCGAAGCTCAGCTGCCGCATCTCGGGCAGCCCTACATATCCAGGCCGATATCGAGCACGCGCACCGAGTGAGTCAGCGCGCCGACGGCCAGGTAGTCGACTCCGGCGCCGGCATAATCCGCCGCGGTGTCCAGGCTGAGCCCGCCCGACGACTCCAGTAGTACGGCCGGCGCGCGGGAATCACGACGCTGCACGGCGATCTGGGTCTGCCACACGGGAAAATTGTCCAACAGGATCAACTCGGGCTTCTCCGGGAGTACCTCGTCGAGCTGCTCGAGGGAGTCGACCTCGACCTCGCACGCAAGATTGGGCGCGGCCTCGCGCACCGCCCGCAGCGCCTCGACGACCGAACCCGCGGCCGCGACGTGGTTGTCCTTGATCAACGCGGCATCACCCAGGCCGAGGCGGTGGTTGACGCCGCCGCCGACCCGCACCGCGTACTTCTGCAGGGCCCGCAGTCCGGGCAGCGTCTTGCGGGTGTCGCGAACCTGGGCCTTGGTGCCGCTGACGGCGTCCACCCAGGCCGCCGTCGCGGTGGCGATCCCCGACAGGTGGCAGATCAGGTTCAGCATCGTCCGCTCGGCGGTCAGCAGCCCACGGTTCTCCGCCCGCACGGTCAACACCGCCTGGCCCGCCTGGACGCGAGCACCGTCCTCGACGCGGTCGAGCACCTGGTAGCCGTCGGTGCCGAGCACCTCGTCGAGCACCAGCAGCCCGACATCCAACCCGGCGATCACGCCCGCCTCCCGGGGCACCAGCGCCGCTGTCGCCACACCGGCGGGCACGGTCGCGAGCGTGGTGACGTCGGGCCCGTAGCGCAGATCTTCGTCCAGACCCCGGCGGACGACGTCTTGAGCGACGGCGAGTTCGGCGGCGGACAACGTCATCAGGACACCGCCGCCAAGTCTTCGGCGTATATCGTGTCGGCCGAGCGGACCATGATGCTGCGCGCCTTTTCCGGCGCAGCGGCCGGGTAGTCCGCCCGGTGATGGCAGCCCCGGCTTTCATCGCGGGCCAACGCCGCGGCCACCACGGCGCGGGCGGTCAGCGTCAACGCCACGTCCTCGAAATCGCGACGACCCTCGACGGTGCGAATTCGCGCCCGCGACAGCGTCTCTGACAGCCGCTGCAACCCGGCGGCATCGCGTACCACCGACGCATCCCGAGTCATTGCGGTCTGCAGTTCGCGGCGCTTCGACGCGGTGTGGGCGATCGGCTCGGGCGCGGCCGCGAGCACCCGGCCCGCCGCCAGCGCATGCGTCGCCGCGGCCTTGCCGGCGCGGCCACCTACCACCAGGCCTTCCAGCAAGCTGTTGGACGCCAAGCGATTCGCGCCGTGCATACCGGTGCGGGCCACCTCGCCCGCGGCGAACAGCCCGGGCAACTCGGTCTGACCGTGCACGTCGGTGACCACGCCGCCGCAGCTGTAATGGGCGCCCGGAACGACCGGGATGGGTTGGCGCACCGGGTCGACGCCGGCGGCCCGGCACGCGTCGGTGACGTTGGGGAATCGGGCCTCAAAGCCGTCGATGCCGCGCGCGTCGAGGAAGACGCATTCGTCGCCGGTAGCCCTCAGTCGCGCGTCGATGGCCCCCGCCACGACATCGCGGGGCGCCAGGTCACCCATCGGGTGAACGCCTGCGGTGACCGAATTGCCTTGCCGGTCAATCAATACCGCGCCCTCGCCGCGGATCGCCTCGGTGATCAGCGGCCGGCGATTCCCGGCCCGCGGGCCGGGACTGGCACTGTACAACATGGTGGGGTGGAACTGGATGAACTCGAGATCGCACACCGCGACGCCGGCCCACAACGCCAAGGCGATTCCGTCGCCGGTGGATCCGTCGGGGTTGGTGGTCGCGCTGTAGAGATGCCCGAGGCCGCCGGACGCCAGGATCACCGCAGGCGCGCTGACGACCCCGATACCGTCGGGATTGCCCACAGCCACCCCGGTCACCGCCGTACCGTCGTGCAGCACGCGCAGCGCCACGTGGCTACCGCGGATGTCGAGCGTCCGGGCGGCGTGGTCGAGCGCTCGCTGGACCTCGGCCCCCGTCGCGTCACCACCGGCGTGCACGATCCGCCGTCGCGAGTGCCCGCCCTCGCGGGTCAGCGCCCACTGGCCCGGCACCGATTCGTCGAATCGCGCTCCGTCGCCGACCAATTCGCTGACCGCGCGGTAACCGTCGGCGACGATCGAGTACACCGCATCGGGGTCACACATGCCCGCGCCCGCGGCCAGGGTGTCGGCGACGTGAGCCTCGACGGAGTCGTCGTTGTCCGGCAGCACGACCGCGATCCCGCCCTGCGCGTAATGCGTCGCGGTGACCGCGTAAGTTTCGTCGGCCTTGCTGAGAACCACGACCTTGCGCCCGGCACGATGGGCAGCCAGCGCGGCGGCCAATCCCCCGACACCCGTGCCGATCACGACGACGTCGGCGCTATCGGTCCATGTGGGACGGGTCATCATTCGCCGCCGCCCGGCTGGCCGATTTCGATCATGCGCTGCACGCTGCGCCGGCCCGCGGCCGCGACTTCCGGATCGACGTGCACCTCGTCGGCGCCATCGACCAGGCAGCGCAGCAGCGCGGCGGGGGTGATCATCTTCATGTATTTGCAGGAGGCGCGGTCGTTGACCGCGCGGAAATCGACTTCCGGTGCGGCCCGGCGCAATTGGTGCAGCATGCCGACCTCGGTGGCGACCAGGACCTTGCGCGCCCGCGTCTCATGTGCCGCGTCGAGCATGCCGCCGGTGGACAGGATCTTCACCCGCTCGGCCGGGAACGCTCCCTCACCGGCGAGGTACAACGCCGAAGTGGCACAACCACACTCGGGGTGCACATACAGGTCGGCGTCGGGGTTGGCGCGTGCCTGCTCGGTGAGCTCGTCGCCGTTGATCCCGGCGTGCACGTGGCATTCACCGGCCCACACGTGGATGTTCTTGCGGCCGGTCACCCGGCGGACGTGGGCGCCAAGGAATTGGTCCGGGCAGAACAGCACCTCGCGATCGGGGTCGATCGACTCGACCACCTCGACCGCGTTGGACGAGGTGCAGCAGATGTCGGTGAGCGCCTTGACGGCCGCGGTGGTGTTGACGTAGGAGACGACGACTGCGCCGGGGTGCTCGTCCTTCCAGGCGCGCAGCTCGTCGGGTGTGATCGAATCGGCCAGCGAGCAACCGGCCCGCTGATCCGGGATCAGCACCGTCTTCGAGGGGCTCAGAATCTTGGCCGTCTCGGCCATGAAGTGCACGGCGCAGAACACGATGGTGTCCTCCGCCGCTTCGGCGGCGATCCGCGACAGCGCGAGCGAGTCCCCGACGTGGTCGGCGGCGTCCTGGATGGCTGGCAGCTGGTAGTTGTGCGCGAGCACGGTGGCGCCGCGCAACTTCGCCAGACGGCGAATCTCGTTGGCCCACTGCTCATCACCTTCGACGCCGCCGTACCCGGTCGGGGAATTGGCGATTCTGGCAATCAGGTCTTCGGTGAGCGTGTCCATGCGATTCATGACCGTCACGGCGACTCCATTCGACTCAGGAGGTTTTCGACTTATAATCGAAAACATGCCCAATGGTAGCACCGCCCATGAAGTGCTCGCGGTCGTGTTCCAGGTTCGGCAGGCCACCGAGCAGGTTAAGGGAGCCTCCCGAAAGGGAAAACCGCAGCTTAACGTGCTGTTATGGCAGCGTGCGCGCGATCCGCAACGCGGCTCGTGGTCGCTGCCCGGTGGGCGACTGCGCAGCGACGAGGACATGACCACGTCGGTGCGCCGACAGCTGGCCGAGAAGGTGGATTTGCGCGAGTTGGCCCACCTGGAACAACTGGCAGTTTTCTCCGATCCAGGCCGCGTGCCGGGGGCGCGGGTGATCGCCTCGACGTTCCTGGGCCTGGTGCCCTCCCCCGCCACCCCGGAGCTGCCGCTGGACACCCGCTGGCACCCGGTGAGTGATCTGCCTCCGATGGCGTTCGATCACGGCCCGATGGTGACGCACGCGCATACCCGGCTGATCGCCAAGATGTCCTACACGAATATCGGATTCGCCTTGGCACCAAAGGAATTCGCACTGTCCACGCTGCGCGACATCTATAGCGCGACGCTGGGTCATCAAGTGGATGCGACGAATCTGCAGCGGGTATTGGCCCGACGGGGCGTGATCACGCAAACCGGTACCATCGCGCAGTCGGGTCGCAGCGGCGGGCGACCGGCGGCTTTGTACCACTTCACCGACGCCGCGCTGCGGGTAACCGACGAGTTCGCCGCGCTTCGGCCGCCGGGCCAGCCTTGACCGCATCACCGCGCCGGTGGAGCGAGAAGTAACGCATATCCTGGCCATTACGTTTTGGTTACCGCCAGTTCATGCGGGAAAATGCTCGGTGGCCTAGAAGGGATCGGCGAATTGGTTGAACTCGGCAATTTGGCAGGCACCGACGGTGCGGAATGGATCGGTCGGCCGCCACACGAGGAGTTGCGGCCCAAAGCGCGCCCGCTGCTGCCCTCAGACGACCCGTTCTACCAGCCGCCTCCCGGCTTCCAGCACGCCGAGCCCGGCACGGTGCTGCGTTCTCGCGACGTCGAATTGGCGTTCCTCGGCCTGGTTCCGCAATCGGTTTCGGCGATCCAGCTGCTCTACCGGACTACGGACATGAACGGCGCCCCGGAGGCCTGCGTCACCACGGTGCTCATCCCCACGGAACGTGTCGTCGGGCAGAACTGTCCGCTGCTGTCTTATCAGTGCGCGATCGACGCCATGTCGTCGCGCTGCTTTCCGTCCTATGCGCTGCGCAGGAGGGCTAAGGCCCTCGGCTCAATCGCCCAGCTGGAGCTCTTCCTGGTGGCCGCCGCCCTCGCCGAAGGCTGGGCGGTCTCGGTTCCCGACCATGAAGGCCTGCTGGGCATGTGGGGTGCACCTTACGAGCCCGGCTACCGCATCCTCGACGGCATACGGGCCGCCCTCAGCTCGACACGCGTCGCGTTGTCGCCGTCGGCGCCGGTCGGGCTGTGGGGTTACTCGGGGGGCGGGCTGGCCAGCGCCTGGGCCGCCGAAATGTGCGCCGACTACGCGCCAGAGCTGGACATCGTCGGGGCGGTGCTGGGTTCCCCCGTCGGCGACCTCGGTCACACCTTCCGACGGCTCAACGGTGGCTTCCTGGCGGGCTTACCCGCGATGGTGGTCGCCGCTCTCGCCCACGTCTATCCCGACCTGAACCGGGTGATCACCGAGCACACCAACGACGAGGGACGCACCCTGCTGGACCGGCTCGAAGACATGACGACGGTCGAGGCCGTGGTGCGGATGGCCGGTAAGAACATGGGCGACTACCTCGACGAACCGCTCGAGGACATCTTGTCGTCACCCGAGGTGACACACGTCTTCGACAGCATCAAGCTCGGTGTCGCGACACCGGCACCACCGGTCCTGATCGTGCAGGCCGTGCACGACTACCTGATCGACGTCCACGACATCGATGCGCTGGCCGACGCCTATTCGGCCGGCGGCGCCAGCGTCACCTACCACCGCGACGCGTTCAACGAGCACATGCTCCTGCACCCACTGTCCGCGCCGATGACGCTGCGCTGGCTCACCGACCGCTTTGCGCGCCGGCCGCTCAACGACCACCTGATCCGGACCGTCTGGCCCACCATGTTCAACCCGATGACCTATGCCGGCATGATGCGGCTGGGCGTCATCGCGGCCAGGGTGCTGACCGGCCGCAGGTTTCGCCGCCGTCCGCTGTGAGACGCCGCTACGAGACGGACGCTTCCGGCTCCATCGGGAACGCGTGCGACGGCCGATCGGTAAGCCCCGAACTGCCCAGGTCGTCATGGGCGCTTCCGGCGGCCAGCAGGGCATAGACCAGGGCGGCGATCGCGGCGGGCCACAACAGCGTCGTGGCGATCTGCAGCGGCCCGGGCCCGAAGAACACCGGCGGCGCCTGCACGACGTAGGACACCGCGGGGCTGCCGAGCACCGGCACCTTGTCGACGTCCAGCGCGCCGTAGCGCAGCACGGCCAGCGCGGCACCGACTCCGGAGGCCACGCCGGCGGCGCCCACCATGCCGATCGTCAGCCCGACGACCATGCCCGGGCCCCGCAGCCGGGGCCATTGCCAAACCAGCACCGGCGCCACGACCGCCAGCACCGTCAGCAGGCCCAGCATCAGGCTCGGCACGTCGAAGAAATGCTGGGACTCGGTGCCCAGGTATTCGTGCACCCGCTCGCCGGAACGAGTCATCGCCACCACCAGATGAATCGGCGGGGCCATCCACGCCCACAGGCCGCCGACCAGCACTCCGGTCGCCGAGAGTCCCAGTGCGGCAAGGAGAATCGCGCGCGGCCGGGATAGGGCGACGCGAGCGGCGGGCACCCAGGGCTCGGTCACCGCTGCGTCTCCAGATCCGCCGAGTCCACCTCACCGTGCCGCGAACAGCGCGCCCGCCAGCCGTCGGGGCGAACCTGAACGATCATCCGGCGTCCGCATTCGGCGCAGAAGCGCGGGGGTTCAAGACCGAGCTGAGCCGCGGTGGGCACCGTCGTACCCCCCAATTCCCCGGTGTAGACGTTGTAGACGCCCGCGCTGACCGGAGCGCCCAGATCGCCAACCACAAGACCCAATCTAGCCACTACAAGGTGGCGTTCAGCGCCTTGATCGGCATCTGCAGATCGTCGAGCAGTTCCAGATCGGACTCGGCGGGACGGCCGAGGGTGGTCAGGTAGTTCCCGACGATCACGGCGTTGATGCCGCCCAGGATGCCCTGCTTGGCGCCGAGGTCGCCTAGGGTGATCTCGCGGCCACCGGCGAAGCGCAGCATCGTGCGTGGCAACGCCAGCCGGAACGCGGCCACCGACTTCAGCGCTTCGCTGACGGGCATCACCTCGAGGTCGCCGAACGGCGTGCCGGGCCGCGGGTTGAGGAAATTCAGCGGCACCTCGTCGGGGTCGAGCTCGGCGAGGTCGGCGGCGAATTCCGCCCGCTGCTCCAGCGTCTCTCCCATGCCGAGGATGCCGCCGCAGCACACCTCCATACCCGCGTCGCGCACCATCGTCAGCGTCTGCCAGCGCTCTTCCCACGTGTGCGTGGTGACGACGTTGGTGAAGAACGACCGCGCGGTCTCCAGATTGTGGTTGTAGCGGTGCACGCCCATCGCGGCGAGCTCGGAGACCTGCCCGGCGCTCAGCATGCCCAGCGAGCAGGCGACGTTGATCTCGACCTCGTTACGGATCGCCTCAATACCGGCCGCGACCTGGGACATCAGCCGCTTGTCCGGACCACGCACCGCGGCCACGATGCAGAACTCGGTGGCACCCGACTTCGCGGTCTGCTTGGCGGCCTCGACCAGGCTCGGAATGTCCAGCCAGGCGCTGCGCACCGGCGAGGCGAACAGCCCGGACTGCGAACAAAAGTGGCAGTCCTCGGGGCAGCCGCCAGTCTTGAGGCTGATGATGCCCTCGACCTCGACCTCGGGGCCACACCAGCGCATCCGCACCTCGTGGGCCAGCGCCAGCAGCTCCTCGAGCCGCTCGTCGGGCAGCTGCAGCACCGCGAGGACCTGGTCCCGGCTCAATCCCTCGCCGCCGTCGAGCACCTGCTGGCGGGCTATCGCCAGGATGTCTGCGCCATCGCCGGCTTCGGTGGTGGGTCGAGTTGCCGCTTGAGTCACCAAGTACTCCCCTGCATCTTTATCGCGTCCGCGTCTGCGGTCACATCCGCCACTTCGTCGTGGCAGGCTGAACGAAACGGTGTTCAAAGTAGGGTAACGGCCCTAGTAGACCGAGACCGCCGGGGTATACGACCACCATGACGACTCCGCATGTCGAGTACGTGGCACACCACTGGATTGTGTTGGCCGCGCCGGCGTTCCTACCTGCCGTGATCGTCGTCGCCGTGATCCTCTACGTCGCTTTGCGCGACCGCCGCGCCGGCCCGACAGACGATGCCCACCAGCAAAGTGACACACCGGACAAATCGGGTGATTGACCGCCCAGCAATCGCGGCATTACCCCTTGGATCGAGTGAACTTACCTGCCGGTAACAAGTGATCTCTCCCGGGACGTCCCGGCGTAGTAGGGAGGACATGACACTCATGACAACGGTGTCGGACATGCCCACGGGGCTACCGCTACTCGCAGAGCCGTCGGCCCACGGCGCCGGACTCAATCAGATGATCGGGCTCTCGGTTGCCGCAATGGTCATCACGCTGGTCATGTTGTGGGTGGGCTATTCGCACCGCACGCGTCGCATCACGTGGCTGACCCGCGTCGCCGACAAACTCGGCGAGAAATTCCATCGCCCCAATTGGGTGGCGCTGCCGGTGATTGTCTTCACGACGTCGATCATCTGCGCCCTGTTCGGCTTCATCTGGGACGTCAGTTGGCACATCGATAACGGCCGCGATCCCGGGCCGTTGGCCAACCCGGCGCACTACTTCATCATCATCGGCCTGTTCGGCGTGCTCCTGGCCGGCGTGATCGCGATGGTCATCCCGCACGATAAGCCCGGCCCAGCGGCGGTCCGCATCACCCGCACCTGGTACGCGCCGGTCGGCGGCGTGCTGATGGCAGGCTGTGGGCTCTACGCGATGATCGGCTTCCCGCTCGACGACATCTGGCACCGGATCTTCGGGCAAGACGTCACCCTTTGGGGTCCAACGCATTTGATGATGATCGGCGGCGCCTGCTTTTCGCTGTTCGCGGTGCTGATGCTGGAGCGCGAAGGTGAGGTACAGCAGGCGGCCGAGGCCGCGCACGGCGCGTTCATCACCTTCCTGCGCTACCTGTCCTTCGGCGGAATGTTCATCGGCCTGTCCGTCTACCAGATCGAATACGACTTCGGCGTCGAGCAATTCCGCCTGGTGTTGCAGCCGATGATGATCGCCTTCGCGTCCGCACTGGCGGCCGTCGCCGCCCGCGTCACGATGGGCCGCGGCGCGGCCATCATCGCGTCGTTGTTCGCGATCGCGCTGCGCGGTGGGGTCGCGGTGCTGGTAGGGCCCATCCTGGGCGCACCGATCAACTGGTTCCCGCTGTACCTGGGCCCGGCCGTGGTGGTCGAACTGGTCGCGCTCACGCAAGTATTCAAGCGCCCCATCGTTTTTGGTGCCGTCGCCGGACTTGGCGTGGCGACGGTCGGGCTGTGGCTGGAGTCGCTGTGGATCGGGACGGTCTACCACTACCCGTGGCCGGTCAGCATGTGGGGCGAGGCCCTGGCCATGTCGGTGCCGGTGGGGGTGCTCGCCGGAATGTGCGGCGCACTGTTCGGCATGGTGCTGACCGGGCAGCGGCTGCCGCGGCGCGTGATCAGCATCTCGGTGGTCGTAGCGACCGTCGTGGTGATCGGCGGCGCGGTGGCCAACGGCCTGCACATCGTGGTGCCGCAGCAGGGCAAGGCGGCGATCACGCTGACCGAGCTGCCCAGTGCGCCCGGCCAGCGGATGGTGTCCGCCGATGTGCAGCTGACGCCGGCCGACGCGGTTGGCGCGCAGCCGGATTGGCTGACGATTCTGTCCTGGCAGGGCCGGATGGAAAACCAGCGCGGCCTGGTGATCGACCGGCTGGAGAAGGTCGGGCCCGGCCACTACCGGTCCACCCAGCCGGTTCCGGTCTGGGGATCGTGGAAGACGCTGCTGCGGATTCAGGACGGCTACACGATGACGGGCGTGCCGATCTGCGAACCGGCCGACGACGCCATTCCCGCGGCCGAGGTGCCCGCCCTGTCATCGATCGATCGGCCGTTCGTGCACGAGATCACCATCCTGCAGCGCGAACGCGACCAGAACGCTCCCGGCTGGCTCTACAACGCCGGGTCGGTCGTCGTGCTGATCCTGACGCTGATGGTCATCGCCGGCCTGGCGTGGGGCGCGGGCCGCATCAACAACGCGCTGTCCGAGCCGGAGCCGGTTGCCGAAAAGCAGCCACTACCGCGGGCGGCGTGAGCCGATGACGTTGCGCGGCACGCTTATTGCGGCGTGGGTGACGGTGCCGATGTGCGGCTTGATGGGGTGCGCCGGCCCGTCGGGCCAGGCTCCCCCCGGGGCCCTGAACATCGAAGTCACCATTGCTCACGGCCAGGTCACCCCGTCGAACGCGGTGCTGCAGGCGAAGGTCAAGCAGGATATCGTCTTGCAAGTCGCCAGCGACGCGACCGATGAGCTGCACGTGCACTCTGTGCCCGACCACAAGTTCCCGGTCGCGGCTCAACCCAACCAGGCATTCCGCTTCAACGTCGAGGTCCCGGGCAACGTCGAAGTGGAACTCCACCATCTGGACCGGACGATAGCGACGATTCAAGTCGAGCCGTGACGGTGCTGCTGGCGCATGGCCTGGGCGGATCGAGCGATCTTCCGGTTCCGTACGCATTCGCGATGGTAGGTGCCGCGTGGGCGTTGACATTCACGTTCGCGTTGGTGGCCTTCGCCTGGCGGCGGCCGCGGTTCGACCCGGACGCGCCCGGCCACCCGTTGCCGGCCTGGGTGACGACGCTGGTCGACGCGCGGGCGACGCGCTGGACGGTCGCCGGCGTTGCCCTGGCGTTCGCGGTGTGGGTGGTGCTGGCCGGGGTGTTCGGCCCGCAAACGCAGGTCAACGGTCTGTTGGGGACGTTCTACGTGCTGCTGTGGGTCGGGCCGGTCGCGCTGTCGCTGGCCTTCGGGCCGGTGTGGCGCGTGATCTCCCCGATCCGAACGGTGTACCTGCTGCTGCGGCGCGTGGTGCCGGAGCGGCTGAGCCGGGCGCGGCTGCGCTACCCGCAAAGCTGGGGATACCGTCCGGGCGCGGTGGGACTATTCGCGTTCGTGTGGCTGGAACTGGCCAGCCCCAATTCGGCCTCGCTGCCCTGGGTGCGGGGCTGGTTGCTGGTGTACACGGTGGTGCTGCTGGGCGGGGCGTGGCTGTGCGGGCAGGGCTGGCTGGCCAGGGCCTACCCGTTCGGGGTGTACAGCATGGCGGTGTCGCGGCTGTCCCCGTTTCGGCGTTCGACGGCGACCGGGCAGATCGTGATCGGCAACCCGTTCGACCATCTGCCTTCGCTGCCGGTGCGACCCGGGGTGGTCGTGATGCTGGCGGTGCTGCTCGGGTCGACGGCGTTCGACAGCTACTCGTCGTCGCCGACCTGGCGCAATTTCGCCGACGAGGTCTCCAGGTCCGCCCACAATGTGCCGTCGACGCTGACGTCGTCGGTGCTGCGGACGGCCGGGCTGGTGGTCTTCATTACTGTTGTCGCACTGAGCTTTTCGCTTGCGGCCCGGGCGACCGGCGGGGTGGATCGCGAGCAGCGGCGCGCCCTGCCCGGCCAGCTGGCACACTCGCTGATCCCGATCGTGGTGGGCTACATCTTCGCCCACTACCTGTCCTACCTGGTGGAGCGTGGACAGCAGGCCGTGATCGCGCTGGCCGATCCGTTCGGGCGGGGCTGGAATCTGCTGGGACTGGCGCATTTTCACGTGGCCTACGTGTTGTCTCAGCATCCGCCGGTGCTGGCCGGAATCAAGGTGGCGTGCGTGGTGATCGGGCACACCGTCGCGGTGATCGCGGCGCATGACCGCGCGCTGCGGCTGTTGCCCGCCGGTCATCAGCTCACCGGGCAGCTCACCATGATGCTGGTGATGGTCGGTTACACGTTCACCGGGCTCTACCTGCTCTTCGGCGGCTAGAGCGGGTGCTCGACCCGCTTGTTGCCGTCCCAGCGGCGCAGACCCGCGAAGCGGCCCTCGATCTGCGATGGCCGGCCCGCGATGCGCAGCGCCCGGCCCAGCTGCGCGCCGCTGACCCGGCGCGCCAGCGTGACGTGCGCGGTCCACTGGCCGGGCAGGCTGTTGGCCATCGGCGCGGGTGCCAGGTGCGGGCCGCACAACCGGTGCACCTCGGCGTGCAGGTCGAGCAGCTCGGCGCTCGGAACCAGCAGCCGGGCGAACACGGCGCTGGTGCGCCCGAACAGCACGGGCGCGCCGATCAGGGCGCTCAGCGGAAGCCGCGCGGCCACCGGACGCAGCAGCTCGTCGACATCGGCCGAAATCCTCTCCGCGACCGCCAGTGTGACGTGCGGACGGCTGGCCGGGGCCTGGCTGGGGATCCCCCCGCCGGCCAGTTCCTCCCAGATTCGGCGGACCGCGGCCTCGGTGTCGCGGTCGAAGACCAGCTCGAGCGAATGGACCATCAGCGCACCAGCGCGGTCACCCAGTCACGGTCGAACGCCGCAGCGCTCATCGTCGCGAAGTCGTCGACGGCCATCGCGCCGGCCCCGGCGGGCAGCGCGGCCCGCACCGGCGCCAGCCGGCCCAGGGCGGACCGGTTCGACGTCTCCACCGCTCCGGGCTGGGACGGCCAGCTGCCGATCACCACGCCGGCGCACAAAAGCCCGTGTCCAGCAAGTGATTCCAGAGTCAGCGCAGTGTGGTTCAAGGTGCCCAGTTCGGCGGTGACGGTGATCAGCACCGGCGCGCCCAGGTCGACGGCGAGGTCGCGCAGCGTGACGCCGGCGGCGCCGAGCTCGACCAGCAGTCCGCCGGCGCCCTCGACCAGGGTGAGCCGGCCCGGGCGGTCCAGGTCCCGGATGAGCGCCAGCATCTGCTCGCGGGTGGGCAGCGGCATGCCGGCCTGCTCGGCCGCCGCGACGGGCGCCAGCGGTTGCGGATAGCGGGCCAGCCCGGCGGTTTCGGTCACGCCGGACAACCGGGTGACCTCGGCGAGGTCGTCGTCGCCGGAGTCGGTGCCGGTCTGCGCGGGCTTGCACACCGCGACCTCGATCCCGGCCTGACGGGCGTGACACGCCAACGCCGCGACGGTGACCGTCTTGCCCACCCCCGTACCGGTACCGGTGACGGCCAGGACGGTCAACGGCGCGCCGCGGCAAGAACATCGGTGAGCACCCGGCGCGCGACCTGAAGCTCGGCGGCATCGAGCGACGCGCGCGCGGTCAGCCGCAGTCGCGACGTACCGGCGGGCACGGTCGGTGGCCGGAAGCACCCGACCCGCACACCGGCGTCCAGGCAGGCCGTCGCGGCGGCCACCGCCACCTCCGGGTCGCCCAGGATCACCGACACCACCGCCGACTGCGGCTCCTCAGGCACGCCGCAGATGTCGGCCAGCTCGCTGGCGTACCGCAGCACCGCCTCGGGCCGCCACGCCTCGGTACGCAGCACCTGCAGCGCGGCCATCGCGGCACCGACAGCGGCCGGGGCCAGGCCGGTGTCGAAGATGAACGGGCGGGCCGCGTCGATCAGGTGGGCGCGCACCTCGGGAGGCCCCAGCACCATGCCGCCCTGGCTGCCCAGCGCCTTGGACAGGGTGGTGGTCATCACGATGTCGGGCGCACCGGCGAGCCCGAGTTCGTACATCAGTCCGCGCCCGCCACCGCGCACCCCGAGCCCGTGTGCCTCGTCGACGATCAGCAGCGCCCGGTGGCGCCGGCACACGTCGTGCAGCTCGCGCAGCGGGGCCAGCACGCCGTCGGCGCTGAAGACCGATTCGGTGATGACGACCGCCCGCTCCTCGTCGCGGGCGCTCAGGGCCGCGTCGACCGCGTCGACGTCCAGGTGCGGCGTCACCACCACCCGCGCGCGCGACAGTCGGCAGGCGTCCACCAGCGACGCGTGCGAACGCTCCTCCGAAACCAGCAGCGAGCCCGGGCCGGACAAGCCGACGACGCTGCCGAGATTGGCGGTGTATCCGGAGGAGAACAGCAACCCGGCGGCAGCACCGACATAATCGGCGAGCTCGGTCTCGAACTGCTCGTGCAGTTCGGTGTTGCCGGTGACCAGGCGCGAACCGGTGGCACCCGCACCCCAGACCCGCAGCGCCGCGACACCGCCGTCGATCACGTCGGGATGCTGCGACAGACCGAGGTAGTCGTTGGATGCCAGGTCCAGCTCGGTGGCCACGGCCGCGCGCGGGCGCAGCGAACGGCGCAGCCCGGCCGCGCGGCGCTGCTGTTCCACCGCCTCCAGCCAGGCCAGCGGGGAAACCTCGATCGGTGCCTTCATCGCCGTTCAGCCTACGAGCCTGGCGACCTCGACCATCGCCGAGGTGATCTGCACGATCTCGTCGGGCCCGCAGATGTAGGGCGGCATCGCGTAGACGAGGTTGCGGAACGGGCGTAGCCAGATGCCGTGGTCCAGCGCCGCCGGGGTGGCCACGGCCAGATCGACCGGCGCGGCGCATTCGATCACACCGATGGCGCCGCGCACCCGCACGTCGGCCACGCCGGGCAGGGCGCGCGCCGGCTCTAGTCCCCGGGTCAGCCCGGCGGCGATCTCGGCGACCCGCGACCGCCAGTCCTGGCCCAGCAGCACCTCCACGCTGGCCATTGACACCGCGCAGGCCAGCGGGTTGGCCATGAAGGTGGGGCCGTGCATCAGCGCACCGGCCTCACCGGAGCTGATGGTGTGCGCGATGTCGGTGGTGCACAACGTCGCGGCGAGGCTGAGATATCCGCCGGTCAGCGCCTTGCCGACGCACATGATGTCCGGGCTGACGCCGGCGTGGTCGGCGGCGAACAACTCGCCGGTGCGGCCGAACCCGGTGGCGATCTCGTCGAAGATCAACAGCACGTCGTGGCGGCGGCAGATGTCACGCAGGTCGCGCAGGTAGCGGGGGTCGTGGAAGCGCATGCCGCCGGCGCCCTGGACGACGGGCTCGACGACGACGGCCGCGAGCTCGGCCGCGTGTTCGGCCAGTTGCTCCTCGAACACCGCGCTGTAGGCGGCGTCGTAGTCGCGGGGCACCTGAGAGGCGAACACCTGCCGGGCCAGGATGTCGGTCCACAGCGAATGCATGCCGCCGTCGGGGTCGCAGACGCTCATCGGTGTGAAGGTGTCGCCGTGGTAGCCGCCGCGCCACGTCATCAGTCGGTGCTTGGCGGGCCGCCCGCGGCTGCGCCAGTACTGCAGCGCCATTTTGACCGCGACCTCCACCGATACCGACCCGGAATCGCTGAAGAACACCGTTTCCAGGCCGGCCGGGGTGATCTCCACCAGCAGCTGGGCCAGCCGGGCGGCCGGTTCGTGGGTCAGCCCGCCGAACATCACATGGTTCATCGATCTCAGCTGCGCCGCCAGCGCTTCGTCCAGCACGGGGTGGCCGTGCCCGTGGATCGCGGTCCACCACGAACTCATCGCGTCCAGCACATCGATCGGCTTGCCGTCTCTGACCAGCGTCAACCAGGCGCCGCGGGCCCCGACGGCGACCACGGGCAGGACGGCTTCGCTGCCGATCGTGCTGTAGGGATGCCAAAGATGCGCGGCGTCGATCGCGCTGATTTGCTCGGGCGTCAACCCCGATCTCGCCGCAGGCATAGAGACCGAGCGTAAAGCAGCCGGCTCGCACAAAAGCCGGCCATCGGGGAGCATCTATCGGCATGGCGTTGCCGTACCCGTTCGAGGACCCGCACCGTAGCGACCGAGCAGTCTCCCCGCCGCCACCGCTGCAGGAGCCCGCAGAGCCGACCGATTTCCGGCCAATGAACTACGGCGACAACGATTCTGACGGACAAAAGCCACACGTGATCCGGCTTCGGGTGGCCCCCTGGGACCTGGTCGCCACGCTCACACTGGTGGCGCTGTTGGTCATCCTGGCCACGGCGACAACGTGGCCAACCAAGCTCTACGGCTTCCTCGGCGAGGTGTGCTCGGACGAGTCGTGTGGCCTGGTCCCCTTCCAGATCGACGTGTACATCTACCCGGTGGTGTGGGGCGGAATCGGTGCGGCGATCGCCGCCGCGGGGATCGGGCCGTTCGTCTCGCTGTTGAAGGGCTGGTACATGTCCTTCTGGCCGGTGCTATCGCTGGCGATCATCATGGTGAGCTCCGTGATCGGCGACGCGCTGACCGTCTTCAGCGCCCGTTACTGGCACTGATTCCCCGGCTGCCCCGTCCGGGCTGCAAAGCGTTGCGGCCGGCAGCGTTGTGAGACCGAAATCACAGCTGCCGATAAAGATTTGGGATCGGCAGTCACCGTCCGGTCACGGTCCTACACCAAATCTTTCGTGGACCTCACCAGCTATTTTCCGGGTGCAATTTGTGTTGTAAAAGTTTGTGTAGTGACTGGTGTGACTCCACGGGCCTACCGAGATTCACGTCCCCGCAAGGAGGCGGCGTTCGACCCCGAACTTGGGGTCGTCGCGAGTCATCGAACGGCGGCCCAGGCGCCCCAGCGCCCGGGCCTTGACCCGACAGGGTTCAGGAAGGTTGGAACTCCAATGAAGCGCATCTATTCGTTTGCTATCGGCCTCGCCATCCTGGGGGCCCCGATGGCCGCCGCCCCGGAGATCGCGGCCGCCGACCCCGGCGTGCGGTCGACGGACTACCAGCAAGCCACCGACGTGGTTGTCATGCGCGGTCTCTCGCAGCGCGGCGTGCCGTTCTCGTGGGCCGGCGGCGGTATCAACGGCCCCTCCCGCGGCACCGGGACCGGCATCAACACCATCGGCTACGACGCCTCGGGCCTGATGCAGTACGCCTACGCCGGCGCCGGCATCAGGCTGCCGCGTTCGTCCGGCGCGATCTACCGGGCCGGACAGAAGGTCCTGCCGCAGCAGGCCCAGAAGGGCGACATGCTCTTCTACGGTCCCGAAGGCACCCAAAGCGTCGCGATGTACCTCGGCAACAACCAAATGCTCGAGGTCGGCGACGTCGTGCAGGTCTCGCCGGTGCGCACCAACGGCATGACGCCGTACCTGGTCCGGGTGATCGGCGCGCAGACGCCGCTGCAGCAGGCACCGGTGCAGCAGATGCCGGGCCAGCAGGCCCCGCTTCAGCAGCCGCCGACCCAGCAGGTGCCGGGCCAGCAAGCACCGCTGCAGCAGCCACCGGTGCAGCCGCTCCCGGCGCAGCAGGCGCTGCCGCAGCAGCCGGCACCGCTGCAGCAGCCGGCGTTGCCGGCGCTGCCGCAGCTGCCGAACCTGCAGACGCTGCTGCAGCCGGCGGGCGCCACGCGATAGGTTTCGCGACCGCTACAAAACGCCACTTGCTCCACTGAGCAGCTTCGCCGGGAGGCAAGCGCACGGGAGCAGGTGGCGTTTTAGGTAAATTAGCGTGGTCATGCAGATCACGTCAGTGCCCCCGCCGCCGGCCGTCCCGGGGAATCCGGGCAGGTCAGGGCTGCGCGTGCCGGGATCTGCGGGGTTTTATCGCTACGACCTGGACGGCTTGCGCGGCATCGCGATCGCGCTGGTCGCCGCGTTCCACATCTGGTTTGGCCGCGTCTCCGGCGGTGTCGACGTCTTCCTGGCCCTGTCCGGATTCTTCTTTGGCAGCAAGATCCTGCGCGCCGCGCTCAACCCGGCCGTCACGTTGTCGCCCGTCGCCGAAGTGATCCGGCTGATCCGCCGGCTGGTGCCCGCCCTGGTCGTGGTCCTTGCTGCGAGTGCAGTGCTCACCATTCTGGTGCAGCCGCAGACCCGCTGGGAGACCTTCGCCGACCAGAGCCTGGCCAGCCTCGGCTATTACCAGAACTGGGAACTGGCCAACACCGCGTCGGACTACCTGCGGGCGGGCGAATCCGTCAGCCCGTTGCAACACATCTGGTCCATGTCGGTGCAGGGGCAGTTCTATGTCGCCTTCCTGTTGCTGGTCGCCGGCTGCACCTTCTTGTTCCGGCGAACGCTCAAGGCGCACCTGCGCACGCTGTTCGTGGTGCTGCTCAGCGCGCTGACGGTGGCCTCGTTCGTCTACGCGATCGTCGCTCACTCTGACGACCAGTCGACCGCCTACTACAACAGCTTCGTGCGCGGGTGGGAGTTGCTGCTGGGCGCGCTCGTCGGTGCCGTGGTGGCCAACGTCCGGTGGCCGATGTGGCTGCGCACCGCCGCGGCGTCCGTCGCGCTGGCGGCGGTGGTGTCCTGTGGGGCCCTGGTCGACGGCGTCGACGAATTTCCGGGCCCCTGGGCCCTGATACCGGTCGGCGCCACGGTGCTGATGATCCTCGCCGGAGCCAACCTGCCGGGCGACCCGGGGACCGGCGGCCGGATGCCGCTGCCGAATCGGCTGCTGGCCACCCGGCCGCTGGTGGAGCTGGGCGCCATCGCGTACTCGCTGTACCTGTGGCACTGGCCCCTGCTCATCTTCTGGCTGTCCTACAGCGGCCACAAGCACGCCGACTTCGTCGAGGGCGCGGCGGTGCTGCTGATCTCCGGGGTGCTGGCGTATCTGACCACCCAGCTCGTCGAGGACCCGCTGCGCTACCGGGCGCCGCAGGAAACCGGCGCGGCACCCGTGCTGCCGTGGTGGTCGCGGCTGCGCCGGCCGACGATGGCGCTGGGGGCGGCGGTCGTGCTACTGGGCGTCACACTGACCGCGACCTCGTTCACCTGGCGTCAGCATGTGACGCTGCTGCGGGCCGCGGGCAAAGAGCTGTCCGTACTCAACCCGCAGGACTATCCCGGCGCCCGCGCCCTGACCGAGCACGTGCGGGTGCCGACGCTGCCGATGCGGCCCAGCGTGCTCGAGGTCAAGAACGACCTGCCGGCCTCGACGGCGGACGGCTGCATCAGCGACTTCGTCAACCCGGCGGTGGTCAACTGCGTCTACGGCGACCTCGATGCGACCCGGACCATCGCACTGGCCGGCGGGTCACACGCCGAGCACTGGTTGCCGGCCCTGGATGCGCTCGGACACGCCCATCACTTCAAAGTTGTGACATATCTCAAAATGGGCTGCCCGTTGTCCACCGAGCAGGTCCCGCTGATCATGGGCAACAACGCCCCCTACCCGCAGTGCCGCGACTGGGTACAACGCACGATGGACAAGCTGGTCTCCGACCATCCCGATTACGTGTTCACCACCACAACCCGCCCCTGGAATATCAAGTCCGGTGACGTAATGCCCGCGACCTACATCGGGATCTGGCAGACGTTGTCCGACAACAACATTCCGATCCTCGGCATGCGCGACACGCCGTGGCTGGTCAAGAATGGCCAGCCGTTCGACCCGGCGGACTGCCTGGCGAAGAAGGGCGGCAACGCCACGTCGTGCGCGATCAAACGCTCCGACGTTTTGTCCGATCGCAACCAAACCCTGGATTTCGTCGAGCAATTCCCGCTGCTCAAGGTACTCGACATGTCAGATGCCATCTGCCGCACCGATATTTGCCGTCCGGTCGAGGGAAACGTGCTGATCTACCACGGCGCGCACCACCTGACCCCCACCTACATGCGGACCATGGCCCATGAGCTCGGCGTCCAGATCGCGGCTGCCACGGGCTGGTGGTAGCCCGGACAGGACAGTCCGCCGCGGATAAGGTCGTGTGGTGCCGTCAACCAACCCGGCTTCCGGACCGGCCGCAGCATCGGGTGCTGTAACCCCGGACGAAGCCACGCCTACGTTGCCCACCGTTTGGCCAGGGGGTGCCTATCCCCTCGGGGCCACTTACGACGGGGCCGGCACTAACTTTTCGCTGTTCTCCGAGATCGCCGAACAGGTCGACCTGTGCCTGATCGACGAGCGCGGCGACGAATCGCGGATCCCGCTCGACGAGGTCGACGGCTACGTGTGGCACGCCTATCTGCCGAACATCACGCCCGATCAGCGCTACGGATTCCGGGTACACGGCCCGTTCGATCCGGCCGCCGGCCACCGCTGCGATCCGAGCAAGCTGCTGCTCGATCCCTACGGGAAGTCGTTCGACGGTGATTTCACATGGGGTCAGGCGTTGTTCTCCTACGACTTGGCGGGCATCGACCCGAACGGCGACACCACGATCACCGGCACTCCCCCGATGATCGATTCACTGGGCCACACGATGACCAGCGTGGTGATCAACCCGTTCTTCGACTGGGCCTTCGATCGCGCGCCGCTGACCCCGTACCACGAGACGGTGATCTACGAGGCCCACGTCAAAGGGCTGACCAAAACCCATCCGGGCATCCCCGAGGGACTGCGCGGCACCTACGCCGCGCTCGCTCATCCCGTGATCATCGAACACCTCAAGTCGCTCAACGTCACCGCGTTGGAACTGATGCCGGTTCACCAGTTCATGCATGACGAACGCCTACTCGATCTAGGGCTGCGAAACTACTGGGGCTACAACACATTCGGGTTCTTCGCCCCGCACTACCAGTACGCGTCGAATCGGCAGGCGGGCGGCGCGGTCGCCGAATTCAAGATGATGGTGCGCAGCCTGCACGAGGCCGGCATCGAGGTCATCCTCGACGTCGTCTACAACCACACCGCCGAAGGCAACCACTTGGGCCCGACGATCAACTTCCGCGGCATCGACAACAGCGCCTACTACCGGCTGCTCGACGAGGACCCGCGGTTGTACAAGGACTACACCGGCACCGGCAACAGCCTCAACGCCCGCCACCCGCACGTGCTGCAGCTGATCATGGACTCGCTGCGCTACTGGGTGACCGAGATGCATGTCGACGGATTCCGCTTTGACCTGGCCGCCACGCTGGCCCGCGAGTTGCACGACGTGGACCGCCTGAGCGCGTTCTTCGATCTGGTGCAACAGGATCCGATCGTCAGCCAGGTCAAATTGATCGCCGAACCGTGGGACGTCGGTGAGGGCGGTTATCAAGTCGGCAACTTCCCGGGTTTGTGGACCGAGTGGAATGGGAAGTACCGCGATACTGTGCGTGACTACTGGCGGGGTGAGCCCGCAACCCTGGGCGAGTTCGCTTCCCGGCTGACCGGGTCGTCGGACCTGTACGCGGCGAGCAGCCGGCGGCCCAGCGCCAGCATCAACTTCGTCACCGCACACGACGGGTTCACCCTCAACGACCTGGTCTCCTACAACGAGAAACACAACGAGGCCAACGGCGAGGACAACCGCGACGGGGAAAGCCACAACCGCTCGTGGAACTGCGGTGTCGAGGGTCCGACCGACGATCCCGAGATCACCGAGTTGCGCTGCCGGCAGATGCGCAATTTCTGGGCCACCTTGATGGCGAGCCAGGGCACCCCGATGATCGCGCACGGCGACGAGCTGGGACGCACCCAGAACGGCAACAACAACGCCTACTGTCAGGACTCCGAATTGGCGTGGATCGACTGGTCTTTGGTGGACAAGAACGCCGATCTGCTGACCTTCGCCCGCAAGGTGACCAAACTGCGCAGGAAGCATCCGGTGTTTCGCCGACGCCGATTCTTCGACGGCGAGCCGATCCGCAGCGGCGACGAGGTCCGCGATATCGCCTGGCTGACGGCGACGGGCCGGGAGATGACGCACGACGACTGGAACCAGGGCCTGGACAAATGTGTCGCAGTGTTCCTCAACGGCGAGGCCATCACCGCGCCCAATGCCCGCGGCGAACGGGTGGTCGACGATTCATTCCTGTTGTGCTTCAACGCCCACAAGCGCGCAGTGGAGTTCGTCACACCGCACGACGACTATGCGCGGGAGTGGACCGTCGAGATCGATACCAATAATCCTGCCGGCGACGCGGACCTCGTGGTCGCCGCCGAAGAAAAGGTCGCGATACCCGGGTGCTCGGTGCTGATCATGCGGAAGACCGCCTGACATATGGCTTTTCCGATCCGCTCCACCTATCGGTTACAGTTGCGCGGATCCGCCAGTGGCAGCGCCTTCACCTTCGCCGACGCGGAGAATCTGCTGGACTATCTCGACGAGCTCGGGGTGTCGCACCTCTACCTGTCCCCGATCCTGACCGCGGTCACCGGGTCGAGTCACGGATACGACGTCACCGACCCGACCACAGTGTCGCCGGAGCTCGGTGGCGCCGAGGGGCTGGCGCGGCTGTCGGCGGCGGCGCGGGCACGCGGCATGGGGCTGATCGTCGACATCGTGCCCAACCACGTCGGAGTCGACCAGCCCCGGCAGAACCCGTGGTGGTGGGATGTGCTGCGGCACGGCCGATCATCGGACTACGCAACATATTTCGACATCGACTGGGACCTCGACGAGCGGGGCCGCATCGTGCTGCCGGTGCTGGGTTCCGACGACGACGTCGCCGATCTGACGGTCGACGGCGACCTGCTGCGGTTGGGCGATCTGGCGCTGCCGATCGCGCCCGGCACCGGCGAGGGCACCGGCCCCGAGGTGCACGAGCGCCAGCACTACCGGTTGGTGGGCTGGCGCAGCGGCGTCGTCGGCTATCGGCGTTTCTTCTCGATCACCTCGCTGGCCGGCCTGCGCCAGGAGGATCGCACGGTGTTCGAGGCCAGCCACGCGGAGATCGCGCGCTGGTTTCGCGAGGGATTGGTCGACGGTGTGCGCATCGACCACCCCGACGGATTGGCCGACCCCAGTGGGTATTTGGCGTGGCTGCGCGAGCTGCTCGGCGCGGACGCCTGGATTGTCATCGAGAAGATCTTGGCCGTCGACGAGGCGCTGGAGCCGACGCTGCCGATCCAGGGCACCACCGGCTACGACGCATTGCGGGAGCTGGGTGGGGTTTTCGTCGACCCGGCCGGAGCGCCGGCGCTGACCGCGCTGGTGGAATCCGCGGGTGTGGACTATCAGAGCACTCCGCGGGTGTTGGCTGGGTTGAAGGTTCAGGTGGCCACCGAGACACTCTCCAGCGAGCTGGCCCGGCTGCGGCGGGCGATCGTGGCGGCCGCCGGAAGCGATCACGCACTGCTGCCGGACGCGGTGGCCGCACTGCTCAGCCACATCGACGTCTACCGCACCGACTACCTCGGGCTGGCGGCCGTCCTGCCTAGTGCGCTCGCCAAAACCCAAGCTGCACAACCGGAACTGGGTCCGGCTTTGCAGGTGCTCGCCGCGGCGCTGGCACACGGCGGCGAGCCCGCCGCGCGCCTGCAACAACTGTGCGGCGCGGTGACCGCCAAGGCCGTCGAGGACTGCCTGTTCTACCGCGACGCCCGGCTGATCTCGCTCAACGAGGTCGGCGGCGAACCGCACCGGTTCGGTGTCGGCGCAGCGGAGTTTCAGCACAGCGCCGCCATCCGCGCCCGGCTGTGGCCCCAGGCGATGACCACGTTGACCACCCACGACACCAAGCGCGGCGAGGATGTGCGGGCCCGCATCGGGGTGCTGTCCCAGGTGCCCTCGCTGTGGACGGAGTTCGTCACCAGGTGGGAGATTGAGACACCCTCCCCCGACGCCGCGACCGGACAGTTCTTGTGGCAGAACATCTTCGGGGCATGGCCGCTGGACGGCAAGGTCACCGACCAGCTGCGCGTCCGGCTGCACGGATACGCCGAGAAAGCCATCCGAGAAGCGGCGCTGCACACCTCGTGGAACGACCCGGATACCGCGTTCGAGGACTCTTTACACGGGTGGTTGGACAGCGTCTTGGACGGGCCGGTGGCCGGACAGCTGACCGAGCTTGTCGCCCAGCTCAATCCGCATGCTGCCAGCGATGCGCTGGGCCAGAAGCTACTCGCGCTGACCGTGCCCGGCGTTCCGGACATCTATCAGGGCACCGAGCTCTGGGACGACAGCCTGGTCGATCCGGACAACCGCCGGGCGATCGACTATGCCACGCGCAGAACCGCTCTCGCGGAATTGCAGCACCCGAAGCTGCGCGTCGTCGCCACGGCGCTGCGGCTGCGGCGCTCGCGCCCGGACAGCTTCCGGCGCGGCGATTACGTGCCGGTGCTGGCCAGCGGCGAGGCCGGTGATCACGTCGTGGCATTCCGGCGTGGCGACGACATTCTGGTCGCGGTTACCCGCTGGACGGTGCGGCTGGCCGAAACAGGTTGGGGTAACACCGTATTGCCGTTGCCCGACGGCTCCTGGACCGACACACTCACCGGCGCGATGGCGAGCGGGCCGACGTCGACCGCCGAACTGTTCGCCAACCTCCCCGTCGTGCTACTGGAGCGAAACAATGGCTGAATTCCGGGTGTGGGCTCCCAAACCCACACTGGTCCGCCTCGACGTCGACGGCGTGGTACACCCGATGACACGCTCGGATGACGGCTGGTGGCACACGGTGGTCGACGCGCCGGCGGGTGCCCGCTACGGCTACCTGCTCGACGACGACCCCAAGGTGCTGCCCGACCCGCGGTCGCCACGCCAACCCGACGGGGTGCACGACCGCTCCCAATTGTGGAATCCCAGCGACACCTGGACGGACGGCGAGTGGGCCGGCCGATCGGTCGAGGGTGCGGTGATCTACGAGCTGCACGTGGGCACCTTCACCGCCGCGGGAACCTTCGACGCTGCGATCGAAAAGCTGGACTACCTGGTCGATCTCGGGGTCGACTTCGTCGAGCTGATGCCGGTCAACTCCTTCGCCGGAACCCATGGCTGGGGATACGACGGCGTGCTGTGGTACAGCGTGCACGAACCCTACGGCGGACCCGACGGCCTGGTCCGGCTCGTCGACGCTTGCCACGTACGGGGTTTGGGTGTCCTGATCGACGCGGTGTTCAACCACTTCGGCCCGTCGGGGAATTACCTGCCACGGTTTGGCCCGTACCTGTCGTCGGGCAGCAACCCGTGGGGCGAGGGCGTCAACATCGCCGACGCCGACTCCGACGAGGTCCGCCGCTACATCATCGGTTGCGCGTTGCGCTGGATGCGCGACTTTCATGCCGACGGGCTGCGGCTGGACGCCGTCCATGCACTGGTGGACACCACGGCGGTTCACATTCTCGAGGAGATGGCGACCGAAACCGATTGGCTGTCACAAGAAGTGGGTCGGCCGCTGTCGCTGGTCGCCGAGAGCGACCTCAACGACCCGCGGCTGATCACCCCGCGCGATCACTACGGCTACGGGATCACCGCGCAGTGGGACGACGATATCCACCACGCCATCCACACGGCGGTGTCCGGCGAGCGCCAAGGCTACTACGCCGACTTCGGTTCGCTGGCTACACTGGCGGATACGCTGCGCCGCGGCTTCTTTCACGCCGGCACCTATTCGTCGTTCCGCCGGCGCCGGCACGGCCGACCGCTGGACACCAAGGCCATCCCGGCCGGGCGGCTGTTGGCCTACACCTGCACGCACGACCAGGTCGGCAACCGCGCGCTCGGCGACCGGCCGTCCCAGCACCTGACCGGCGGCCAGTTGGCGATCAAGGCGGCCCTGGCTCTCGGATCACCCTACACGGCAATGCTTTTCATGGGTGAGGAATGGGGGGCGTCGACGCCGTTCCAGTTCTTCAGCTCGCATCCCGAACCGGAGCTCGCCAAGGCCACCGTCGAAGGGCGTAAGGCCGAATTCGCCGGGCACGGATGGGACGCCCACGACATCCCCGACCCGCAGGATCCGCAGACGTTCCAGCGATCCAAGCTGAACTGGGATGAGGTCGACGCCGGGGACCATGCGCTGCTGCTGGGTTTTTATCGGGACCTGATCGCCTTACGGCGCAAAGACCCCGACCTGGCCGACCCGTGGCTCGACCACCTGACTGTCGACTACGACGAGGAACTGCGCTGGATCATGCTGTCACGCGGGCAATTACGGATTGCGTGCAACCTCGGCGGCGAGCCGGTGACCGTGCCGGTCGCGGGCGATGTCGTGCTCGCCTGGGGTGAGCCCAGCGGGAGCGTCGACGGCACTGTGCTGGAAGGGCATTCGGTCGCGATCCTGCGCCACCGGTGACTCGAGCTACCGCCTCCCGCTCCGCTAGCGCTACCATCACCGCACCGACGACTGCAATGGAGCAGAGATGGCCCAAAAGGTGCGGATTCCACCCGATCTGATCGGCGGCGACGTCGACGAGGGATACGGCAAGGTCGCCGACGCTTTTCGTCGCAACCTGAGCAGCGGCCGGGAGGTCGGCGCGGCGATCGCGGTGTATCGCGACGGGCGTAAGGTCGTCGACCTGTGGGGCGGGTACCGCAACGAGACCACCCGGGCGCCGTGGCAAGAGGACACCGTCGTCAATGTCTTCTCGACTACCAAAGGCATTGCTTCGGTTGCCGTTGCGCTGGCCGTCTCTCGCGGCTACCTGTCGTATGACGCCAGAGTCGCCGATTACTGGCCCGAGTTCGCACAGGCCGGCAAGGAGGCGGTGACGGTACGTCAGCTGCTGGCCCACCAGGCCGGGCTGCCCGTCATCAAGCCGCCGCTGACACTGCGGGAACTGTCCGACCCGCCGACGATGTCGGCCAAGCTCGCCGCCCAGACGCCGGCGTGGACGCCCGGCACACGGCACGGCTACCACGGCATCACGCTCGGCTGGTACGAAGGCGAACTGATCCGCCGGACCGACCCCGCCGGGCGGACCCTGGGCCGATTCTTTGCCGAGGAGATCGCCAGGCCGCTGGGACTGGACTTCTACATCGGGCTGCCCGATTCGGTGGACCGCGATCGCGTCGCGTATTTGGACGCCTGGTCGTTGCCCCAGCTGCTTTTTCATCTGAACACGATGCCGCGCGGCCTGGCGCTGGCATTGTTCAATCCGTTCGACCTGGCGGCGCCCTCGCTCAGCGTCGCCAAGGGCATCAACGACCTGGGCGACTTCAACCGCGACGAGCTGCGCGTGGTCGAGATGCCCGCGGTCAACGGCACCGGCACCGCGCGCTCGATCGCAAAGCTGTACGGCAGCGCCGCCACCGGCAGTACCGAGCTCGGCCTGAGCGCCGGCACCCTGGCTGCCCTGAAAAGCCCCGCGCAACCACCGACAAAGGGGTTGCGCGACAAGGTGCTACACGTCGATTCCAATTTCACCCTGGGCTTCAACAAGCCCAGTCCCCTGTCCATCTTCGGATCGTCCGGGACTGCCTTTGGAACGCCGGGAGCGGGTGGTTCGTTCGGATTCGCCGATCCGGACACCGGGATCGGCTACGGCTACGTGATGAACAAGCTGGGTTTCCATCTGGTCAGTGACCCGCGGGAACTCGCGCTGCGGCACGCGCTATTCCACGAGGCACTGGGAACCAGGCCGCAAACCTGACCTACACGCTGGATCGGCCGGCGGTGCGGATCGCCTCAGCGATCGCGTCGGCGAGCGGATCGATCTCGGCGTCGGCCAAATCGGCGATAGTGACCCGAATTCCGGCCGGCGTGCCGATCCGGAATCGTGAACCGGGCGCGGCGGCCCACCCCAAATTGATCAGCCGCGTGATGGCCACCGTCTCGTCGGGCACCGGGATCCAGACGTTGAGCCCGGAACGGCCGTGCGCGGCGATCCCGCGGTCGGCCAGCGCCGCGCGTAGCCGGGTTCTGTTGTCCGCGTAGCGCCGCTCGGCTTGTCCGACGAGACGCGACGCCGCCTCGTCGGACCACAACCGCACCGCAAGATCCTGCAGCAGATGGCTCACCCACCCGGGTCCCAGCCGCAGTCGTCCGTGTACCCGCTCGACGGTGCGCTGATCTCCGGCGAGGACGGCCAGCCGCAGGTCGGGACCGTAGGCCTTCGACGCCGACCGCACGAATGCCCAATGAACGCTCGATCCGGCCAGCGAGTGCAACGGAACACCGGAGATGCCGGCGCAGTGATCGTCCTCCACGACCAGAACGTCTCGGTCCGCCAACACCGCGCGTAGTTCGCCGGCGCGCGCCGCGGATAGCGCCGCACCGGACGGGTTCTGCGCGCGCGTGGTGACGACCAGCGCACGCGCCCCGCCACCCAGCGCCCGTGCGACCTCGGCGACCAGCGGGCCGTCGTCGTCCACGCGCACCGTATCGACCGAAAGGCCCAGCGCGGCAAGCAAATCCAGTAGGTTGGCCCAGCCCGGATCCTCGACGGCAACCCGGTCGCCGGGGCGCAGGTGCGCGGTGAGTGCCCGTTCAATGCCGTCGAGCGCCCCGCTAGTCACCGCGAGGTGCTCGGCGGGAACGCCGTCGGCACTCAAAGCCGCACCGGCGCACTCGACCAGTGCCGCCGACATGGCCGGCTCCCCATAGAGCACCGGGCGTCGAGGATGCGAATCACATTGCGGTACAGCAGCAATAGGTAGCAGGGCCGGATTCGGGTTTCCGGTCGACAGGTCGCGAACACCCGCGGGGATGTCCAGCCCGAGCAGCGAGCGCGGCGTTGTCGCCGGGCGGTGTCGCACCCGGGTACCGCGGCGCCCCGAGGTTTCGACGGTCCCGCGATCGCGCAGCAGGCGATAGGCCGCGGCGGCGGTGTTGGCGTTCACGCCGAGTCGTGCGGCCAGTTCGCGCACCGGGGGCAGCGCGTCACCGGGCGTCAGGGCGCCGCTGGAGATTCCTTCTTCGATGTTGGCGGCGATGGACTCCGCGCCCGTCCCCGCTATGCTGTATTGCACTGGCACATTCAATATTATGTACTATTACAATAATGAAGGCAATCCGATGGACTACGAACCGACGTCGCACACCACGCCCACCCGCTACCGGGAGCGCGCCCGCTACGACCGCGATACCGTCCATCGCATCCTGGACGAGGCCCTGATCTGTCACCTGGGGTATCTGGGTGACGGCCGGCCGGTGGTCTTGCCGACCACGCACGCGCGCGTCGGCGAGACCCCGTACATCCACGGCTCGACCGGCAGCGGTCCGATGCTCGCCGCGAAGCTGGCCGGCCTGCCCGTCTGCGTCACCACCACCCTGGTCGACGGGCTGGTGCTGGCCCGCTCGGCGATGCACCACTCACTGAACTACCGCTCGGTCGTCGTGATGGGCACGGCACGCCTGGTCGACGACCCCGACGAGAAGCGGCGGGCATTCGACGCGCTGCTCGACCACGTGCGCCCTGGGCGCGCCGCCGACTGCCGGCCGCCGAACGCGCGGGAACTCGCCGCGACGGCAGTGCTGGCCCTCGACCTCGTCGAAGTGTCGGCGAAGGTGCGCGACGGCCGCGTGGCCGACGATCCGGAGGACATCGCGCTACCGCACTGGGCCGGAGTGGTCCCACTGCGACTGGTCGCCGAACCACCGCAACGCGCGCCCGACCTGGACCCCGCTACCCCGCTGCCGGACTATCTGGCCTGATTACAGCAGCAGGTAGCGATAGGCCGGCGAGCCCGGCTGCAGCGTCTCGAAGTGAATCTCGGTGTCGCGCATCCGATCCAGCAGGTCGTCCAGCTCGGCCGAGGAACCCAGTTGAATACCGACCAGCGCCTCACCGGTCTCGCGGTTGTTGCGCTTGACGTACTCGAACAGGGTGATGTCGTCGTTGGGTCCGAGCACGTCGTCGAGGAATCGGCGCAACGCACCGGGCTCCTGCGGGAAGTCCACCAGAAAATAATGCTTGAGCCCGAGGTGGACCAGTGAGCGCTCGAGTACCTCGCCGTAGCGCGACACGTCGTTGTTGCCGCCCGAGATCAGGCAGACGACGGTGGACCCGGGCTCGATGTCGGCTTCCAGCACGCCGGTGACGGACAGCGCGCCCGCGGGCTCGGCGATGATGCCCTCGTTCTGATAGAGGTCGAGCATCGCGGTGCAGACCGCGCCCTCGTCGACGGTCGTGATCGACACCATGTCGCCCGCGGCGGCCAGGGCGGCATGCGTCAGCGTCCCCGCCCGCTTTACCGCGGCGCCGTCGACGAACTGGTCGACGTGATCCAGCGTCACCGGCTCCCCGGCGGCCAGCGCGGCCATCATGGCCGCGGCCCCGGCCGGTTCGACACCCAGCACCGATGTGTTGGTCGTCCGCTCGGACAGATAGGACGTGATGCCCGCGATGCAGCCACCGCCGCCGACCGGAACCACCACCAGGTCGGGTTCGCCGCCGAGCTGCTCGAGCATTTCGACGGCGATGGTGCCCTGGCCGGCCATGGTGCGCACGTCATCGTATGGCGGCACCAGCGTCGCGCCGGTGCGCTTCACGTCGTCGAGCGCCGCCTCGGCGGCAAGGTCGTACGTCGATCCGCCCACGATCAGGTCGATGAAGTTGCCCCCGTGGTAGCGGATCCGGTCGCGCTTCTGTTTGGGCGTCTTGGCCGGCACGTAGACGCGGCCGTGCACGCCCAGGGTCCGGCAGGCGTAGGCGAACCCCTGCGCGTGGTTGCCGGCCGAGGAGCAGACCACGCCGGCGCCGATCTCCGCGTCGGACAACTGCACCAGCAGGTTGTAGGCGCCGCGCAGCTTGTAGGACCGCACGATCTGCAGGTCCTCGCGCTTGAGGTAGACCTGCGCGCCGGTGATCGCCGACAGCCGATCGCTGTACTGCAGCGGGGTGGGTGTGACTACCGCGGCAATCCGCTGCGCAGCGCTGTCAATGTCGGCAGCCGAAAGCACATGCGGCGTCGTTGACATGCTGGGGGGACGGCTCGGTTCAGCGGACACCGAATAATGGTGCCACGCACCCCCGGCCACCTGCCTAATCGGCTCAGTTCACCGGGGTCAGCACGAACACCGGAATCTGGCGTTCGGTCTTCTTCTGGTAGTCCGCGTAGGGCGGGTAGGCCGCGACGGCGCGCTCCCACCAGACGGCCTTTTCGTCGCCGGTCAGCTCGCGGGCGTCGTAGTCGCGGGTGACGGTGCCGTCCTGCAACTCGACGCGGGGATTCTTCACGATGTTGTAGTACCAGACCGGGTGCTTCGGCGCGCCGCCGAGCGAGGCGACGACGGCGTACTCGCCGTCGTGCTCGACCCGCATCAGCGGCGTCTTGCGCAGCTTGCCGGACTTGGCTCCGACGGTCGTCAGTAGGATCACGGGCATCCCCTGCATGTCCGTCCCGTCCGTCCCGCCGGACTCCATGTACTTCTCGGCTTGCTCACGGGCCCAATCGGACGTCGAAGGTTCGTACTCTCCGGTAAGCGGCATGTCCACCACTCTAGGCCCGCGCGCGGCGATTTCGCCCCGAGCAGACTCAGCCGCCTAGGCCGAGAAGCGGATCATTGCGCCCGGGCGAGTTCGGCGATCGCATTGACGCGTCGCGTCGCCGTCGCGATCTCGTCCGCGAATTCCTGGCGACGCTTGGCGAGTTGCTCGGAATCCGAACCGTCGACCAGCTCCCGGTGCCGCGCCAGCCGCAGTGCGGTCTTGAAGAGCTCCATCGACCTCGACTCGGCGCTGGCGATCCGGCGCTGTAGCTCCCACTGCTTGCCCAGCTCGAGACATTCGTTGAGGAACGCGTTTTCGTCGAGGGACTCGTCCCCGAGCGCGGCCAGCCGGTCGGCGACGATGTGGTACGCGTCCAGGAACGGCCGTAACACCAGGTGCGCCAACAACAAGTCTGCCGATTCGAGCAGCCCGCGCACGTCGACGGCGGCAGCGGCCTTGCTGGTGTCCTCCACCGGCCCGATCAACCGCACCTCGTCGGCCAACTCCTTTTCGAACTGGGTACGGCCGGAGAACAGGAACTCGAACTTCAGCAACTCCCGCAAACTCAACGCCTCGTCACGCACGGTCACCGGTGACACCATGCCGTCCGCGGAGTTCTCAGCGTTTTCCACCGCGGCGAGCAGCGCGGTTTCGGCGATCGCGCGATCGACCAGGATGTGGATCGCGGATTGCGGTAGAACGCGGCGACCAGATGCTGGTCCTCGCCGATCCCCCACACCGCTTCGGTGCCGGCTTCGTACACGCTGACCACCCCGGACGCGACGAGCTGGTGCAGGGTCCATCGGATCGTGGAGCGATTCGTCAGGTCCGCGGCCCCGGCGACGGCCCAGTTGCGCGCCGTGATGTAGCTGGCCAGCGGGCGCACCGTGGCCAGCACCTCGCTGATCGACAACGACCGGTCCGCGCCCAGCAACGCCAGGTTCACCACGGCGGTGGGAGTCACCGGTGTCGCGCGGTTGATCCGGTGCTCGACGTCCAGCGCGATCCGCTCTATTTCGGTCCCGGTTCCCGCCTCTTCGCCGCGCATCTCCTCGAGGCGTTTGCGCAACGGCAGCGGTTCGCCGAAGTCCAGGTACGCGCGACCGAGCCGCTTGCCCTGCTGGCGGGCCAGGCCGACCAGGAAGCGAAGATCCTCGGGACGTTTCGCCGCCCCATAGGCCTTGGTGGTCATCGCCTCAACTTCGTGCAGCTGGTCGTACACGATCGATGTCGGCACCAAATACACTTCGGGACCGTCGATTTCGTCGACGGCGTCGGTGAGGTAGCGCAGGATGCCGAAGACCGGGGGCCGCAACTTGCCGGTGCGGGTGCGCCCGCCCTCGATCGACCAGGTGAGATTGGTGTGGTCTTGCACCAGCTGCGCGGTGTAGGCGCGCAGCACGAATCGGTAGACGGGAATGTCCTTGGTCTGGCGCCGGATGAAGATCGTTCCGGTGCGCTTGGCGAAGCCGCCCATCGGGAAGAAGTTCAGGTTGGCCCCGCCGAACGTGAAGGTCGCCGAGAGCCGATTGGCCACGATCATTTCCGGCAGCAGCATGCCGTCCAGGTACGACCGGTGCGAAAAGGCAAACGCCAGCGTCCCTTTGCGATCCAGTTTGCGCAGCTGCGCGATCTGGTCCTCGTCGACCAGCACGTCGTAGGCCCGCATCAGCCAGCGGCTGAATCCGCGCCAGCCCTGCACCGCCCGCTCGTCGAGCGAGGCCGCCATCTCGCGCAGGTAGCCAGCCGCCTCGGCGCGGACGTCGCCGGGATTGCGGCCGAGTTCGTCGGCCAGCGTGGCCAGTTTCTCGTCGTACCACGGCGCGCCGAGCAATTGGGCCACCGCGGGCGGGTCGGTCGATACGGGGATCACCGGTTCATCGATAACATCCAGTGCGCTGCAACACCTTTCGCGCTCTAACGCGCCCGATTTCACGCGCTGTCGCGAGCCGCCCGCCGGTCATGCCGCTCGCACCGTTCTCGTCATTCCCGTTCTCCTTCAGGTGTCGCCGGGTGCGGGACCGGCCAGCTGCGCGTTGTCCACATCCCCTCGGTGAGCGTACGTCCGCCCTCGGGTGGCATGGAACACAATTCGCGATTTGGCGCCTCGATCCGGCGTGCCCGTCGACGGGAGCCGAGTACGTTCGGATCATGCGGCCCCAACCCGATACTGGCGCGAGCGACCTCACGCCACTCGAGGAGACCGCGTTGCTGACCCAGTACGCGCGAGCGCTGGACGGCCAGTGGCCGCGGCCCATTCTCGGAGATTCGCTCGCCGCCGAGATCGTCGACCAGATCGACTACGACTTCGCGGGGCTCGGCATCCCGGCGAGCGTGGTCTGCCAGACGGCGCTGCGCGCCAAGATGCTCGACGAACGGGTACGGGCCTTCACCGCCGAGTATCCGCATGCCATCGTGATCGATCTGGGCGCCGGGCTGGACTCGGGCCCGTTTCGGGTGCGCCCGCCGGCAGGCGTCGACTGGTACCGCGTCGACCTGCCCGGGGTCAGCGCGCTGCGCCGCCAGCTGCTGCCGACCAGCAGGCGAGCCCACGTGCTGACCGCCTCGGTGGCCGATCAGAGCTGGCCCAACTCCATCCCGTCCGATCGGCCCGTCATCGTGATGGCCGACGGCCTGTTCGCGTTCCTGTCCGAGCCGGTGCTGATCGCCCTCTTCCGGCGCATCACCACCTATTTCAGCTCCGGAGAATTGGCGTTCAACGACTACGGCCGCATCGGCTGGTTTAGCCGGCTCGCGGTGAAGCTGGCCCCGCAGCGGATGTTCAGCAGCGTCGGCGCGCAGTGGGGTTATCCGGGGTTCGAAGACCCGCTGGTGCCCGAACAATGGAACCCGTCGCTCAAGCTCGTCGAAGAGGCAAGCCTGGCGCACGCGCCCGAGGTCGAGCTGTTTCCGGGTTGGATTCGATTCGCTACCAAGCTTTCCGGGATGTTCGAGGTGTCGGCCCGCAAGGCCAGAATCCTGCGCTACCAGTTCTAGGCCGGATGGACGCCGCAAGTGCAGGCATCGATCGACGGACAGGTGCAGCTCATCCCCCACTCGATGACGGCGCCCGCCCGCGCCAACGACGCCATCTGGTCGTCGATCTCGGCGAGTTTGGCCTCGGCCAGCGCGCGACTGGCCGGACGCCCGGACGCATCGTCGGCGAATAGCAGCTGGATTTCGTCCAGCGCGAAGCCGGCGGATTTGCACAGCCCGATGACCTCGAGGCGGGCCAGGATCGAGTCGTCGTAGCGGCGCCGTCCGCCCAGCCGCGGCGGCGCCGGCAGCAGCCCGATCTGCTCGTAATAGCGCAGCGTGGTCGCGGCCACCCCGGATTCGCGCGCGACGTCACCGATCGTGAGTGTCGCCCGCTCCCGGGTGGTTGCCGCGGCAGCCATCGAACCTCCCTGCAGCGTCGTACTTGACTTCGAGCCAACTCTAAGTCGTTGACTAAGACCATGCACAACAGCGCACTCGGCGATGCCCGCTACGCCCTGCTCCGATCGTTTAGGCCCGACGGCACACCCCGCGACACCCCGATCTGGTTCGCGATGGATGGCGACGCATTGGTGTTCCGGACCAAGGTCGGCCCGAAGACCAAACGCCTGACCGCCCATCCCGACATCGAGCTGCGCGCGTGCGACCACCGCGGCCGGGTTCGCGACGGGGCGGCGACGCTGGCCGGGCGCGCCGCGCTGTTGTCGGGCGCCGAGGCCGAACGCGCCAATCGGATCCTGCACCGGCGCTACGGCTGGCAGTGGAATATCGTCCCGCTGATCAAGGTGCCCGGCGTGACCAACGTGCACCGGAATCTGGGGATCCGCGAGAAGCTGCGCCGGGCCCGCGCCCGCGGGGTCTGGCCCGACAGCGTCATCGTCCGGGTGCAGCTGTAGGGATGCGGCGCATTGAGTGTGTGCCTACGGCTTTGCGTGTGCGCTGGCGGCGCAAAATCTGCGGTGGATTCAAGGTTTGGTTGCAACAGTTGTGTCTGTCGGGGTGGACAGTAGCTTGTTGAGGCGGTTGGTGGGGTTGTCCCAGTTGAAGCGTTTTCGGGGTCGTCCGTTGAGTTCGTCGGCGACGTAGGCGAGGTGTTCGGCGTCGTGCACCGAAAGGTCGGTGCCCTTTGGAAAGTATTGCCGTAGTAGGCCGTTGGTGTTCTCATTGCTACCGCGCTGCCAGGGTGAGTGGGGATCGCAGAAGTAAACCTCGATGCCGGTGTCGATGCTGATGCGGGCGTGGTGGGCCATTTCGTGGCCTTGGTCCCAGGTCACGGTGCGGCGCAAGGTGGCGGGCAGGTCTTTGACCGCGGCGATCATGGCCTCGGCGACGGCCTCGGCGCTACGGGTATGGGGTAGGTGCAGCAGTCGGACATATCCGGTGGAACGTTCAACCAGCGTGCCGATTTGAGAGGCCTGGTCCTTGCCGATGATCAGGTCTCCTTCCCAATGGCCTGGCACGGCGCGGTCGTTAGCTTCGGCGGGCCGCTCACTGATGTTGACCATGCCTTGGATACGGCCGCGGCCGTCACCGGCGCGGCCCGTCGGCGCGGTTTACGCAACGCGCGCCCGGTGCGCAGGCATGTCCTCAGTTCCCGGCGCAGTTCTCCGCGCCCTTGCACGTAAAGCGCCTGGTAGATGGTTTCGTGGGACACCTGCATCTCCGGGCGGTCAGGATAGGTCGCGGTCAATACCCCGGCGATCTGTTCGGGGCTGTACTTGTTGACCAACAACGCTTGCACCTCGGCCCGCAATTGCTCACAGCGGCCCAACTTGCCGGTCTTGGGTCGACGCGCCCGTTGCTCGCTGCGCCGCTGAGCGATGCGCGCCGAGTAGCCCGACTTCGCGTCCCAACCGGCCCGGCGGGCCCGAACCGATACCGGGCGCGATAACGGCCCACATGCCCTCGCATGACACCGTTGTGGGCAATCTCGCGCATGATCGTCGACGGCGCCCGGCCCAACCGGCGCGCCATCGAACGGATCGACTCACCGTGCGCGGTGCCGATCATGATCTGTTCACGCTCATCCGCCGACAGCCGCGGCCGTCGCTGTCCTTGAGGCTTTGACCATCGTGGATTCACACCACCAAACCTGCGAAACCACTTGCTACCGCACGTCGCCGACACGCCGACCGCCACCCCGGCATCCTCCGAGGACCATCCCGCAGCGATCAAATCCCAATACCGCCGCTGCACCACCAACAACTGAGGCTGACCCGTCATCAACACCCCTAACTACGAAGTGTTGCAACCACCCCTTGAACTCAAGGGCCGAAATCCCGCCCTGGCCGCGCACTCGCGGCGGCGAGCGCTTCGCTGCCTAACTGCCCAGGCAGCCCGGGCCGAGGAGTTCCTTCAGGTCGCCCATCAGCGCCGGTGACGGCGTCACCCGCAGCGACTGATCGAGCTCCAGCCTGGTGATCCGGTCGCCGCTGATCAGCCGCAGATGCACCTGCGAGGTGCCCGGATGCCGCGCCAGCACCTGCTTGAGCGCGCTCACCTTGTCGATGGTGCACTGCCGGGTGGGCAGGCTGACCGCGATCGGCCGGTTCGGCTGGGCATTGGAAAAGTCCGGCACCACAAGCTCATTGGCGATCAGCGAGATCCGGTCGTCGCGGATCGCGACCTTGGCGTTGACCAGCACCACCGCGTCGTCGACGATGTCGGCGCCGTAGGCGGAGTATGCGTGCGGGAAGAACATCACCTCGATGCCACCGGTGAGGTCTTCCAATTGGGCTGATGCCCAAGGCATTCCGTTCTTGTTGACTCGACGGTTCACCGAGGCCAGGATGCCACCCACCCGCACCTGGGTCTCGTTGTTGACGTCGCCGTCGAGGATCGCCGGGATCTGGGTGTCGACCTGGGTGGCCAGCAGGTGCGCCACCCCGTTGAGCGGATGCCCGGAGACGTAGAGCCCCAGCATTTCCCGCTCCAGGGCGAGCTTGTGCTTGTCTTCCCACTCGTCCTCGGGCACCCGGATGGTGAACACCGCGTCCCCGCCCGCGTCGCCGCCGCCGAACAGGTCGTACTGGCCCATCGCCTCGGCCTTCTTGGTGCCCAGCACCGAGTCGACGGCGTCGGTATGCACCAGGAACAGCCCCTTGCGGGGGTGCCCCAGCGAATCGAAGGCGCCGGCCTTGATCAGCGATTCAGTGACCTTTTTGTTGCACGCGGAGATGTCGATCTTGTTCAGGTAGTCCGAGAAATCCGTGAATTTGCTTTTCTCGCTTCGGGTTTTGATCAGCGAGCCCACCACGTTGGCACCGACGTTGCGCACCGCGCCGAGGCCGAAGCGGATGTCCTTGCCGACCGACGCGAAGTTGACCAGGGACTCGTTGACGTCCGGTGGCAGCACCGTGATGCCCAGCTTGCGGCAGTCGGCCAGGTAGACGGCGGCCTTGTCCTTGTCGTCGCCCACCGATGTCAACAGCCCGGCCATGTACTCGGCCGGGTAGTTGGCCTTCAGATAGGCGGTCCAGTAGGAGACCAGGCCGTAGCCCGCCGCGTGCGACTTGTTGAAGGCGTATCCGGCGAACGGAAGAATGGTGTCCCACAACGCCTTCACCGCCTTTTCGGAGAAACCGTTGGCGGTCATCCCCTCTTTGAAACCCTGATACTCGGCTTCGAGCACCTCGAGCTTCTTCTTGCCCATCGCCTTGCGCAGCGCATCGGCCTTACCCATCGAGTAGGAGGCGACCTTCTGGGCGATGAACATGATCTGCTCTTGGTAGACGATCAAACCGTATGTTTCGGAAAGGATCTCGCGCAGCGGTTCCTCGAGCTCCGGGTGAATCGGCTTGATCGCCTGGCGGGCGTTCTTGCGGTCGGCGTAGTCGTTGTGGGCGTTCATGCCCATCGGGCCCGGCCGATACAGCGCCAGCACGGCGACGATGTCGTTGAATTCGGTCGGTTGCATCCGGCGCAGCAGGTCGCGCATCGGCCCGCCGTCGAGCTGGAACACACCCAGGGTGTCACCGCGGCCGAGCAGCTCATAGGTCGGCTTGTCGTCGAGCGGCACCGATTCCAGGTCGAGGTCAATTCCCCGGTTGGCCTTGATGTTGTCCAGCGCGTCGCCGATGATCGTCAGGTTGCGCAGGCCGAGGAAGTCCATCTTCAGCAGGCCGATGGCCTCACACGACGGGTAGTCCCAGCCGGTGATGATGGCGCCGTCCTGCGGCCGCTTCCACACCGGGATGGCCTCGGTCAGCGGCTCACTGCTCATGATCACCGCGCACGCGTGCACGCCGGCGTTACGGATCAGGCCCTCGAGGCCGCGCGCCGTCTGGTAGATGGTGCGCACGTCCGGGTCGGTCTCGATCAGGCTGCGCACCTCGGACGCTTCCTTGAACCGCTCGTGGGACGGGTCGGTGATGCCCGACAGCGGGATGTCCTTGGCCATGATTGGCGGCGGCAGCGCCTTGGTGATCCGGTCGGCGATCGCGAACCCCGGCTGCCCATAGTGGATGCGCGCCGAATCCTTCAGCGCCGCTTTGGTTTTAATCGTGCCGAAGGTGATGACCTGCGCTACGCGGTCGGAGCCCCACTTGTCGGCGGCGTAGCGCACCATCTCACCGCGACGGCGGTCGTCGAAGTCGATATCGATATCGGGCGCCGACGGCCGTTCCGGGTTGAGGAACCGCTCGAACAGCAGGCCGTGCGGAATCGGGTCGATGTTGGTGATGCCCAGCGCCCAGGCCACCAGCGATCCCGCCGCCGAACCACGCCCCGGCCCGACCCGGATGTCGATGGACTTGGCGTGGTTGATCAGGTCGGCGACGATCAGGAAGTAGGCCGGAAAGCCCTTGTCGCAGATGACCTTGATCTCGTACTCGGCCCGCTCGATGTAATCCTGACCCACCCCGGACGGAAATCGCCGCTGCAGTCCCGCCATCACCTCGTGGTGCAGCCAGGTCGCCTGGTCGTGCCCCTCGGGCACCGGGTAGACCGGCATCCGGTCGCGTGGCGCCCACACGTCTGCGTAGGACTGCACCCGCTCGGCGATCAGCAGGGTGGAATCGCAAGCGCCCGGCACCTGACCGTCCCAGAGCTCGCGCATCTCGGCGGCCGACTTGAGGTAGTAGCCGTCCCCGTCGAACTTGAACCGGTTGGGGTCCGAGAGCGTCTTGCCGGTCTGCACGCACAGCAACGCCTCGTGATTGTGCGAGTGGTCGCGGGTCACGTAGTGGCAGTCGTTGGTGGCCAGTGGCGGGATGCCGAGCTTGCGGCCGATCTCGAGCAGGCCGTCGCGGACCCGCGTCTCGATGGACAGCCCGTGGTCCATCAGCTCCAGGAAGAAGTTGTCGGCACCGAAGATCTCGCGCCACTTGGCGGCCGCCTCCAGCGCCTCGCGCTCATGCCCCAGCCGAAGCCGGGTCTGCACCTCACCCGACGGGCACCCGGTGGTGGCGATGATGCCCTCGGCGTGTTCGGCGATCAGCTCGGCGTCCATCCGCGACCACTTGCCGAGCTGACCCTCGAAGGAGGCCAACGACGACAGCTTGAACAGGTTGCGCAACCCGCTGGCGTTTTCGGCCACCATCGTCATGTGGGTGTAGGCGCCACTGCCGGAGACGTCGTCGGACTTCTGGCCCGGGTCGCCCCACAGAATGCGCTTGGTGTCGAAGCGCGAGGCCGGCGCGATGTAGGCCTCGACGCCGATGATCGGCTTGATCCCGACCTTGGTCGCCGCGTTGTAGAACTCGCTGGCGCCGAACATGTTTCCGTGGTCGGTCATGCCCACCGCGGGCATCTCGAGCCGCTGGACCTCGGCCAGCATCGGCGTGATCTTCGCGGCACCGTCGAGCATCGAGTACTCGGTGTGGTTGTGCAGGTGCACGAAGGACGACCCGCGAGGTGCGCTCGCGCTCGGAGCAGACGAACCGGTCATAGGGACGCCAGTCTATGACCCACTACCGACGCATTCTCGGCGTGTCGCGCAAGTGTGTCTCGGGACTTTTCTTGAGGCTTCGCGATGCCGGTGAGGACGATCGCCAACATCCGGTCCGCCTCGCCGTCGCCGGCGGTTTCGGTGGCCATCGCTATGGCGTTGACGAGGGTGATGACGTCGCCGAGGGTGACATCGCTCCGCACGACGCCGTCGACCTGGGCACGGTGCGGTGACCGCAGGGGCAATGGCGATCACCTTGCGGCCGACGAGGCCCGGTTTCTGGACCGGTCCCGGACGCGAACCCGCCTGGTGTCGGACTACGTCACCACGGGCCAGCGTCGGGCGGTTAGCCGTACAGCTCGACGAAATTCTTCAGCGACTTCTCGACGTCGCCCTTGACCGCGCGGGCCGCCGCCGATCCGACCGGGCCGAACAACGCCCGACCCCCCAGCTCAAGCCGCAAACCGAGGGTCGCCCCTGCACCGGTGGGCCGCACGGTCAGGGTGACGCCGTACTTCGCTCCGCCCTTGCCCGCGCCGGACATCGCGACCTCATGCGGCGGGTCCCACTTGGTCACCGTCCAGGTCACCCGGTTGCGCATGCCCTTGGCCCGCGCCACGCCAATGACCTGGGTGCCTTCGGCGATCTCGTCGGGCAGCTCGCTGCGCCACCCCTCGTGCAGCGTCAGCCAGTCGCCCAGGTCCGACAGATCCGAGACGTGATCCCACATGTCCTGCGGGCTCATCGGTACGTCGGCGGTCAGCTCCACAGCGGCCATCTCGCCAACCTAGCCCCGCGGCGGGTGTGCGCCCCGGGTTTTGCCGAGCGTCAGCGGCTGGGGCCGCCACGAAACCTGTTCCCGATGCGGATCGCCGGCAGCAGCAGGCTGCGCGGCGTGTACCTGCCGCCGTTGCTGACGACCTTGGGGACGACGCCGGGGACGACGGTGCGCTTGCCGGACAGCATCCCCTCGATCGCGGCTTCGGCGACGTCGGCCGGCGAAACCTGCGCCAGGGGCACGCTGAAGCGCGTGGCGTTGGCGATCTCGGCCCACTCGGTGGGCACCGGGCCCGGGCACAGCGCCGTCACCGACACCCCCGTCCCATGCAGCTCCTCGTGCACGGCTTCGGAGAAGGTCTGCACAAAGGCCTTGGTCGCGGAGTACACCGCCATGTAGGGAAGCGGCTGAAACGCGGCGATCGACGCGATGTTCATCACCGCTCCGGCGCCGCGCTCGACCATGCCGGGCAGCGCCGCATGCGTGAGTTCCATCAACACCAGCGCGTTGAGCGTGACCTCTTCACTCTCGCGTTCGACCGGCAACTCGTGAAAGACCCCGCTGGTGCCGAAGCCGGCGCTGTTGCACAGGCCCGCGATCGGTTCGGCGCGCAGCCGGTCGGCCAATTTCGCCCGCCCCTTGACGTCGCTGAGGTCCAACGGCATGACCTCGACCGCGACCGAGTATTCGGTCCCCAGTTCGTCGGCGATCTCGTCGAGACGCTCGCGCCGCCGCGCGACGAGCACCAGCGGGAAGCCGCGACGGGCCAGACCGCGAGCCAGTTCGGCGCCGATCCCGGAGGAGGCACCGGTGATGACGACGGTCGACTGACTGCCGGATTTCGGAAGGCTCATCGCGTCACCAGTGAATTCCGCGAGTCGCCTGCACGAACGTCTCGCTTCGTCTATCGAATGCCGATGTACCGGAAGCGGATTCGTCACCCTTGGCGGCGTGAGAGTCGTCGAACATGGCGAACGCCCGGTTGCGCACCCGATCCATCACCGCCGGGTTGACGGCGTCGGCGACGGCGGCGAACTGCCCGAACGGCGAACTGGCCCGCCGCGGCCGGTGCACGATCGCGTCGGTGATCACCCCGGCCGCCTGATCCGGCGTCAGCGCCGGGAATTTGTCGTACATCTTGGTCGGGCTGATCATCGGCGTACGCACCAGCGCCATGTGCACCGTGGTGAACTTGACGTCGTCGTTCACCACTTCGGCTTGCAGCGCGTCACAGAGACTGTCCAGCGCGGACTTGCTGGCAATGTAGGCGCCGAAACGCGGTGCGCGGGTCTGCACGCCGACGGACGAGACATTGACGATGTGCCCGAAACCACGCTCGCGCATGCCTGGGATGAACTTGAGGATGAGCTGGACCGCGCCCAGATAGTTCAGCTGCATCGTGCGCTGGTAGTCGTGAATCCGGTCGTAGGACAGTGCCAACGAGCGCCGGATGGACCGGCCCGCGTTGTTGATCAGGATGTCTACTCCCCCAAGCTCGCTGAGCACCTTGTCGGCCATCGCCGCGATGGCGTCCATGTCCGAGAGGTCGCACGGGTAGACGTGGGCGACGCCGCCGTCGCGGCGGATCTCGTCTGCGACCCTCTCGAGGTTCTCCGGTGTGCGGGCGACCAGCACCACCTGGCCGCCGGCTTCGGCGATCTTCTTCGCCGCGGCCTCCCCGATGCCCGACGATCCGCCGGTGATCAGGACGGTCTTGCCGTCGACGGCCTCGTTGAGGCTGTGGCCCTGGACGGCGTCAAGCAGATTCCTCAGATAGAAGGGGCGATATCGCCCGGCCGAGTTGGGGGTATTGATGATGTTGGAGACCACCGCGAATGGCTTTTCCACCAAGTTCGTCAAGTCACCAAGGTTCATCGGTTGTCGCTCCTTACGGCGGATGGTGTGACGTGGGTCATAGAGCCAACCTAGGGCATTGCGCGACGGCGACGAATGATGGCCGTCTCCTGAACGAGCCGAATCCTCTCACCGAGCAATCGAAGATGCCGGTATCAGGCGGCAATCGGCTTGTTACGTCGGGCAATCCGAGCGTGATCACGGACTAACTGAGGGGCAACGACGAGGTGGTCCGCTGGTTACATGAAACTCTCGGCATCGTTCCGCAAGTTGGAGCCGACAACCATCTACCACCGCATCGGCGGGCACGAGGCGCTCGAAGTCGTCGTCGAGGACTTCTACGTGCGGGTGCTCGCCGACGATCAACTGTCCGGCTTCTTTACCGGAACGAATATGAACCGCCTCAAGGGCAAGCAGGTGGAGTTCTTCGCGGCCGCGCTCGCGGCCCGGAGCCCTACCTCGGCGCCCCGATGAAACAAGTGCACCAGGGTCGCGGCATCACGATGCACCACTTCAGTTTGGTGGCCGGGCATTTGGCCGACGCCCTGGCCGCGGCGGGAGTACCGCCGAAAACGGTGACGGACATTCTGAACGCCATCGCACCCCTTGCCCCCGAGATCGCATCCGGCGAGGCCGGCACCGCCGCCCTCTAAGCCAGGCAGCGCCTATGAATTTTGGCGGCGCACGGGCGTGTCGCGCACGATGAACTCGTCGCAGCCGGTAGTCAGCACGTATGAGGCCGATCGCAGTCATCGCCGCCGTGCTGGTGGTGTTAGTGGGCGCGTGCACCTCCGCGACCAACAACAATGCAGCCCCCAGCTCCCCGCCCAGCCACCCGGCATCCGGCTCGCCATCCGCGGCGCCCACCAGCGGCAGTCCCCCTCCGATACCCGCAGCCGTCGACTGCACCAAACCGGCGAACGCCGCGCAACAGCCTATCTGCACCGACTCGCATCTGTTCGACCTCGAGCGCCAACTAGGCGACGCCTACCGGCGGGCGTTGGCCCGCCCCGGCACGGACCAATCCGCCGTAGCGGCCGCGCAGACCAGCTGGGCGTCGGGCCGTGACGACTGCGCCCGCAATGCCGATGTGCATACCTGTGTGCTGCAGGCCTATCAGACGCGGCTGGTGCAGTTGGCCATCGCCGACCCCGCCACGGCAGCCCCGCCGGTCGTCACCTACCGCTGCCCCGCCACATCCGGCCCGCTGACCGCCCAGTTCTACAACCAGTTCGACCCGCAAACGGCGGTGCTCGATTGGAAAGGCACCCAGCTGATCCTGTTCATCCTGCCGTCGGGCAGCGGCGCGAGATACGGCCGGCAGGGCTCCGAGTACTGGGAGCACCAGGGCCAGGTAACACTGGACTTCAACGGCACCAAGTTTGTCTGTTCGACGTCTTGAGCCCGACAATTTCTAGCATGGGCCGCACATTCGAAGACCTGGTCGCAGAAGCCAATACGGTATCCGTTGACGGCTGGGACTTCTCCTGGCTGGACGGGCGCGCTACCGAGGAACGGCCGTCGTGGGGTTACCAGCGACTGATCGGCAGCGAGTACGGCACCGTGTCGGCCGCGGTGGATCTGCAGACCGGCGGCGAAGTGCTGGCCGGTGCCGGACCCTTCCCGCCCACCATGGCCGCCGTCGAGTCGTGGCCGCCGAACGTGGCCCTGGCCACCGAGCGGCTGCATCCGCACGGTGTCGTGGTGGTGGCCACGCCGGACGAGTCGCTGCTGCCGTTCGGCGACGACGCCTTCGACCTGGTTACCAGCCGCCATCCGCACACGCTGTTCTGGCCCGAGATCGCCCGGGTGTTACGACCCGGGGGCACCTACCTGGCTCAGCACATCGGACCCGGGACGGTGTCCGAGCTGATCGAGTTCTTCCTTGGGACACAGCCCGAAGCGCGGGATCCGCGACACCCGGACAACGAAAGCGCGGCGGCGCGGGCAGCCGGGCTCGAGATCGTCGACATGCGTCCGGAACGGCTGCGCCAGGAGTACTTCGATATCGGCGCGGTGGTCTACGTCCTGCGCAAGGTGATCTGGTGGGTGCCGGATTTCACGGTCGAGCGCTACCTCGATCGGCTGCGGGAGCTGCATGACCGCATCGAATCCGACGGGCCCTTCGTCGCGCACGCGACGCGGGTTCTGGTGCGGGCCCGCAAGCCCGGCTGATCAGCCCTCGTCGCGCAGCACGCTCAACGCGTGCTGCAAGTCGGCCGGATACGGGCTGACGAATTCCACCCACCGCCCGTCGGCCGGATGCGCGAACCCCAGCGACCGCGCGTGCAGCCATTGACGTTGCAGCCCAAGTGATTTCGCAAGCTTCGGGTCCGCGCCGTAGACGAGGTCACCGCAGCAGGGATGATGCAACGCGGCGAAGTGCACCCGAATCTGGTGGGTGCGCCCGGTTTCCAGCTGTACGTCGAGCAGGCTGGCGGCGACGAACGCTTCCACGGTGTCGTAATGGGTGACGCTGTGCCGGCCGTTCTGGGTGACCGCGAACTTCCATTCGCCACCGCGGTGGCGCCCGATCGGCGCGTCGATGGTTCCGCTGGACGGGTCCGGATGTCCTTGCACCAGAGCGTGATAGCGCTTGTCGACAGTGCGCTGCTTGAATGCGCGCTTGAGCAGCGTGTAGGCCCGCTCGGAGATCGCCACCACCATCACCCCGGAGGTGCCCACGTCGAGGCGATGCACGATGCCCTGCCGCTCGTGCACGCCCGAGGTGGTGATCCGGAAACCCGCGGCGGCCAGGCCACCCAGCACGGTGGGCCCGCTCCAGCCCACCGAGGCGTGCGCGGCGACCGCGGCCGGCTTGTCGACGACGACGATGTCGTCGTCGGAATACAGGATCGTCATGCCCTCGATGTCGACCGGGGTGTTCTCCAGCGGCGCCGGCGCCTCGGGCAGCCGCACCTGAAGCCAGACGCCGGGCGTCAGGCGGTCGGACTTGCCCGCCTGCACCCCGTCGAGTTCGACGCCGCCGTCCTCGGCGATGGCGGCCACGGCGCTGCGCGACAACCCCAGCAGGCGCGACAAGCCGGCGTCAACACGCATGCCCGCCAAGCCCTCGGGAACGGGCATCGAGCGCTCGGTCATTGGGCCTGGTCGGCCTGATCCCGGCCTTCGGTGTTCTCGCCGGGCTTACGCCGTCCGACGGTGTCGAAATCGAAGCCGAACACCGACAGCACGACGAGCAGGATCGCGCCGCCCACCACGGCGGGATCCGCGACGTTGAACACCGGCCACCACCCGATCGATAGAAAATCCACGACGTGCCCGCGCAGCGGGCCCGGCGCGCGGAAGAAGCGATCGACCAGGTTGCCCGTGGCGCCGCCGAGGATCATGCCGAGGCCGACCGCCCACCATGGCGACACCAGCCGCCGGCCCATCCAGAAGATCCCGGCCACCACACCGGTCGCGATCAGCGTCAACACCCACGTGTACCCGGTCGCCATCGAGAACGCGGCCCCCGAATTGCGCACCAAGGTCCAGGTCACCGTGTCGCCGATGATCGAGACCGGCTGTCCGGGTGGCAGCAGCCTGACCGCGAGCACCTTGGTGATGACGTCGAGCGCCAGGACGACGGCCGCAACCGACACCAGTAGCCGCAGCCGCCGTGGAGCGGACTGCGGCGCAGGGGTTTCGGGTGCTGCCACTTCGCCGGACGTTTCAGCCTCCTCCGCTGACGTCACCGGCTCGGCCGATCCTGTTGGTTCTTCGGGCACGCCCCCATCATCCCCTAGTACCCGGCCCGGTTGGGTGCGGCCTCGCCGCCCCGGCACGTGCGGGATGATTCGACTATGGGTCGGCTCACCGTTATCACCACCGGCGGCACGATTTCGACGAGCACCGGCGCCGACGGTGTGCGCCGGCCCAGCCGAAGCGGATCCGACCTGACCGCCGGCCTCGATGTCGACGTCGTCGACCTGATGGCGGTGGACAGCTCGGAGCTGACGAGGGCCGACTGGGACCGGATAGGCGACGCCGTGCGGGCCGCGGTCGACGGCGGCGCCGAGGGTGTGGTCGTCGCGCACGGCACCGACACCATGGAGGAAAGCGCGCTGTGGTTCGACCTCACCTATGGGGGTGACCCGCCGGTCGTCCTGACCGGGGCGGTGCGCAGCGCCGACGCCCCCGACTCGGACGGCGCCGCCAATCTGCGCGACGCGATGGCGGTGGCGGCCAGCCCGGCCACGCGTGGCCTCGGGGTGCTGGTGTCGTTCGCCGGCCGGGTGCTGCAACCGCTGGGCTTGCACAAGATGGCCACCCAGGATCTGAGCGGCTTCGCCGGCGAGCTGGTCGGCACGACGCCGGGTGGCGTGACGCTGACCGGCGCCAAGACCCGCACTTACCTGGGTGAACTGCGGGCCGCCGACGCGCCTCGGGTCGACATCGTCGCGGCCTACCTGGGCAGTGATTCGGTGGCGCTGGACGCGTTCGTGGCCGCCGGAGCGCACGCCGTCGTGCTGGAAGCGCTGGGCTCGGGCAACGCCGGGGCCGCGGTGGTCGACGGGGTGCGCCGGCACTGTGCCGACGGGATCGTCGTCGCGGTGTCCACCCGGGTACCCGGGGGCGGGGTCAGCGCGGGCTACGGCCCCGGCCACGACCTGGTCGAAGCCGGCGCCGTGATGGTGCCCACGTTGCGGCCGCCGCAGGCCCGCGTGCTGGTGATGGCCGCGCTGGCCGCGGGGCTACCCGTCGCCGACGTCGTCGCCCGCTGGGGCTGACGCGTCGGCGGTGAGCGCGCCCAGGTAGTCACTCCAGTCCAGGGAGTCCACCGGGTTGGCTTTCGCCAGGTCGGCGCTGCCGATGGGGAACGTTCGGGCCAGGCCCGGCCCGGAACCCCGGGTTTCGAACCGCACGGTGACGACGCCATGGCCGGCGCCCTGCACCCAGCCGTGCCCGAGGTCGCGGTGCGCTACGTCATCTCCCACCCGCCACGGTGAGGCCTCCGCGGCCGGCGCGAACATCGCGTCAGTCGCGGTTTCTGTTGCTGTCTGGAAGGAGTGGTGTGCGTCCGACTCCGGCGCCGCGAGCTCGAGGTCGGGAAACAGCGACTCCTGGCGCACGTCGCTCAAACCCGAAAACCCAACGCCGAGTAGGCGAATCGGCCCGATCTCGCGCGGATCCAGCAGCAGCCGCCGGGCCAGCGCAACCAGCGCGCCGGGCTCGGTGGTCGCGTACGGCAAGGTCGCCGAGCGGGTCAGCGTGCTCATGTCGGACTTCTTCAGCTTCACCGTGACGGTGCGCGCGCCGCGGCCGTCGCGCAGCAGGCGTTGATGCGCGTGCTCGGCGATCGGCTCGATCGCGTCGTGCAGCTGCTCGAGGCTGGTCAGGTCGACGGCGAAGGTGGATTCGGCGCTGATCTGCTTGGCTTCGGCGCGTTCGGCGACGGGGCGGTCGTCGATGCCGCGGGCCAGCCGGTGCAGCGCCGGCCCGACCGTCGCGCCGAGAATGTTGGCGACCTCGGCGTCGGTCAACGCGGCCAGCTGGCCGATCGTCTCGATGCCGAGCCGGTTCAGCTTCTCCTCGGCGACCGGGCCGATTCCCCAGAGCCGCCGCACCGGCAACCGGTCGAGCAGCAACCGCTCCTCGGCGCGCCCGACCACCCGGATGCCGTCGGGTTTGGCCAGGCCGGAGGCGATCTTGGCGATCTGCTTTCCCGAGCCCGCGCCGACCGACGCGATCAGCCCGGTCTCGTCGCGCACCCGTCGCCGCAACCCCTCGCAGAACTCCTCGACGTCCTCGGCGGACGCCCCGGCGAGCTGCGGCGGTTCCCCGAACGCCTCGTCGAACGACAGCTGCTCGACGACCGGCACCAGGGCGCGCACGGCGTCGAACACCCGCCGGCTGGCGACCCCGTAGACCACCCCGCGCGGCGGCAGCACCACCGCCGCCACACCGATCATGCGGCGGGCCTGGTGCATCGGCATGGCCGAGCGCGCCCCGAACACCCGTGCCTCGTAGCTCGCGCCGGCCACCACTCCGCGGCCGCCCAGCCCACCGACCAGCACCGGCCGGCCGCGCAGGGTCGGCCGGGTGAGCTGCTCGACGGAGGCGAAGAACGCGTCCATGTCCAGGTGCAGGACCCAACGCGACTCCATCCGATAAATGCTATTGCGCTACTGAGCTACCGTTTTCCCATGGCCATGAACCTCGCGCACCGGCGGATCTGCAGCTCGGAGAGGTGGGCCGCAGCGGTCAAGGACGACCTGCTGCCCTGGGTGCTGGCCGACGTAGACCTCGGCGACAACGCCCTGGAAATCGGGCCCGGCTACGGCGCCATCCTTCGGGTGCTGGTCGACAGGGCGCCGACGTACACCGCGGTGGAGATCGACACCCCGATGGCACAACGACTGCAGCGGCTCCACGGCGACCGGGCGCGAATCATCAACGGCGACGCCACCAAGACCGGGCTGCCGGCCGACGAGTTCAGCTCGGTGGTGTCTTTCACGATGCTGCACCACGTTCCAACCGTGGAGCTGCAGGACCGGTTATTCGCCGAGGCTTTCCGGGTGTTACGGCCCGGCGGCGTGTTCGCCGGCAGCGACAGCGTGAATTCGCTGCGGTTTCGGATCCTGCATTTCCGCGACATCTGCAACACCGTCTCGCCCGACACCCTGCCGGATCGGTTGCGCGCGGCGGGATTTGGCTATGTCGAGGTCGAGGCCCGCGGCGGCAGGCTGCGCTGGCGCGCGGTCAAAATCTAGTTTCCGCTCGGCTATCGGACGCAACCCGAATCGCTTGCTGAAAACGAGCTTTCGTCGTAGCGAGTTCGACCGCACAGCATCGAGGGGTACAACGAAGTCATGCCTCCTGTCTCGACCGAACCCTCGCCCTCCGACCGCCAGCCACACCTGCTCCGTGACGTCGCGGAGTCCTTCGGGGTGGACGCCGAGCGCTACAACCGGGCCCGGCCCCGCTACCCCGACGCACTGATACAGCGCGTCGTCGCCACCAGCCCGGGCGCCGAATTCCTGGACGTCGGCTGCGGCACCGGTATCGGCGCGCGGCAGTACCGGCAGGCCGGTGTCACCGTGCTCGGTGTCGACCCGGACCCGCGGATGGCCGAGGTGGCCAGGCGCAGCGGCATCGAGGTCGAGATCGGCAACTTCGAGACCTGGGACCCGGCCGGCCGGACTTTCGACGCGGTCGTCGCCGGGCAGGCCTGGCATTGGGTGGATCCCGTGTTGGGCGCCGCCAAGGCCGCACGGGTACTGCGGCCCCACGGGCTGCTGGCCACGTACTGGCATGTCTTCGACCCGCCGAGCGAAATCGCCCAGGCCTTCGAGGATGTGCTGGAGCGGGTGGCTCCCGACGCGCCGTTGCGAACACCCGGCATCCAACTGCAAGAGGAAAATCTCGCCAGGGCACTGGAGGGCATCAGGACAGCGGGCGGCTTCGCCGAACCCGAGCAGTGGCGGTTCGAATGGCAGCGGCGCTATACGCGCGACGAGTGGCTGGACCATCTGGCCACCACCGGCCAACTCACCCTGCTCGGGCCGGCTGAGGTGGCAACCGTGGGCGAAGCCGTGGGAGCCGTCATCGACTCGGTCGGCGGCGACTTCACCATGCAATACGTCACCCTGGCGGCCGCCGCGACGCTCGCCTAGGCCTTGGCGATCTCGACCCGCACGCCGTCGCCGATCTCCGCCGCGTCGCCGGGATCGCCGAACTCGAAGCTGGTGGCCAGGATTTCACCGGCGATCAGGTCGCGATGCGTCTTGGCCCAGTCGGCCCGTTCGGCGGGCACCGACATCACCACGCGGATGCGGTCGGAGACGTCCAGCCCGGTCGACTTGCGCAGCTCCTGCAGCTCGCGGATCCGGTCCTTGGCCCAGCCTTCGGCCTCCAGCTCCGGGGTCACCGTGCCGTCCAGCACGACCAGACCGGCTCCTCCGGGCAGCGCCGCGGTGAACTCCGGATCGGCGGCCACCAGTCGCGAGCTGTACTCCTCGGGCTGCAGCACCGCGGGGCCGGCCGTCAGCGTGCCGTCGGGATTGACGACGCCGTCGCCGGCCTTGACCGCTTTGATGGCGGCTTGCACGTCCTTGCCCAGCCGCGGCCCGGCGACCCGCGCGTTGACGGTGAGCTCGAAGCGGCCGTAGGTGTCGATCGCGTCGGTCAGCTCCACGCTCTTGACGTTGAGCTCGTCGGCGATCAAGTCGGTGAACGGCACCAGCAGCTGTGGATCCTCCACTGCGACAGTCAGTTTCGGCAGGGGCAGCCGCACCCGTAGCTTCTTGGCTTTCCGCAATGACGACGCGGCCGAACACACCTCGCGAACCTGGTCCATCGCGGCGACCAGACCGGCGTCCGCCGGCAGCCCGTCGGCTCGCGGCCAGTCGGTCAGGTGCACCGAACGTCCGCCGGTAAGACCGCGCCAGATGATCTCGGTGTCCAAAGGAAGCAGCGGGGCGGCCAGTCGCGAAACGACCTCCAGCACGGTGTGCAGCGTGTCGATGGCGTCGGGGTCTTCCGCCCAGAATCGCGAACGTGACCGTCGCACATACCAATTCGTCAGCGCCTCGGTGAACTGACGTAGCTGTTCGCAGGCCCCGGAGATGTCACAGACGTCCAGCGAGCCGGTCAGCTCGTCGCGCAGCACCGCCAGCTTGGCCAGGATGTAGCGGTCCAGCACGTTAGCCGAATTAGTGCGCCAGGTACCGACTTTCGGCGCGTAGAGGGCCAGGAAGCTATAGGCATTCCACAGCGGCAGCAGCACCTGACGCACGCCGTCGCGGATGCCCTGCTCGGTGACGATCAGGTTGCCGCCGCGCAGGATCGGCGAGGCCATCAGGAACCAGCGCATCGCGTCGGAACCGTCGCGGTCGAAAACCTCGCTGACGTCCGGGTAGTTGCGCAGCGACTTGCTCATCTTCTGACCGTCGGAACCCAGCACGATCCCGTGTGCCACACAGGTTTTGAACGCGGGCCGGTCGAACAGAGCGGTGGCAAGCACATGCAGCGTGTAGAACCAGCCCCGGGTCTGCCCGATGTATTCCACGATGAAGTCGCCCGGATAGTGGGTGTCGAACCAGTCCGCATTCTCGAATGGATAGTGCACCTGGGCATACGGCATCGAGCCCGAGTCGAACCACACGTCGAGCACGTCGGGGATGCGCCGCATCGTGCTGGCGCCGGTGGGGTCGTCCGGGTTGGGCCGGGTGAGCTCGTCGATGTAGGGCCGGTGCAAATTGGTGGGCCGCACCCCGAAATCGCGCTCCAGCTCGTCGAGGCTGCCGTAGACGTCGATCCGCGGGTACGCCGGGTCGTCGGATTTCCACACCGGAATCGGGCTGCCCCAGTAGCGATTTCGCGAGATCGACCAGTCTCGGGCGCCCTGCAGCCACTTACCGAATTGGCCGTGCTTGACGTGTTCGGGGTACCAGGTGATCTGCTGGTTCAATTCGACCATGCGATCCCGAAATTCGGTGACCGTGACGAACCATGACGAAACCGCCCGATAGATCAGCGGATTGCGGCATCGCCAGCAATGCGGGTAGGGGTGCTCGTAGGTTTCGTGGCGGATCAGTACCGCTCCGTTGCCAGCTGCGGGCCCACTGCCATTCTTCAGGTCGCGGATGATATGCGGGTTGGCGTCGAAGACGTGCTGACCCTTATAGTCCGGGACGGTGGCGTCGAAGCGGCCCTTGGAGTCGACCGGGGTGACCGGCACGATGCCCACCTTGTCGGTGGTCGCCATGTCGTCCTCACCGTAGGCCGGCGCCATGTGCACGATCCCGGTGCCGTCCTCGGTGGTGACGAAGTCACCCGGCAACACCTGGAACGCATTGGCTCGCCCCGGTTCTGGGTCCATGAAGTACGGGAACGGCGGCAGGTAGCGGGTCCCCAACAGGTCCGTGCCCGCATAGCTGCCGAGCACCTCGGGCGCCTGGCCATCCTGGAGGCCGAGTTCTTTTGCGTAGGCGCCCAGCCGCGCCTCGGCGAGCACGAAGCGCCGATCTCCGACCTCGACCTCGACCTCGACCTCGACGTAGGTCACGTCCGGGTTGACGGCAACGGCCAGGTTGGACGGCAGGGTCCACGGCGTCGTCGTCCACACCAGCAGATAGGCGCCGTCCAGCTCGCCCCCGACGACCTTGAAGCCGACCGTCAAGGCCGGGTCCTGCCGACTCTGATAGACGTCGTCGTCCATCCGCAATTCGTGGTTGGACAACGGGGTTTCGTCGCGCCAGCAGTACGGCAACACCCGGTAGCCTTCGTAGGCCAGGCCCTTGTCCCACAGCCGTTTGAACGCCCAGATCACCGACTCCATGTAGGGCAGGTCCAACGTCTTGTAGTCATTGTCGAAATCGACCCAGCGGGCCTGGCGGGTGACATAGGCCTGCCACTCGTCGGTGTAGCGCAGCACCGATTCTCGGCAGGCCTCGTTGAACGCCGCGATGCCCATGTCGTCGATCTGGGACTTGTCGGTGATGCCGAGTTGGCGTTCGACTTCGAGCTCGGCGGGCAGCCCGTGGGTGTCCCAGCCGAATCGGCGGTCCACCTTGTACCCGCGCATCGTGCGATACCGCGGGACAATATCTTTCACGTAGCCGGTGAGCAGGTGCCCGTAGTGCGGCAGCCCATTGGCGAAGGGTGGCCCGTCGTAGAACACGTACTCTTCGGCGCCGTCGCGGTGCGCGATGCTGGCCCGGAAGGTGTCGTCACGAGTCCAGTAGTCGAGGACCTCGAGTTCCAGCGCCGGGAAGTCGGGGGCTCCCCCGGCCAGCTTCGGATAAGCCCTGGCGTCAACGTTTTCGGTCACGGTGCGCGTCGCCTCCTGCGTGCCTACGGTCAGGCCGGGGACGAGGTCGCGCAACCTGCGCGAGCACCGCGGTACCACCCCGCTTGCCGCGCTTACGCGTGGCCGCTCGATTCGGGCTATGACGGGCCTAACCGTTCGGGTCTACTGGGCCGTGCGGGCTGTTCTTCCGAAGGCTCCCCGGTGATTGCCGGATCGACGCCGCTCGACTCTACCGCGAGACTGCAACTGCCTGCCCAAACACCGAGTGAGAACCCCGGCAGATGCAGTTTCGCGGTAGGCCAACCTCATGCCCGAACTTCGAGCACACCAACGCGCCACAGCGCGGCGTAGACGTGCCGGACCGGGATGCTCAGCAGCCGGGCCGCGCCGTCCACCAGCGGGTCGCCGGCGCCGAAGTGCCGGGCCTGGACCTGACGGGTCACCTTCTTGGCAGCGGGCGCCTGCGCCGGGGTGGTGTCGCGCACGACGCGCAGGTTGCGGACGGGCGCTACGGCAACTACTTCGTCGAAGAGTACTGCGGTCATGATCGTCTCCTAACGGAATTGCAAACGGGTGCTGACTGGACTGATGTGTCCCGACCCATCACGGTTCCGATCCGAGAACGCTTGAGCGGTAAGTTGATTCGTTAGCTCAAGGCGACGGACCGAGGGTCGGATCGGGACGGAACGTGTCCGGGATATCCATCCGGACTGCCACTGGAACTCATGCGTCCCTCACCTCCTCTACGGCCACGGCGCGTGCGGCTACCCGCGCCTGTTTGCGCGCACAGAGCTCAGAATCCGGCGACCGCCGGAAATCCGCACCCCGCTCGTCAGAGCTTTGGCACCGCACGACCTGTCCGGAACTCCGGAAGCCACTTTGGCTCAACCCTTAAGCCGGGAGGAGCTGTCCTGACCCGGGGCGTCTTTCGACGTTCGGGGTCAGTGGCCTGTGTTCGTGCAGCCGCCTCACCTAACGAGGTGCTTCGATAATACTCCACGACTGCCCCAACCCGGTCAATGCCATCTGGCCCGTGCTGCCAAAGTTCTGGGCGTCCTCACAGCTTTTTGTCAGGTCGTGCGCCGCTGAGCTGCACCAATACGGAGCCTGAGTGGCGCGGCTCACCCGCGGCCCCGTGGCTCAGTCGTCGGTCAAGCTCTCCAGCCGTCCGATGGTTTCGGCGAACTCCTCGATCATGTCGAGCATCACCGAACGGGTCGGCCGGACCTTGTCGAGCGAACCGACCACCTGGCCGACGAAATAGGTTGCCAGTTCGCGCGCTTTGGCCCCAGGATGGGCGGCCGCCTGGTTGATGCGCACCTGCGGTTCGGTGACCAGGGTGGTTTGCAGCGGCATGCCGAGCGGGGCCGGGTTTTCCGGCCGCTCCCATTCCTCGGTCCAGGCCGTCCGAAGCATCCGCGCGGGCTTGCCCGTCATCGACCGCGATCGCACGGTGTCCGACGAACTGGCGGCCAGGAACTTCTCCTTGACCACCGGGTCGGTCTCGGCCTCCTCGGTGGTCAGCCAGACCGAGCCGCACCACACGCCCTCGGCGCCCAGGGCCAGGGCGGCCGCGATCTGGCGGCCGCGGGCGATCCCACCCGCCGCCAGCACCGGGACCGGCGCGACGGCATCGACGACTTCGGGAACCAGCACCATGGTCGCCACCTCGCCGGTGTGGCCGCCCGCTTCGGTGCCTTGCGCGACGATCAGGTCGACGCCGGCCGCGGCGTGCCGGCGTGCGTGCGCGGTGGTGCCGGCCAGTGCGGCGACCAGCACGTCGTGGCCGTGTGCGCGTTCGACGAGGTCGGCCGGCGGCGGGCCGAGCGCGCTGGCGATCAGCCGAATGTCATGTGCGAAGGCCACTTCCAAGAGTGGCTCGTAACCCTTTGGCGAGATGTTGAGGCCGCCGCCGGACGCGCGCGGCGGTTCGGCAGGCGCCGTGATGCCGTAGCGGCCCAGCAGCTCTTCGACGAACGCGCGGTGCTCCTCGGGAAGTAACTCCCTGACTTGCTTCGCCTCGATTCCGCCTTGCTCGGCGCCGACGTATTTGGGCGGCAGGAGCAAGTCGACCCCGTAAGGCTTGCCGCCGGTCTGCTCCTCGATCCAGGTCAGCTCGCTCTGTAGCCGTTGCGGGCTGTGTGCGACCGCACCCAGGACGCCGAAACCGCCCGCGTTGGTGACCGCGGCGACGACGTCGCGACAGTGGCTGAACGCGCATATCGGGAACTCCACACCGAGCAGCTCGGCGACTCTGGTTCGCATTCCTCGACGCTAGGAGTTATTGCCGGGCATGGCAATCAACTCGCGGGTGAGCGCCCGTCGGGCGGCCAGCCGCCCACGCCCTCCTCCAGCGGGACGTCCAGGCTTTTCAGTATCGACGAGACCATCAGCCACGCGCTGATCGCGGCGACAAGCTCCACGAGAGTCGTTTTGTCGCCGCGTAATTCGCGCTCGCATGCCGCCCAGCTCTCGGCACTGACCGTACCGTCGCGCACCACGTCGTCGGTGGCCGCCAGCACCGCGCGCTCGGTAGGCCCGAATGCGTCGTACCCTTGCCAATCGCGCACACCGAGCAGGTCGTCGGTCGTCACGCCCAACCGGGTGGCGACGCGCCAGTGTTGCGTCCACTCGTATTCGCACGCGGTGAGCCAACCGACCCGCATGATCACCAGCTCTCGTAGCCGGGCGTCGAGCGAACCGTGCCACAGCATGGTCGCCAGCAGGTCGTTGACCGCGCGCGCCAGCTGCGGATGGTTCAGCAACACCTGGAAGATGCTGAGCTCGGCCATGTAGTCGGGGACGGCGGCCTCGTCGGCGGCGGCCTTGGCCTCGCCGAGCGGCAGTCCGGGGACGCGGGCTGTTGTCATCGTCTGAGCACTCCGGTATACTGGCGCCACGTCTTCGTGTTCATGGCTAATCGTAGTCAGCCGTCGACTTTTCCAAGGTATCGCGCGCAATCTGAATCACCGCGGCCGCGACCGGCGCGATCCGGGTGTCCTCGACCCGCAGAAAAGCCGCACCCGCCAAGTCGTCACCATTGCCATCAGTGCGGACGCTGCCACAGACGCCGATCACATAGAAATGCCGCCGCGATCGCCACGCCTCGCCCCGGGTGCGCTCGAAGAAGTGCTCTTCGAATTGACAGATGGGCCGGGGCGCGGATGTCAGCGACAACCCGGTCTCTTCGCACAGTTCGCGCTCCAGCGCCGCGACGAACGACTCCCCCTCGTCCACGCCTCCGCCCGGCAAGTCCCAAAACCCATCGCCTGCTTGCTCTTTGGTAAGCAGGACCTCGTTGTCACGAAATGCGACCCCGTATGCCGAGGTGCGGTCGATGAGCTCGGCCGCGGGCGCCAGATGCACCGCGCCCGCCAGGTCACGACATAAAACGCGTTCGGTTCCCGGACGGGAAGGAAACTGCGTCACGAGCGCACGACTAGAGCAGTCCCACCAGCTGCAGGTCGGTGACGTACTTGATGATCACCGATGCCGAGATCTGCGGGATGTCGTTGTCAGCACCGATCTTCGCTTCCTGCACCGCAGCACGGAAACGGTCGGTCGGCGCGAACGACCCGCGCGTCGGCTCGAGCGGCTGGATCTGCTCGGGGTTGTGCAGCATCAGCTGCAGCATCTGCAGCACGGAGTGCTGCCGCTGCCGATCCGGCAGAGCGCGCAGGCCGATCTCGAATTGCCGCACCCACTCCGCGAAGTCGTCGATGCGCTGGATCGGATAGCCGGCCTCGATCAACCAGTCGACACAGGTGTCGACTCCGATGCCGTCGTCGTGCGGGTTCATCACGTGGTAGGTCTCGAACCCGTCGACCACTTGGGCCCCGAGGGTGGCGATCGCCTCGGCGACGAACTCGACTGGCAGCGCGTCGTAATGCGTCCGCTGCCGATTGCCGTTCTCGTCGCGCTTGTAGAACGAAGCGGGCGCGACGCCGGTGGCCACCAGGCTCAGGATCATCCGGGTGACGACGTCGGTCATGTTGAACTGGCCCGCGTAGCTGACGTCGGACAGGATCATGCCGCTCCGGAACACCGAAACCGGAAGGCCGAACTGCTCATTGGCCTCCCGCAGCAGCACCTCACCGGCCCACTTGCTGTTGCCGTAGCCGTTGGCGAAGCTGCCGTCCAGGACGCGGGTGGGACTGATCACCCGGATGTCGGCGTCCTCGGTGAACAGCGCGGGCTCGACCTGGCGGCCGAGGTCGGAGGTCGACACGTAGGCGTAGGGCTTCATCCGCGAGGTCAGCGCGAACTTGATCAGTTCGCCGGTGCCAACGACGTTGGGCCCGAACAGCTCTCGGTAGGGCAGCACTTGGTTGACCACGGCGGCCGAGTCGACGATGAGATCGACGGTGTCGGCCAGTCGTTGGTAGGTCTGCTCGTCGAGACCCAGGTTGGCTTCGCCCTTGTCGCCGGCGATGACCTCGAGATGGTCGGCGGCCAGCTGGTGGAAGTGGTCCATCAGCCGCGGGTCGCCGCTGTCGAATGTCTTCTCCAGACGACGCCATGCCTCCTGATCGGAGCCGGCTCGCACCAGGCAAATCAGCTTGCCGTCAACACGTTTCAGTTGCTTGAGCCACTCCAGGGCCAGGTAGCGTCCCAGGAAGCCGGTTGCCCCGGTCAACAACACCGTGCGCGCCTCGGCGCTCGGGCCCGGCAGCGTCGGAGCGTTGAGCAGCGTCGTCTCGTCGATGAACTTGTCCAGCGTGAGGTCGCTGGCACGAAGCTCTTCGGTGTCGCGACCGTGCACCACAACGTAACTCGGGCCGTTGGCATCGGTCTCGTCCGAGTCGTCGTCACTGTCCAGGCGCTGGCTCATGGTGCGAACCGACGGCGCCTCGAACAGCGTGCGCACCGAGAGGCTGGAATCGAACGCGGTGTTGATCGCGGCGACGACTCGCATCGCCGACAGCGAATCGCCGCCCAGGTCGAAGAAGGAGTTCTCGACGCCGACCCGCTCAATGCCGAGCACCTGGCCGTAGATCCCGGCCACGATCTCCTCGGTGGGTGTCGCGGGCGGGGTGTATCGGACCGCACTCTGGTATTCCGGTGCCGGCAGTGCGCGTTTGTCGAGCTTGCCGTTGACCGTCCGAGGCAACGTGTCGAGCACGACCACCGCGGTCGGAACCATGTAGCCCGGCAGCCGCTCGCCCAGCGCGCTGCGCAGCTGCGCGGTGTCCACATCGCCGGTGACCGTGACGTACCCGACCAGCCGCTTGTCACCCGGACGGTCTTCGCGCGCGATCACCGCCGCGGCCTGCACCCCGTCGAGGGCGGCCAGCGCGGCCTGAACCTCGCCGAGTTCGATGCGGAAACCGCGGATCTTAACCTGCTCGTCGGCCCGCCCCAGGTACTGCAACTGCCCATCGGCGCCCCAGCGCACCAGGTCGCCGGTGCGATACATGCGCTGTCCGGGCGCATCCGCGCCGGCGAACGGGCACGCGACGAACCGCGACGCGGTCAGACCGGCCCGGCGCAGATAACCGACGGCCACCCCGCGGCCGGCGATGTACAACTCACCGACCACGCCCTCGGGGGCCGGTCGTAGCCACTTGTCCAGCACGAACAACGCCGCACCCGGCACCGGCACACCGATCGGGGCGCCCTCGCCGGCCTTCATCGGCGCGCTGATCGCGGCGTAGATAGTGGCTTCGGTCGGGCCGTAGGCGTTGATCATCACCCGTCCGGGCGCCCACTTGTCCACGATTTCGTTCGGGGATGCCTCCCCCGCCATCACCAACGTCGCGGACTCCAGCCCTTCGCCCGGCATCATCGCCAGCGCCGACGGAGTCTGACCCACCACGGTCACCTGTTCGGCGACCAGCAGGTCACGCAGCTCGTGGGCCGACGCCGCCGCTGAATCGGACACCACGACCAGCCGGGCACCGTGCAGCAGGGCATTGAAGATCTCCCACACCGAGACGTCGAAGCTGTAGGAGTGCCACTGCGACCACACCTGCCCCGGTCCCGTCGGCGCGCCGGGATTTGGTGCCTCCAGCAACGACGTCGCGTTGTGGTGGGTGATCGCCACGCCCTTGGGTACCCCGGTCGTGCCCGAGGTGTAGATCGTGTACGCCAGATCCTCGGGCGCCACTTCCGGCAAGGTGACGTCCGAAGGGATCGACAGGTCCGGGTCGTCGACGTCGATGACCGCCAGATCCGCCCCGTCGAAGCGCGACCGCATGGTCGCGTTGGTGACCGCAGCGACCGGCGTGGCGTCGCCGAGCATGAACTCGAGCCGTGCGTCGGGCATGACCGGGTCGATCGGCAGGTAGGCCGCCCCGGACTTGAGCACCGCCACCATCGCGATGATCGTCTCGGCCGACCGGTTGAACAGCAGCGCCACGCATTCGCCCGGGCGCGCGCCCTTGCCGACCAGCACCCGCGCCAACCGTTCGGCTGCCTCGTCGAGCTCGCGGTAGGTCCATGACCGCTCGCCATCCACCAGCGCCACCCCGTCCGGGGTGCGCGCCACCTGCGCGGCGAACATCTTCGGGATCGTGGTGCCCTCGTCCGGCTGGATCAGCACGGCGCGGTTGCCCCACTCATCCAGGCGAGCATGCTCACCGGCATCCAGCACGTCCATCGACGACAGCCGCTGGGTCGGGTCGGCGGTCATGGCCACCAGCACCCGCTGGAACCGCTCCACCAGCGTTTCGATGCTGGCCGGGTCGAACACGTCGGTGTCGTACTCGACGCGGATGCCCAGCTCGTGGCCCGGTAAGGCCATCACGGAAAGCGGGTAGTGGTTGTATTCGCGGTTGGTGACGTCGGCGATAGCCAGCTCGTGCACGCCCACCGGCACATTGGTGTCGATCGGGTAGTTCTCGTACAGGAACAGCGTGTCGAACAACTGGTCGTGGCCGGTGGCGCGATGGATGTCGGACAGGCCCAGGTGCTCGTGCTCGAGCCGGTTGTTGTGCGCGGTCTGCAGCTGGTCGAGTAGGTCGGCGATCGTGGTGGCCACGGTGGTGTTGGCCCGCACCGCAACGGTGTTGATCAACAGGCCGACAATCGATTCCGAGCCGAGCACCTCGGGGGGCCGCCCCGAGACCGCGGTACCGAAGGCGACGTCGCGCTGGCCGGTCAGCCACATCAGCAGCTGTGCCCACCCGGCCTGCAGCACCGTGTTGACGGTGGTGTGGCAGGAGCGGGCCAACGTGCTCAATTTGCGGGTGGTCTCCGCGGACACCCGGTACGAGTCGACGCGTCGCCGCCCCAACCCCATCCGGGTGGCGGGGCCGACCAGGGTCGGAGTGTCGAAGCCTTCGAACATCTCGCGCCACGCCGCCTGAGCCGCGGGGCGGTCCTGCTCGGCGAGCCAGGTGAGGATGCTGCGGTACGACGCGGGCGCGGGTAGCCGCTCCCCGTAGTAACTGGCGAAGATTTCGCGCAGCAGGATCGGCAGCGACCACCCGTCCATCACGATGTGGTGGTTGGTCAGCACGAACCGGTGCTTGTTCTCCGTGGTGCGGATCAACGCCGCGCGGAACGCGGGCTTTCCGAGCAGATCGCTGACCGCGTCGCGTTCGTCGGCGCACAGCCGCTCGATCTGCTCGTCGTGGCCGGCTTCGTCGCTGTCGAGCTGGATGTAGCGCCAAGCCATGACGGGCTCGGCCGGAATGACCTGGACCGGCTCCTCGAACTGCGCGCAGAACCGGGCCGCCAGGTTGGGGTGCCGGTTGACCACCGCCTGCACGGCCTCGCGCAACCGCTGTGGCTCGATGTCTCCGGCGATGGTGATCCCCAGCTGCACCGCGTAGACGTCGTCGCCGTTGTCGCCGCCCTGGGCGACGCTGGCGTGAAACAGCAGGCCCTGCTGCACGGGCGTCAGCGGCAGGACGTCGACCAGATGGTACTGCTGCTCGAGCTGGTTGAGCTGCTCCTGGGTCAGCCGTGTCGGCGCCAGGTCGGACGGCGTCAGGCCGCCCCCGCCATTGCGCACGTGAGCGCAGATGCCGCTGAGCGCCTCGAACCATAGCGCGCTGAGCCGGCTGATCTGCTCGCCATCCAGCGCCGAGGGCGCCCAGGTCCAGCTGGCGTGCAGGTGCGGGCCCGCTTCGGTGTCCATCGTGCCCGCGTTGAGGTCGACGGTGTGCATGAGTGGCAGCGGCACCGCGGTGGCCGCGCCGGCGACCGACAACCCGTCTTCGGAGATCCGCCACAAATCCCCGGAGAGCTCGGCCGCCGTGCCGGCACCCAGCCGGCCCAGGTAGTTGAAACCGATCGCCGGGTCGCCGCCGTGCAGGTCGACATCGGGGTTCAGGTAGCGCAGCAGACCGTAGGTGAGCGGATCGGGCAGGCCGCGCAGCTGCTCCTTGGCGTCCTTGATCACCGGGCCCAGCGCCGCGTCACCGGCGGCCACCTTGGACCAGTCCAGGCCGCCGACGGCCAGCGACACCGGGTACTTGGTGGTGAACCAGCCGACCGTGCGCGACAGGTCGACGCCCCGAGCCAATTCCTCGTGGCGGCCGTGGCCCTCGACGCCGATGCCAATCGGTGCGCCGGTGCCCAGGAACTCCGCCCAGGCCAACCCGAACGCGATCAACAGGATGTCTTGCACCCCAGCGTGAAACGCCGCCGGCACCTCACCCAACAGCTGGCGGGTCGTCTCGATGTCGAGCTCGGCCGACAGCTGTTCTGCGCTGACATAGGTGTCCACCTCCGGGCGCACGGCCGGCAGCGCGGCCGGCACCGAGGCCACTCGGCGCCACGCCTCGGCCTGCTCCACGACCGCGGGGCGCTGCGCGTACTCCTCGAGCAGCGACGACCAGCGGGCGAACGACGTCCCGCCCGGGGGCAACGCCAGCGGCTGTCCGCTGTGATGCTGCGCCCAAGCAATATTCAAGTCTTCCAACAGGATTCGCCACGACACACCGTCGACGGCCAGGTGATGAATGATCAGCACCAACTGCGAGGTGGAACCAACCCACAACGCGCTCAACATGATTCCGGCGGCCGGGTTCAAACGCGACCGCGCCTCGACGAGCGCCTCGTCGGACAACACGTCCACCGACCGCAGCAGACCCGCGGCATCCACGGCCCCGACTTCGGGCACCTGAAGCGACCATTCGCCGGCGTCATCGTCCTCGACCCGCAACCGCAGGGTGGCATGCCGATCGACCAACGCCTGCAGCACCGGCGCCACGTCGGCCTCGGTCACTCCGGACGGGGCCTGCACCACCATCGTCTGGTTGAACTGCTCGACGGGGCCCACCACGCCTTGCAGCCAGCGGATGATCGGGGTGGCGACCACGTCGCCGATGCCCTCGTCGACGACACCGTCCGCGCCGTCGGTCATCGTCGCCACCCGGGCCAGCCGCGCTACCGTCTGCTCGACGAAAATGTCTCGGGGACGGCACAATACGCCGGCCGCGCGGGCGCGCACTGAGACCTGCATCGACAGGATGCTGTCGCCACCGAGGTCGAAGAAGGAGTCGTCGACGCCGACGCGTTCGACGCCGAGCACCTGGGCGTAGATCCCGGCCAGGAGTTCCTCGATCGCGTCAGACGGCGCGCGATACTCCCCACCGCTGGCGTATTCGGGTGCCGGCAGGGCACGTTTGTCGAGCTTGCCGCTCACGTTCAGCGGCAGCGTGTCGAGCACGACGATCGCCGACGGAACCATGTAGGCCGGCAACCGCTCGGCCAGCTCGGTGCGCATCTGCGCGGTGTCGACATCGCCGGTGACCGTGACGTGCCCGACCAGCCGCTTGTCGCCGGGACGATCCTCGCGAGCGATCACCACCGCGGCCTGCACCCCGTCCAGGCCGGCCAAAGCCGCTTGTACCTCGCCCAATTCGATGCGATAGCCGCGGATCTTGACCTGCTCGTCGGCCCGCCCCAGGTACTGCAACTGCCCGTCGGCGCCCCAGCGCACCAGGTCGCCGGTGCGATACATCCGCGCGCCGGGACCACCGAACGGGCACGCGACAAAGCGCGACGCGGTCAGACCGGCCCGGCGCAGATAACCGACGGCCACCCCGCGACCGGCGATGTACAACTCACCGGTCACGCCCTCGAGAGCGGGCCGCAGGAACTTGTCCAACACGAACAACGCCGCGCCCGGCACCGGCACTCCGATCGGCGCCGGCGCACCTGGCGTCAGCGGCGTACTCATCGCCGCATAGATCGTGCCCTCGGTCGGCCCGTAGGCATTGATCAACACCTGACCAGGCGCCCACCGATCTACCACCTCGGACGGGAGCGCCTCGCCGGCCACGAACACCGCCGCCGACTCCAAGCCCTGCGACGACAACATCGCTGCCGCAGAAGGGGTTTGGCAGAGGACGTTGACGTTTTCGGCCAGCAGCAGGGCGTGTAGGTCCTCCGGCGAACTGGCCACCGTTTCGGGAACGATCACCAATCGCCCGCCGTGGAGCAGCGCGCCGAAGATCTCCCAGACCGAGACGTCGAAACTGTACGAATGCCATTGCGACCAAATCTGTCCCGGGCCGGCCGGTACGGCCGAGTGCAGCTTCTCCAGTAGCGACGTCGCGTTCTGGTGAGTGATCGCCACACCCTTGGGGACCCCGGTGGTGCCCGAGGTGTAGATCATGTACGCCAGATCGTCGGGCGCCGGTGCCGACAATTCGGTGCCGGGGTCGTCTCCCGGGTTGTCGAAGTCGACGACGACCAGATTGGCCCCGTCCAACCGCGACCGCAGGGCCGCCGTCGTGATCGCCGCTACCGGGGTGGCATCGCCGAGCATGAACTCCATGCGCGCGTCGGGCAGCGCGGGGTCGATCGGCAGGTAGGCGGCTCCGGCTTTGTGCACCGCGAGCATCGACACGATCGCCTCGGCAGAACGCGAAAACAACAGCGCCACAAACTGACCCGGACCGGCACCATGACCGGTCAGCACCCGCGCCAGCCGCTGGGCGGTCTCGTCGACTTCACCGTAGGTCCATGACCGGCCCCCGCATACCAGCGCGACGGCCTCCGGAGCGCTGGCGACCTGCGCGGCGAACAGCTCCGCCATCGTCACCGCCGTCGCCGGCCGGGTCAACACCGCACGGTTGCCCCACTCGTCTAACCGCGCGGTCTCACTCTCGTCCGCAAGGTCAATCGATAACAGCCGCCGTTTTCCATCGGCCATTACTCGTCCCCTGCATCGTCAGTCATGGCCACCAGCACTCGCCGTAACCGCTCGACCAACGTTTCGATACTGGCCTTGTCGAAGACATCGGTGTCATATTCGATGCGAAGGCCCAATTCGTGGCCCGGCACGGCTTGCACTGACAGCGGGTAGTGGTTGTACTCGCGGTTCGTGAACTTGGTGATCGTTAGATCCTGAACGCCCGACAACGCTGCGGTGTCGATCGGGTAGTTCTCGTAGACGAACATAGTGTCAAACAGCTGGTCGTGCCCGGTGATTCGGTGAATTTCGTTCAACCCCAAGTACTGGTGTTCGAGTGTGTCGGTGTAAGAGCTTTGCAGTTGGTCGAGCAAATCGCCGATGGTTTCGGCCGAGTTGAGGTTGGCCCGGATCGGCACCGTGTTGATCATCAGGCCCACAATGTTTTCCGCTCCGGGCAGGTCGGTCGGCCGCCCGGAGACGGCGGTGCCGAACGCGACGTCCGGCTGACCGGTCATCCGCATCAGCAACTGGGCCCAGGCCGCCTGCAGCACCGTGCTGACGGTGGTGCGGCAGGACCGGGCCAGCTCGCCCAGCGCCTGGGTGGTCTCCGCGGACACCTGGAACTCTTCGACGGCTCGCGCCCCGAGTCCTGTCCGTTGCGGCGGGCCGACCAGGGTCGGGGTGTCGAAGCCGTCGAACACCTCGCGCCACGCCGCCCGGGCCGCACTGCGATCCTGATCGGCCAGCCAGGTGACAAACCTGCGGTACGACACGGCCGCGGGAAGCTTGGCACCGTAGTAACTGGCGAAAATCTCTTGCAGCAGAAGCGGTTTCGACCAACCGTCGAGCACGATGTGGTGATTGGTCAGCACGAACCGGTACTGGTCTGCCGCGGTGCGCAGCAGGGCTGCCCGGAAGGCCGACGAGGCGGCGAGATCGCAGACCGCGCCGCGTTCGGCCGCGGAAATCCGGTCAATCTGGTCGTCGATGTCACTCTCGTCCAATTCGAGGTACTGCCAAGTCAATTCAGGTTCGGCCGGCAGAATCTGTAACGGCTCGTAGAAGTCACCGCTGAAGCGTGCCACCAGGTGGGGGTGCCGGGTGACGACGGTGTGCACCGCGTCGCGCAACCGGTCCGGGTCGACGGAACCGCTGATGCTGATGTCGAGCTGCACCGCGTACAGATCGTCGCCGCCGACGCCGAGGTCCTCGGCGGTGCTGGCGTGGAAGAACAGACCCTGCTGCAGCGGGGTCAGCGGCAACACGTCGGCGATCCGGTCGGTTTGCTGCAGTTCGTCGATCTGCTGCTGGCTCATCCGCGCCGGCGCCACATCGGACGGCGTCAGGCCGCCGCCACCGGCGCGCACGTGTGCGCAGATGCCCGACAGCGCGTCAAACCACAACTGGCTCAACCGATCGATCTGCGCCTGGTCCAGCGCCGAGGATGCCCACGTCCAGTTGGCCTGCAGCTGTGGGCCACCCTCGGTGTCCATGGTGGCGGCGTTGAGTTCGACGGTGTGCGCCAGCGGCATCGCGACGGCCGTCGCCGCGGCCACGGCGGGCAGGTCGTCGGCCGAGACCTGCCACAGGTCACCGGAGAGGTCGGTGGCACCCGCGCCGAGACGGCCCAGGTAGTTGAAGCCGATCGCCGGGTCGGATCCATCCAGTTCGACGTCGGGGTTCAGGTACCGCAGCAGACCGTAGGTCAGCGGATCGGGCAGGCCGCGCAGCTGCTCCTTGACGTCCTTGACCACCCGACCTAGGGCCGCGTCACCGGCGACGACCTCGCTCCAGCCCAGCTCACCGACCGACAGCGACACCGGGTACTTGGTGGTGAACCAGCCGACCGTCCGCGACAGATCCACATCGGCGGCCAATTCCTCGTGGCGGCCGTGGCCCTCGACATCGATACCGATCGGTGCGCCGGTGCCCAGGAACTCGCCCCAGGCGAGACCGAACGCGATCAACAGAATGTCTTGCACCCCAGCGTGAAACGCCGCCGGCACCTCACCCAACAGCTGGCGGGTGGTCTCGACATCCAGCCCGACCGACAGCTGTCCGGCGGTGGCGAACGTGTCGGTCTCGGGCTGCGCCGCCGGCAACGCGGCCGGCACCGAGGCCACCTGCTGCCACGCCTCGGCTTGGGCGACGACTTCGGGGTCGCGCGCATGCTTGTCCAGCAGCGACGACCAGCGGGCGAACGACGTCCCCGGGACCGGCAACGCCACCTCTTGGCCGCTGTGATGCTGCGCCCAGCCAATGTTGAGGTCTTCCAGCAGGATTCGCCACGACACCCCGTCGACGACCAGGTGGTAAAGGATCAGCACCAACTGCGAGGTGGAACCAACCCACAACGCGCTCAGCATCACCCCGGCGCCCGGGTTCAACAGCGACCGCGCCTGGACGAGCGCCTCGTCGGACAACACGTCCACCGACCGCAGCAGCGCCGCGGCATCCACCGAGCCCGCCTCGGGCACCCACAACGACCAACCGCCGGCGCCGTCGTCGTCGACCCGCAGGCGCAACATCGCGTGCCGATCCACCAGCGCCTGCAACACCACGGTCGCGTCGGCTTCGGTCACTCCGTCGGGAGCCTGCACCACCATCGTCTGGTTGAACTGCTCGACCGGACCGTCGATGTCGTGCAGCCACCGAATGATCGGGGTGGAAATGACCTCACCCAGACCCTCGTCGGCCGCGCCATCGCCGTCGCCTCCCATTCGGGCCACCCGGGCCAGCCGCGCCACGGTCTGCTCGACGAATATGTCACGGGGACGGCAGATCACACCCGCCGCCCGGGCCCGGGCGACCACCTGCATCGACAGGATGCTGTCGCCGCCGAGGTCGAAGAAGGAGTCGTCGACGCCGACGCGTTCGACGCCGAGCACCTGGGCGTAGATCCCGGCCAGGATCTCCTCGATCGCGTCGCTGGGGGCACGGTAACTGTCCACGTCGGAGTATTCCGGCGAGGGTAGGGCGCGGGTGTCGAGCTTGCCGTTGACCGTCAATGGCAGCGCGTCCAGCACCACCACCGCGACCGGCACCATGTACGACGGCAGCCGCTCGGCCAGCTGAGCGCGGATCTCGGTCGGATCCGCGGTTCCGGTGACATAGCCGACCAGGCGCTTGTCGCCGGGACGGTCCTCGCGCGCGATCACCGCGGCCTGCGAGACCCCGTCCACGGTGGCCAGCGCGGCCTGGATCTCGCCGAGTTCGATGCGGTAGCCGCGGATCTTGACCTGTTTGTCGGCGCGGCCCATGTACCGCAGCTGTCCATCGGTGCCCCAGGACACCAGGTCCCCGGTGCGGTACATCCGCGAGCCGGGTCCCCCGAACGGGCAGGCGACGAATCGCGTCGTCGTCAGGTCCGGACGTCCGACGTATCCGCTCGCCACGCCGGCGCCCGCCACGTACAGCTCGCCGACCACCCCGGGCGCGACGGGCCGCAGCCAGCCGTCCAGCACGAAGAAGGCCAGATGCGCCAGCGGCACGCCGATGGGGCTGTTGTTGCTGTCGACGTCGGCATCCACGATTTCCCGGAACGAGGCGTGCACGGTCGTCTCGGTGATGCCGTACATGTTGATCATCCGCGGCAGCCCGGGGTGGTTGTGCAGCCACGTCTGAAGACGTTGCGGCTCAAGCGCTTCCCCACCGAAGACCACGGTCTGCAGCTTCAGCTGCTGCCCCAGCTCGGGTGCCAGCGCGTCGGCCGCTTGTAGCGCGTAGAACGCCGACGGCGTCTGGCTCAGGACGCTGACTTGTTCGCTGACCAGCAAGGCGTGCAGGTCTTCCGGGGAGCGGACTATCGAGTCGGGCACCACGACGACGCGACCACCGTGCAGCAGCGCGCCCCAGATCTCCCACACCGAGTAGTCGAATGCCAGCGAATGGCATTGCGTCCAAACCTGTCCCAGCTCCATCTCGGCGTCCAGCGACTCCAGCAACTGGGTCACGTTGCGGTGCGTGACCGCCACACCCTTGGACTTACCAGTGGTGCCCGAGGTGTAGATGATGTAGGCGACGTGATCGGCGGCGGGTGTCGCCGGCGCCGTGTTGGGCGCGGCACCGATCGCCGGGTCGTCGACGTCGATCACCTGCAGGTCGGCATTCTCCAGCCGCGGGCGCAGGTCCGCGGAGGTCACGGCGGCGATCGGCGCGGAATCCGACAGCATGAACTCCATCCGCGCGGTCGGGTGCGCGGGATCCATCGGCAGATACGCCGCACCCGTCTTCAGCACCGCCAGCAGCGTCACGATCGCCTCGGCAGATCGGTTGAGCAGCACCGCAACTCGCTCACCCGGTCCGGCGCCGCGGTCGGATAGCACGTGCGCCAACCGGTTTGCGGCCTCGTCGAGTTCGCGGTAGGTCCACGACCCGTCCCCGCTGTTGACAGCCACGGCCTCCGGGGCGCGGGCCACCTGGGCGGCGAACAGTTCGGGAATCGACACCGGCGCGCTTGTCGGCTGCGTCAGCACCTCCCGGTTGCCCCACTCCTCGAGCCGGGCATGCTCGTCGCCGTCGAGTAGATCGATCGACGACAGCCGGCGGGTGGGATCGGTGGTCATCGTGCCCAACGCCCGGCGCAACCGCTCGATCAACGAGTCGACGGTGGCGACATCGAAGACGTGGCTGTCGAATTCGACGCGCAGGCTCAGTTCGTGGCCCGGCGTCACCACCACCGACAGCGGGTAGTGGTTGAATTCGCGGCTGCTGAAATCGGTGATGGCCAGCTCGTGGACACCGAGCAGCGCGCCGGCGTCGACCGGGTAGTTCTCGTAGAGGAACAGCGTGTCGAACAGCTGGTCGTGACCGGTCACCCGGTGGATATCGCGCAGTGCCAGGTGGTCGTACTCGATGGTGTCGCTGTGTGACCGCTGTAGCTGGGCCATCAGGTCGGCGATCGTGGTGGTCGCGGTGGCGCTGGCCCGCACCGGCACCGTGTTGATCAGCAGACCCACCAGCGCTTCGGCGCCGGGCAACTCGGTCGGCCGGCCGGAGACGGCGGTGCCGAACGCAACATCGTGGTGACCGGTCAGCCACATCAGAACCTGCGCCCACGCCGCCTGCAGCACATTGCTGACGGTGGTGTGGTTCGAGCGCGCGAGCTCGGTGAGCGCCTGCGTGGTGTCGGCTGGCACCCGATACGACTCCACGCCGCGCTCGGCAGCCTGCCCGGGCGGACTCACCAGGGTGGGCGTGTCGAAGCCGGCCAGCACGCCGGCCCACGCGGCCTGTGCCGCCTCCCGATCCTGCTCGGCCAGCCAGGTGACAAAGCTGCGATACGACGGGGGCGCGGGCAACCGCTGCCCGTAGTAAAGAGTGAAGATCTCCTGCAGCAGGATCGGCAGCGACCAACCATCGATCACGATGTGGTGGATGGTCACCACCAACCGGTGCCGGTTGTCCCCGGTGCGGATCAAGGCCACCCGGAAGGCCGGCTGGTCGGCGATGTCACACACCGCGGCGCGTTCGTCGGCGCACAGCCCCCCGACCCGCTCGTCGACCTCGGCTTCGTCGCCGGTGATTTCGGCGTGCTGCCAGGCCATCACGGGCTCGGCCGGGATGATCTGGATCGGCTCGTCGAACTGCTGGCAGAACCGCGCCGCCAGGTTGGGGTGCCGGTTGACCACCGTCTGCACCGCCTCGCGCAGCCGCTTCTGGTCGAGCGGGCCGGTCACCGTGATGCCCAATTGCACCGCGTACAGATCATCACCGGAGCCCTCCGCGAGCGCGGTGTGGAACAACAGCCCCTGCTGCACGGGGGTCAACGGGAGCACATCGGCGATGCGCAACTGCCGGGACAGCTCGTCGATCTGCTGCTGGGTCAGCCGCGCCGGCGCCACATCGGACGGTGTCAGGCCGCCGCCGCCGCGGCGGACGTGTGCGCAGATGCCGGTCAGCGCCTCGAACCACAGTTGGCTGAGCCGGTTGATCTGAGTGTCGTCCAGTGCAGACGGCGCCCAGGTCCAGTTGGCGTGCAGATGCGGTCCGGCTTCGCTGTCGACGGTGCCGGCGTTGAGTTCGACGGTGTGCGCCAACGGCATGGGGATCGCCGCGGCCGCACCGGCCAGGGCGAGGCTTTCCTGGCTGACTCGCCACAGATCCTCGGAGAGCTCGGCGGCCGAGGCTCCCATGCGGCCCAGGTAGTTGAAGCCGATCGCCGGATCGGTTCCGGCGAGGTCCACCTCGGGGTTCAGATACCGCAGCAGACCGTAGGTCAGCCCGTCGGGCAGGGCGCGCAGCTGCTCCTTGACGTCTTTGATCACCGCGCCGAGGGCCGCGTCGCCGTCGACCACCCGCGACCAGTCCAGCCGACCCACGGTCAGCGACACGGGGTACTTCGTGGTGAACCAGCCGACCGTCCGCGACAGGTCCACGTAGGGACTCAGCTCTTCGTGGCGTCCGTGACCCTCGACATCGATGCCGAGCGGCTTGCCAGCCGACCCCAGGAATTCCGTCCAGGCCAACCCGAACGCGATCAACAGAATGTCTTGCACCCCAGCGTGAAACGCGGTCGGCACCTCAGCCAGGAGCTGACGGGTCGTCTCGACATCCAGGTCCACCGACAACCGTCCGGCGTTGGCGTGGGTATCCACCGCGGGCTGTATCGCCGGTAGCACGGCCGGGGTCGACGCCACCTGCCGCCAGGCGTCCGCGTGCTGCACGACGGCCTCGTCGCGGGCGTGCTCTTCGAGCAGTGCCGCCCAGCGGGCAAACGATGTTCCCGGCGCGGGCAACTCCACCTCTTGCCCGCTGTGATGCTGGGCCCACGCGATGTTCAAGTCTTCCAACAGGATTCGCCACGAGACGCCGTCGACGGCCAGGTGGTGAATGATCAACGCCAACTGCGACGTCGAGGTGACCCAGAGCGCGCTGAGCATCGTCCCGGTGGCCGGGTTCAGCCGCGAACGCGCTTCGACCAGCGCCTTGTCGGTCAACACGTCGACCGATTGCAGGTGGGCGGCGGCATCGACGGACCCGACATCGGGCACCCACAGCGACCAGCCGCCGGCGCCGTCGTCGTCGGCCCGCAGCCGCAGGGTGGCATGGCGATCCACCAGCGCTTGCAACACCACCGCCACGTCGGGCTCGGTCACCCCGGCCGGCGCCTGCACCACCATCGACTGGTTGAACTGCTCGACCGGACCGTCGATGTCTTGCAACCAGCGGATGATCGGGGTGGACACCACCTCGCCGAGACCTGCGTCGGCCACGCCGATCTCGCCGCCGGCCACACTCGCCACCTGGGCCAGCCTGGCCACCGACTGCTCGACGAAAATGTCACGCGGCCGCAGCAGCACACCGGCCGCCCGCGCTCTGGCCACGACCTGCATCGACAGGATGCTGTCGCCACCCAGGTCGAAGAACGAGTCGTCGATCCCGACCCGCTCGAGGCCCAGGATTTCGGAGTAGATGCCGGCGAGCACCTCTTCGACCGCGGTGGTCGGAGCACGGTAAGCGCCGCCGACGTTGTGATATTCGGGCGCCGGCAGGGCGCGGGTGTCGAGTTTGCCATTGGGCGTCAGCGGCAGCGTCTCGAGGACGATCACCGCGGCGGGAACCATATAGCCGGGCAGCCGGTCGGCTAGCTTGGCGCGAGCCGCGGCGGGGTCGACGCAGCCGGTGACATAGCCGACCAGGCGCTTGTCGCCGGGGCGGTCCTCGCGGGCGATAACCGCGGCCTGCTTGACGTCGTCCAGTGCAGCCAGGGCGGCTTGCACCTCACCCAGCTCGATCCGATACCCGCGGATCTTGACCTGCTCGTCAGCGCGTCCTAAATAAAGAAGTTGGCCGTCGTCGCCCCACGAGACCAGGTCTCCGGTGCGGTACATCCGCTCCCCCGGCTGCCCGAACGGGCATGCCACGAAACGCGACGAGGTCAAACCCGCCCGCCGCACATAGCCACACGCCACACCGGCGCCGGCGACGTACAACTCACCGACTACGCCGGGCGGCACCGGCTTCAACCACCGGTCCAGGACGAATAGGGCGGCACCCGGAACCGGCGAACCGATCGGCACCACACCGGATCCCGGCACCAGCGGGGCGCTGATCGCCACACACACCGTCGTCTCGGTGGGGCCGTAGCCGTTGATCATCACCCGCCCGGGTGCCCACTGATCCATCACCTCGGGCGGGCAGGCCTCGCCCGCGACCACCAACGCTGCGGTCTCCAGCCCTTCGGGCGGCAGCATCCCGACCGCCGAGGGCGTCTGGGTGAGCACGCTGACATGTTCGCCAACCAGCAAGGCGTGGAAGTCTTCTGGCGACCGGGTCACCGACTCCGGCACCACCACCAGTCGCCTGCCTCCGAGCAGCGCGGCCCAGATCTCCCACACCGAGAAGTCGAAGGCCAGCGAGTGGCACTGCGACCACACCCCGGTCCGCGGCAGGCCGGCATCGAAGCTGGCGAACAGCTGCGTGACGTTGTGGTGGGTAACCGCAACACCTTTGGGCGTGCCGGTGGTCCCGGACGTGTAGATGACATGGGCGATGTTGTCGGGATCCGGCGCCGGCAGGGCCGTACTGGGCTGCTCAGCGATGCGGGGATCGGCGACGTCGATGACCACCAGATCCTGTCCGTCCAGCCGCGCCCGCAGGTCCGCGGTGGTCACCGCCACCGCCGGCGCGGCGTCGGCAAGCATGAACTCGGTGCGCGCTGACGGCAGTGCCGGGTCGATCGGCAGATAGGCCGCACCGGTCTTCAAAACCGCCAGGATCGAGATGATCGCGTCGGCGGACCGGGAAAACTGAAGTGCCACAACCTGACCCGGGCCGATGCCCTCGCTGACCAACAGGTGCGCCAACCGGTTGGCGGCCTCGTCGAGTTCCCGGTAAGTGGTGGATCGGCCCTCGAAGGTCACCGCGACTGCCTCGGGGGTGCGCTCCACGTGTTTGGCGAATGTCGCCGGAATCGACACCTTCGCCGGCGTGAGCTCGGTCAGGACGGCCCGGTTGCCGATCTCGTCCAGGCGGAGCGTGTCGTCGGCGTCGAGCGCCTCGATCGACGACAGCGTCGCCGTCGGGTCCTCGACCATCGCCAGCAGCACGTGCTGCAGTTTCGCCGCCAGATCGGCGACGTCGAAGTTCGCGAGCGGCTGCCCGGGGCCGGCCGTGCTCAGGTGCAGCTGGTCGCCGGCGCCGAGGAAGAAAAAGCCGAAGTGACCCACCGGGCCGTGGTTCGTGTACCCCGCGTGTGCCGGCGCACCGGCCAGGTTCAGGGTCAGGCGGGATGGGATGAAGTTGACGCCCACGCGATTGGCGCCCTGCCGGGCGCCGCCTTCACCTTCCAGCGCGTGCACCGGGAAACGCTGATGTTGCAACAGTTCCCGAATTCGAATGTCGACATGGGCGACAAAATCGGCGACCGTCGAATCCGGCGACGTCGACAGCACCAGTGGGACAACGCCGGCGAGCATCGCGGGCAGAGTCTTCGAGACCTCGGACACCCGGCGGCTGACCGGGAAGTCGAGTGTCACCTCGGAAGCGTTTCCGGACCATCCACGCACCAACAGCGCACACGCGGCGGTAATGGCCGAATATCGGCGCACCCGCAGCTGTTTCGTCAACTGTTGCATTCGGCCCACAACCGCCGGATCCAGCTGCACCGAGGCCGACGTCAGATACGGGTCACGCTCGGTGGTGAGTTGCGGCAGCCGGTAATGGAATCCGCTTTCGGTCGGCAGGTGTTCCTGCCAATAGGCCTGGTCATCCTGGTAGTCGGTGGAGGCCTCGTACCCGGATTCGCAGTCGATCAGGTCCTGCAAGGAGCCGAAATAGGCGTCCGGCACCGGCTCGCCCTTGACCAGGGCCGTATAGACGGTGGCGACGCGGCGGCTCACCAGGGCCATGCCTATGCCGTCTACCGCGATGTGGTGGCAGCATGCGAACAAATAGAATTCGTTGTCTTGCGTTTGGAATAACGTGAATATGAATAGCGGACCCGAGAATGGCATTGGCGTACGCTGAATTGACGACGCCATTTCGCGGACTTTTCGCACCGGGTCATCCGAGCCACGGAAATCATAGAAGCCCAGCTCTGTATCCGGGTAATCGACCGCCTTTTGCAAAACGTGGCCATCGGCTTCGAAGAACGCGACGCGGCCGGGCTCGGCCTCGGCGACCACTTGCCGGATCGCCTGCTGCAGCAAATCGCGATGGACGGCACCTTCGATCAACACCAAAAGGCCAAGCTGCCACTCGGTACCCGCGAAACCGGTTTCCTGCGAGAGCCAAATATCAAGCTGCCCGCGCGTCAGCGGATGTGCCCGCTCACCACGTTCCATGTGAGCCCCCCAAAGGTCCACCCGAGTCCCCGTACCCAGGCGGTTTACTTATCAAAACTCCGACCCGCTGCCAGCCGGTCGCGCAGACTCTTCGGCCGGATATCGGGCCAGTTCTGCTCGATGTAGTCGAGACACGCCGCCCGATCGGCCTCCCCGTATACCACCCGCCATCCAGCGGGAACATCGGCGAACGTCGGCCATAGGCTGTGCCGCTCCTCGTCATTGACCAAGACGAAAAAACTGCCATTATCGTCGTCGAACGGATTGGTGCTCACAGTTCTCCAGGCGTTCTCTCGATATAAGTGGGGTCGTTCCAAACCATACTGGAGGCCTACAGGCTCGGTCGGAGGTTTCGACAAAGTTCCTGATGTGATCTGTTAAGCACTCGTGACACCTCTGGGCAATTCGTTGCGCGGCGCAACGCCGGGGCGTTGGCGCCCCCGAGTGCAGTGACCTGCAGCGACGGTATGGACTGTCTGCCGCCCGCCAAGAGTACGGTACCTACGGCCAGAAAACGACCGAGTTACGCTCTCGTGCCCGTTAGTAGCCGCGGTGAATACCGCCTAACCGGCCGGGGCGTGGACGCGTAGATCCGGCCGGAAACGCCGGCAAGACGCCCACAGCAAATGCGTGCGCGGCGGGGTAGCTACCGGTGTGCGGGGGCCGATGTCATCGCGCGACGGCGCCGTTCCCCTTTGCCGCTCGGCCGAATCACTGGACCTTGATGGGTGGGCGACAAATCGTGCTTTCAGCCACCTCAGCGAACCGCTCGCACTTCGTTAGCCGACGGACGCCGGATGACGCCTTCCGCACGGGATCGCGGTGCAATGTAATATGTGTCACCATCCCTCGGGACAATGACGCATACAACACCCGCCCGGTGGGGCGGATTCCGCGTGTTGCTAGCCTGCCCTACGCACACCAGACGAGTAACGATCCCGTACCGGGTTACGAAAGATCTGATGTCGGCGCTAATCGCGTGGTTTACTCATCAAGATCTGGTTGCACTCGCCGAACGCCGCTCGTTCGAGCTGACCGCCGCAGGTCTGGCGTGGTGCGATTGAGGGTTGGGTACTGTTCGGGCGGTTGACATGAGCGAGTCTGTTAACGGGTTGAAGGGGGTGCGGTGGTCGAACACGACGTTCGAGCCCGGTCCGACGTCGCCGCAGAAGGCGGCCAGGGCGTGAGCAAGTCTGCTGGGCGCCTGCGGAGGTTCGGTCGTCAGTCCGCACCTGGGCCGCAAAAGCTCAATGGCGCCCGAAAGGGCGGACGGAATTCCCGGGGCGGGGCGATCAAACTCCTGGGAAAGCTGTGGATCCCGCTGCTGATCATCGCGGTCCTCACCGCGGGCGGATTCACGGTGTCGCGGTTGCACGGGATATTCGGCTCCGAGAAGCGCCAGTCCTATGCCGACTCCAGAGTCAAAGACAGCAAGCCGTTTAACCCCAAGCATCTGAAGTACGAGGTCTTCGGCGCACCGGGGACCGTGGCCGACATCAGCTATTTCGACGTCAACGCCGACCCACAGCACATCAACGGCGTCACTCTGCCGTGGTCGATGGATCTCTCGACCACGCTGCCATCGATCGTGGGAAACGTAGTGGCACAAGGTGATAGCGATACGATCGGCTGCCGCATCATCGTCGATGGCACCGTTAAGTCCGAGAAGGTCTCCCACGAGGTGAACGCCTTCACGTACTGCGTGCTGACGGCGGCATGAGCGACGAAAACACCGGCACCGAGCGGCCCACGCGAGGTTTCATCGCGCGGTCGATCCACGCATTTTCGATTCTGATCATCCTGGCGTGGCTGGGTCTTGCCGTCTTCTTCACCATCGGCGTCCCTCCGCTCGAGGTTGTCGAGCAAGGACATTCGGTATCGCTGAACCCGACCGACGCCCCGTCCTTCAAGGCGATGGTGCGCCTCGGCCAGGACTTCAAAGAATCCAATTCCGGGGCGCTGGCGATGATCGTGCTGGAGGGGGACCAACCGCTCGGCCACGACGCCCACCAGTACTACGACGAGCTGGTGCGTCGGCTCGACGCTGATACCAAGCATGTTCAGCACGTCCAGAACTTCTGGGGAGATCCGGTCACCGCGGCCGCCGCGCAGAGTATCGACGGTAAGGCCGCCTATGTGCAGTTGAACCTCGGCGGTCTCCAAGGTGCTTCCGCGGGAGACGAATCGGTAGCGGCAGTCCGGGGCATCGTGGCCGGGCTGCCCGCGCCGCCCGGGCTCAAGGTGTATGTCACCGGCCCCGCTGCCACCGTCGCGGATATGAACAAGGCCGGTCAGGAGACGGTCACCACCATCACGCTGGCGAGCCTTTCCGTGATCTTCATTATGTTGCTGCTCGTCTATCGTTCGATCTTTACCGTCATTCTGTTGTTGTTGATGGTCGGGCTGCAGTTGACCGTATCCCGTGGAATGGTGGCATTTCTCGCCTATCACGGCTTCATCGGCCTCACCACCTTCGCCGTTAACCTGCTGGTGGCCGCCGTCATTGCCACCGGTACCGACTATGGAATTTTCTTCGTCGGGCGGTATCAGGAGGCGCGACAAGCGGGGGAAGATAAGGAAACGGCCTTCTATACCACTTTCAGCAGTGTCGCCAAGGTGGTTTTGGCGTCCGGCCTGACAATCGCGGGGGCCGTTCTCTGCCTGAGCTTTACCCGGCTCCCCTATTTCCAGCCGCTGGGCCTTCCCAACGCGGTGGGTATCGCCGTTGCCGTCCTGGTCGCCCTCACGCTGACACCGGCACTGATCGCAGTGGGGTCACGTTTCGGGCTGTTCGAGCCCAAACGGAAGATCCAGGTGCGCGGGTGGCGGCGAATCGGCACGGCGATCGTTCGCTGGCCTGCGCCCATCTTTATCTCCACATTGGCGATTGCGCTGATCGGGCTGTTGACCCTTCCCGGATACAACCCGAGTTACGACGACCAAAAGTTCATTCCCGACGACATCCCCGCCAGCATCGGCAATGCGGCCGCGGCGCGACATTTTCCCGAGTCGCGAATGATGATGCCGGAAATCCTTTTGGTAGAGGCCGATCACGACCTGCGCAATCCCACGGATATGTTGGTATTGAATCAACTAGCCAAGGGGATCCTCGCGGTCCCGGGCGTCTCTACCGTTCAGAGCGTGACTCGACCCGAGGGAACACCGCTCGCGCACACCAGCATTCCGTACATCATGAGCATGTCGCAATCGTCTCAGTTGACGAACATGGCGTTCCAAAAGGACCGCATGAACGACATGATGAAACAGGCCGAAGAAATGGCCAAAATGATTGCGTTGATGCAGCACATGCTGGGCCTGATGAAAGAGCTCGCCGCCACAACGCATGACATGGTGGGCCGGACGCATGAAATTCAGAAAGCCAACGCGGAATTGCGGGACCGCGTTTCGGACTTCGAAGACTTCTTCAGGCCATTCCGCAGTTATTTCTATTGGGAAAAGCATTGCTACGACGTTCCCGTCTGCTATGCAATCAGGTCTGTTTTCGATGCAATCGACGGCGTCGACGAGGTCAATGACAAGTTCAGCGAACTGGTCGCAGACCTTGACAAACTAGACTTTGTCTTGCCCCAGATACTCGTACAGATCCCGCAAATGATCGAAACGATGCAGAGCATGCGGACCATGATGCTGACAATGCACAGCACCATGGAAGGAACCATCGGTCAGATGGAGGTGAACGGCGGCCAAAACCCAAATGCGATGGGCCAGGCGTTCGACACCTCCAAGAATGACGACAGTTTCTACATCCCGCCGAGCATTATCGAAGGCTCGGACACCTTCAAGCGGGTCATGAAAATCTTCCTGTCGCCAGACGGAAAGAACGCCCGCATGCTGATTGCCCAAAAGGGCGACCCGGCGACGCCCGAGGGGCTTTCCCGCGTCGAACCGATCAGGACGGCCGCCGAGGAGGCGCTCAAGGGCACGCCATTAGAGGACGCCAAGGTTTACCTCACCGGAACCGCGGCGGTGGTAAAGGACTTGGTCGAAGGCGCTAAATTCGACCTTTTGATCGCGGGAGTCGCGGCCCTCTGTCTGATCTTCATCATCATGTTGATCATGACGCGCAGTTTTCTCGCCGCGCTGGTCATCGTGGGTACGGTATTGTTTTCACTGGGCGCCTCGTTCGGGATGTCCATCCTGGTTTGGCAGTATTTGCTTGGGCTGCAAATTCACTGGACTGTTCTGTCGATGTCGGTGATCGTGCTGCTGGCGGTGGGATCCGACTACAACTTGCTGCTGGTTTCCCGGATGAAAGAAGAATTGGCCGCCGGCATTCACACCGGCATCATCCGCGCGATGGCGGGTACCGGAAAGGTCGTGACCAATGCCGGCCTGGTGTTCGCGTTCACCATGGCGTCCATGGCAGTCAGCGACCTGCGCAGTATCGCCCAGCTGGGCACCACGATCGGGTTGGGCCTGATGTTCGACACCCTGGTGGTGCGCGCCTTCATGACACCCGCGGTCGCGGCGCTGCTGGGGCGCTGGTTCTGGTGGCCGCAACGGGTGCGCACCCGCCCCGCAAGCCAGATGCTGCGGCCGTTGGGGCCCCGCCCGTTGGTGCGCTCGTTGCTGCTGAAAGAAACGAGGTGAGGCGCGCATGACTACGGAACCGATAGCCAGTCAGCATGCCGCGCCCCCCGTGGAGAAGCCGTTCGTGGCACGGACGATCCGCAATCTTTCGGTGGTCTTCCTGCTGGGGTGGGTGGCGCTAACCCTGCTGGTCACTTTCGCGGTCCCGTCACTGGAGCGGGTCGGCCGGGAGCACTCCGTGCCATTGGCGCCGCAAGATGCGCCGGCGGTGCAGGCCATGATGCGCATGGGCAAGGTCTTCAAAGAGTCCGACTCGGACAGCTTCGTGATGCTCGTGATCGAGGGGCAACAGGAGCTCGGGGACAGCGCGCACAAGTACTACGACAAGTTGATGCGGCTGTTGAAGGCCGACACGAAACATGTTGAGCACGTTCAGGATTTGTGGGGCGACCGACTCACCGCGGCGGGCGCGCAAAGCCCCGACAGTAAGGCCGTCTACGTCCAGATGAACCTGGCCGGTAACCAGGGCACCACGCAGGGCCAAGATTCCATTGCTTCAGTGCGCAACATCATCGCGAAGAATCCGCCGCCCCAGGGCATCAAGGCTTACGTCACCGGTCCGTCAGCGCTGTTCTCGGACATGCAGGAGGCCGGTGACAGATCGATTCTGAAGATGACCGCGGTCGGCGCGGCGATCATTTTCGTGGTGCTGCTGTTCGTCTATCGGTCGATCATCACGGTGATTCTGTTGCTGATCACGGTCGGCGTCGAGGTACTCGCGGCCCGGGGGATCGTCGCGTTTCTGGGTGATCACAGCCTGGTCCAGCTGTCGACGTTCGCCGTCAACCTGCTGGTGGCCCTGACGATGGCGGCCGGCACCGACTACGGGATCTTCTTCTTCGGCCGATATCAAGAGGCACGACAGGCCGGCGAGGATCGAGAAACCGCCTACTACAACACCTTCCGCGGGGTCGTCCCCGTCGTGTTGGGTTCCGGCTTGACGATCGCCGGCGCCATGTTGTGCCTGAGCTTCACCCGGATGCCCATCTTCCAGACCATGGGTGTGCCGTGTGCGATCGGCTTGGTCATTTCCGTCGTGATCGCACTGACGTTGGTTCCCGCGGTATTGACCATCGGTGGCCGCTTCGGGTTGCTCGATCCCACCCGGGCGATCCGCTTCGGTCGGTGGCGCCGAATCGGTACGGCGATCGTCCGCTGGCCGGTGCCCATCCTCGTCGCGACCATCGCGGTCGCGCTGGTCGGTTTGGTCACGCTGCCGGGCTACCAGACGAGTTACAACAACCGGCTCTACATGCCCGACGACATTCCGGCCAACATCGGCTACGCCGCCGCCGACCGGCACTTCTCCCAGGCGCGGATGCTGCCCGAGATCCTGATGATCGAGTCCGACCACGACATGCGCAATCCGGCCGATTTCATCGTCCTGCACAGGCTGGCCAGAGCCATCTTCAAGGTGCCCGGAATCGCCCGGGTTCAAGGCATCACCCGGCCCGAGGGCACGCCGATCGAGCACACCTCGATCCCCTTCATGCTTGCCATGCAGAACTCGGCCCAAACGCAGAACATCAAATACATGAAGGCTCGCATGGACGACATGCTCGAGCAGGTCCACATGATGGACATCCAAATCGCTTCGATGACACGGCTTTACGAGTTCCAGAAGGAACTGACCGCTCTTACCCACGAGTCGATCAGCAAGACCTATGAGATGACCCAGCTTTTGTACGAGTTGAGAAATCACTTCGCGGACTTCGAGGATTTCCTCCGGCCGATCAAGAGCTACTTCTACTGGGAGAAGCACTGCTTCGACATCCCCATCTGCTGGTCGTTGCGGTCGATTTTTGACACGCTCGACGGGGTCGACGAGCTGAGCGACAAACTCGGCGACCTGCTGGTCGATCTCCACAAGATGGATCTGCTGCTGCCGCAACTGCTCGAGCAGTACCCGCAGTTGATCGCGTCCATGAAGTTCTTCAAGACGACGACGCTGACGATGCACAGCACCATGAGCGGGATCATCGGCCAGGTCGACGTCGACAACAAGGACGCCACCACGATGGGTCAAGCGTTCGACAATTCGAGGAATGACGATTCCTTCTATCTGCCTCCGGAGATTTTCAAGAACGCGGACTTCCAGAAGGCGATGAATCAATTCCTGTCGCCCGACGGGAAAGCGGCGCGGTTCATCATTTGCCACAAGGGCGACCCAGCATCCCCCGAAAGCGTGGACCGGGTCGACAGGATCAAGACGGCGGCCGAAGAGGCACTCAAGACAACACCGCTGGAAGACGCCAAGATCTACCTCGCCGGCACCGCCTCGACATTCAAGGACTTCAAAGACGGCTCGAAATTCGACCTCTTGATCGCCGGAATTGGCGCGCTCTGCCTGATTTTCACGATCATGCTGATCATCACCCGAAGTTTCGTGGCCGCAATGGTGATCGTCGGCACGGTTGCCCTTTCGCTGGGCTCGTCGTTCGGGCTTTCGGTGCTGATCTGGCAGTACATTCTCGGCATCAAGCTGTACTGGATGGTGCTGCCGATGTCGGTGATCGTCCTACTGGCGGTCGGGTCCGACTACAACTTGTTGTTGGTATCGCGCATGAAAGAGGAAATAGGCGCGGGTATCAATACCGGCATCATTCGCGCGATGGGTGGTACCGGAAAAGTCGTGACCAACGCGGGGCTGGTGTTCGCGTTCACGATGGCGTCGATGGCGTCCAGCGATTTGCGGATCATCGGCCAGGTCGGTACGACGATCGGCCTGGGCCTGCTCTTCGACACCCTGATCGTGCGCTCGTTCATGACGCCCTCCATCGCCACCCTGCTCGGACGATGGTTCTGGTGGCCGCAGGTCGTCCGACCGCGTCCGTCCAGTCAGATGCTGCGAACCGAAGGACCTCGTCCGGTGGTGCGTGCTTTGCTGGGTCAGGAGCATCCCGACGACGCGCCCACCGCCGAAATCCCAAGGCAATCGGTCTAGTTTGCCTCACCGATTTGCCGACAAACGCCGATCGCTTTGTTGAGAATTTGTCGATGTTTGCGCGCCTGACCAATTGGAGTTGCGATTGAATAGGCATCGACGGGGCAAACACCATCTACCGCGAATTCGACCAAGTGGCCGGGGCCATCATGAGATACTCCCTACTGTGTCTCCACTGGCAATCGAGGTCGCAGATCTCACAAAGACTTTCGGGGGAAACACGTCTGCGCTGTCCGGCGTGAGTTTCTCGGTTCCGGCCGGAACGGTGTGCGGCCTGCTCGGCCACAATGGCGCCGGAAAGACCACCACGATCAACATCCTGTCGACCCTGCTGCGCCCCACTTCCGGCCGCGCCACCGTTGCCGGATACGACGTCGTCCGCCAGCCCGCAAAAGTGCGGTCCAGCATCTCGATGACCGGACAATTCGTCGCGCTGGATTCGTTGCTCACCGCCCGGGAGAACCTGGTGCTGTTCGGCCGGATGCGCGGCCTGCATCGCCGTGAGGCCAAGGCCCGCGCCGACGAGCTGATCGAACGGTTCGACCTCGTCGCGGCCGCCGACCGCCACGTATCCACCTACTCAGGAGGCATGCAGCGGCGCGTCGACCTCGCCGGTGCCTTGATGGTGCTGCCGAAGGTGCTGTTCCTCGACGAGCCGACCGCCGGCCTTGATCCGCGCAGCCGCCGCGACGTCTGGGCGCTGGTGAGTTCGTTGGCCCAGCAAGGGATCACCGTGCTGCTGACCACGCAATATCTCGACGAGGCCGACATCCTCAGCGACTCGATCGTCGTCATCGACCAAGGCAAGGTGATCGCCAGTGGCACCGCCGAGGACCTCAAGCGCCGCGCCGGTACCGGCTATTGCCAAGTGAGTCCGGCGAATCCGGCCGACCTGCCCCAGGTGGCCACGGCGCTGACCGGACTCAACGGGATCGATGTCGACGGCGACACCAATTCGGTGTCGGTTCTTGCCCCCGACGGGGTGGCCACGCTGGCCGAGGTGTTTCGCCGGGTCGACGCGCTCGGCGTCGAACTCGCCGACATCTCACTGCGCAAACCCTCACTGGATGAGGCATTCCTGCACATCACCGAGCGGACCGCCGCCCGATCATGAGCGCTTTGGCCGCGCTGACCGAACGGTCGCTGGTGTCAGCGACGCGGGACGGCGAGATGATTTTCGAGGTGCTGTCACCGATCGCGTACCTGGCCGGCTTCAGCGTCGCCCTGCACGGCCTGATCGACACCGGCCCGGTGACCTACTCGCAGTATCTGGTGCCCGCGGTGGTCGTCCAGTCGATGATCTTCGTCGGACTGCTCACCGCGGACCGCGCGATCCGCGACCACCTCAGCGGCCTGGGCCTGCGGTTGCGGACGCAGCCGATCTCCGCGGCAACCCCCGTGACCGCCCGCATGGCCGCCACCCTCATCCGGGCGGTACTAGCACTTTTAGTGGCGCTGATCGCCGGCTATGCCTTCGGGTTCCGGATGACCGGCGGGCCGGCGTATGCGACGGCGTTCGTGCTGATCGCGTTGCTGCTGTGCCTGGCGGTCGGGCTGGGCGCCGACGCCCTGGGATCGAGTTCCAACAGCTTGCAGGGAGCCAGCTACATGCTGTTCGTCCCCCAGCTGCTGCTGTTCCTGCTGTCCACCGGAATCGCCCCCGAGAAGACATTCCCCGGCTGGCTGCGCCCGTGGGTGCGCAATCAGCCGGTTTCGCAGGTCGCCGAGACGCTGCGCGGCCTCGGCAGCGGGCACCTGGTGGCCAACAATCTGGTCATCAGCCTCGCCTGGTGTTTCGGTATAGTGCTGGTCTTCGGCGCCATCACGATGCGGATGCAGAGGCGCAGCGCATGACGTCGCATGCCGCGGACCAAGGCTCGTTGCTGAATCAGAGCTGGTTGCAAGCGATTCGACTGCTGATCCGGTGGCGGCGCGACCGTGCGGTGCTGATGGGTTCACTGCTCTTACCGGTCTTTCTGCTGCTGTTGTACCAAGTGGTGCTGGGTGAGCAGGTGCGCAAGGTCACCGGCGTCGACAGCCTCTATGGGCTGGTCCCGTTCTGCGCGGTGCTGTCCGCGCTGTTCGGCGCGTTGGGCAACGCGGTCGGCATCACGATGGACCGTCAGTCCGGATTGCTCAGCCGAATGTGGGTGCTCCCGGTACACCGGGCCAGCGCGCTGACCGGACGGCTCACCGCCGAGGCCGCCCGCACGCTCGTCGGCACGGTCCTGATCACCGCTCTCGGCGTGATGATGGGACTGCGCTTCAAGCACGGCGTGGCCGGGGCGCTGCTGTACATCCTGACTCCGTCGATCATGGTGGTCGGCTTCACGGCGCTGGTGATCGCGCTGGTCCTTCGCACCACCAGCCCCGCCGTGCTGACCTGGATCATGGGCGGCACCGTCACGCTGGCGTTCGTGAATCCGGGAACCACGCCGATCGGGATGTTCCCGGAGTGGCTTCGGCCGTTCGTCCGTTACCAGCCGATATCGCCGCCCATCGAGACGATGAGGTCACTGGCGTACGACGGTCCCATCGTGTGGCCGCTGGCGATGACCGTCCTCTGGACGGTGGCGATGCTCGTGGCGTTCGTCCCAGTGGGGTTGCGCGGTTACCGGATCTGCGCCGAGACCAGCAACCTGTAACTACGCCCCGGCATTGTCCGCCCGCGCCTTGGACGCGGCCTTGAATCGGGTGCGCCATGCCCGCACCGCTAACTGGCGGTTCTCCTTTTGCTTGAAGAACGACAGCATCCTGCCGCCGGTCTCCATCGCCCCCACCCAGAAGTACATCGGCAGCCGTTTTCTGAACTCCTTGTCCGTGCCCGTCCGCATGCTCAGGCCGGTCATGTCGTTGTAGTCGGCGACGACGATGTCCATGTACCGGATCGCGAGCGCCGGGTTGGAGAAGCAACGGATGTTGAAGTCCCAGTCGGCCCAGATCGGATAACGCAGGTTGTACGGGCCGATCCCGGCGAAAAGCGCGCGGCGATAGAAGATCGACTGGTGGCAGATGTTGGTCTCGAACTGCAGCCGGTCCAGGTCGAATGCCCCCGCATGTCGCGCGCCGGTCGAGCCCATGATCACGTCGCCGTACACCAGGTCGCAGGGTTCGTTGTCGCCGATGAACGCGGCCACGCTGGCCAGCGTATCCGCGTCGTGCAGTCTGTCGTCGGACCCGAAAAACAGTAACCAGGCCCCTGACGCCAGGCCGACCCCGCGGTTCATCGCGTCGTAGATGCCTTGATCTGGCTCGCTGTGGACGACCAAGCGTGAGCCGAAATCGGCGGCGAAGCCGTTCACGACGTCGAGTGTCCCGTCCGTCGAGGCCCCGTCCACCACGACCAGCTCGAAATCGGTGAACGTCTGCCGCAGCAGGCTCTCGGCACAGCCACCGACGTGCGCCGCCGCCTTCCAGGTGGGGACGATGATCGAGAACATCGGCCCGCTCATCCGAGACTCACGATCTTCGACATAAGGGCTCCCGGTGCAGCGTTGCTAGGCAATGTGATCCTCGCGGAAAAAGATGCCGTCGGCCTGCAGCATTCGGCCGTTACGAATATCGGTGAAGCAGGGCAACATCCCGGTCAGGGTGAAGCCCAGCGAATATGCCAAGTCCAGCGCCTCGCGGATCAGCATCCCACCTTCATACAACGGTAGGAACGAAAGTTCGAGTTGCATGCCGATACAGCGATCGGTCACCGTCGCCGTGCTCCCGGCGAGCACCTGTTTCTCGAACCCCTGCACGTCGATCTTGAGAAATATCCGATCCGTCGGGCGCAGAATCTCGGGCACCACGGTATCGAGCCGGTGAATCGGAACCTCTTCGGCACCAACATAATTTGCTGCCGGAAAGACATCCTGATGACTTTTCAGCATCGGCAGGACGGAGCTGCTTTCACCGGAGTTGCCCGCGACATTGATCGAGATCGTCCCATCGACATCGCCGAGTGATGCCGGCGGCACTCCCACAGCGGGTCCTTCGCTGCGTTGCTCTGCAAATCGGAGAATGGGCCCGCCAACGGTTCGAACGAGACCAGACGCCCCTGGTAGCCCCGCTTGCGCAGGCCCATGGCGTACTGACCGGAGTTGGCGCCCACATCGAGAACGACGTCTACCTGACGTGATTTGAGCTGGTTGACGAACTGGCGCTTCCAGGCCCGCTCAGAAAAGTAGCGTGGCACTTCGAGGGAGACGCCACGCGCGATCAAGCGGGCATTGTCCAACAAAGGCACTGCCTCACACTAACATGCCGACACCCGCGGGCGGCCCGGATTTGCCAAAGCTATCCGGCCGGCGTTTGTCACCTTGCTAATCAGTTCAGGCGCAACGCATCTGATTCGAGGAACCAGGCATACATCTTTTTCAGACCGGCTTCGATGCTCACCGAAGGCCGCCATCCGAGCGCCGTGAGGTTGGTGTTGTCCATGATCTTGCGTGGCGTGCCATCCGGGCGGGAGTGGTCGAACTCGACGCGCCCCTCGAACTCGACGATCGATTTCATCAACAGTGCCAGGTCTCGAATTGAAATCTCTTCGCCCGAGCCAACATTGATCATCCCGCCATCGTCATAAGAACGCAGCAGCAGGACGCACGCATCGCCGAGGTCGTCGGCGTCGATCAGCTCCCGCAACGGCGAGCCACTCCCCCAGACCACAACCTCGTCGGCGCCGGCCAGTTTCGCCTCGTGGAACCGGCGCATCATGCCGGCCACCACGTGGGAGTGCTCCGGATGGAAATTGTCGCCGACGCCATAGACATTTGACGGCATCACCGTAAATGCGTTGAAGCCGTACTGCTTTCGATAAGCGTCGCACATCGTCTTGCCCGCGATTTTTGCGATCGCATAGGGCAGGTTGGTCTCCTCCAACGGACCCGTCAGCAGCGCATCCTCACGAATCGGTTGCACGGCATCTCTCGGGTAGATGCAACTCGAACCCAGGAAGAGCAGCTTCTGCGCGCCATGCCGATACGCGGCGTCGATGACATTCGTCTGGATCTTCAGGTTCTCCCGGATGAAGTCCGCGCCGTAGGTCGCATTCGCAACGATTCCACCGACCTTCGCCGCCGCGAGGACGACGTACTGAGGACGCTGCGCGGCAAAGAAATCCTCGACCGCCGCAGGGTCGTCGAGTGGCAATTCGCCGTGGGTGCGGGTCACGACGTCGGTGAAGCCTTCGCTGACCAGCCGGCGCGTGATCGCGGAGCCCACCATCCCGCGGTGACCAGCGACATATACCCGCGAACCTAGATCCATTGGCACCTCACAACAGTTCGTTGGTCACGGCGTCGCTACCGTATCGAAGGTACCAAGCGGCGGTGCGCTTCAGCCCCTCGTCCAGGCCGACGACCGGCTGATAGCCGAGTCCCCGCATCTTCGAAATGTCGGGGCATCGGCGCGGGGTACCGCCCTCGGCATCCTCGGTCGGACTGATCTCCACCTCGATCCCCACCGCCTTCGCCACCCGGCCGGCCAGATCCCGGATGGACACCTCTTCGTCATTGCCGATGTGGAAAACTTCGCGGTGGCCCCCGTTCTCGTACATGGTGAGCACGCCATCGACGATGTCGTCGACGTAGCAGAACGCCCGCGTCTGGGTGCCGTCACCCTGGATCTCGAACCGCGCCGGTCCTTGCGATGTCTCGTCACGGGCCGTGCGGGCCCTGGCGATGAATTGCGGGATCACGTGCTTGTAGCCCATGTCGGGGCCGTACACGTTGTGCGGGCGAAACACCTGAACCTTGCGGTAGTGGTCTTGCGCGTAGTCGAATGCGATCAACTCGCTGACGATCTTGGACCCGCCGTACGAGTACCTCGGATTCAGGCTATCCGGCAGCATCAGTGGAATCGTCTCCGGTGTAGGCACCACCGAGGGCGTCTGATACACCTCCGCGCTGGACGCCACCACCAGATCCGGCACGCCGGCGTTGCGCCCGGCGTTGACGACGGCCAAGGCACCGCGTAATCCCACGTCCAGCACCAACTCTGGGCGCTTGTAGAAGTTTTCGGTGCCATTGATCGCCGCGAGATGCATGACCACCTCGGCGCCGGAGAACGCCCGCTCAAGCGCGTCCTGGTCGCGGACGTCGCAGCTGAAGAGCTCGATATCGCCGGCCACTTCGGCCAGGCGGCCGGCCTCGCCGCGCACCATCGTGTCGACGACGGCGACGTCCCAGCCGTCACGCACCAAACGCCTGACCAGATAGGCGCCGATGAACCCGCCGCCACCTGTCACCACGACGCGAGTACTCATCACACCTCCAGCCTGCTGTTGCCGACCGCGAAGTACGAGTTGCCCAGCTCCGATGCTGGCAAGTGGCTGAAGTGATTCCAGTAGTCGAACACGAAGCCGTCGGGAGCGATGAACTCGCTGATCGTGCGCGGCGAAATTCTGCCAAGCTCAGGATGATTGTTGGCGATGATCACCACCGACGCTCCGCTCACGGCGTCGCCGAGTCGATCGAATGCATGCTCGTCGGGGAAGGCCGCCTCCAGGTGCTCGGTCGTGATGACCGGGTCGAACAACCGGATTTCGGCGTCCGGATGAGCCTTCTTCACTTCGTCGAGCACCTTGATGGACATCGACCCCCGGAGGTCATCGGTAGCGGGAATGCCCTTAAAGGCCATGCCCAGCAACGCTATTCGTAACGGCGCGGCAAGATTGCGCCGGGCGACCTCGTCGCTGATGAAGTTGACTGTTTCGGCCGGCTGTCGCTCGTTGACGAGCCGGCCCGCGACGGTGATCTCCAGTTCGATTCCGCGGGTACGCGCGCTCTGCAGCAGGATGTGCGGATCCTTCTCCAGGCACGGCCCGCCCACCAGGCCCGGCAGCGGGACGTTGGTCCGCTGGTATCCCAACTTCCCGGACGAGATCACCTCGTGCGCATTGACCGCGAACGCATCGCACAACCGCGCCACTTCGTTTGCGAACGCGAAATGCACGTCACGGTAAGTATTGTCGACGAGCTTGATGATTTCGGCGGCCTCCGGCGTCGACACCTGGACGATGGAGTTGGTCAGCCGGCGGAAGATGGCCGCGGCACGGTCGCTGACGGCGGGCTCGTCGGCGCCCACGATCTGCGGCAATTCGCGAAGTTCTTGCAGTGCTCGACCTTCCAGTGTTCGCTCCGGGCACATGGCGATGTCGAAGTTCTTGCCGGACTGCGCGAGAATGGGCGAAACCACATCGCGCGTGGTTCCGACTTTCACCGTGGACCGCAGGATCACCAGTGCGCCATCGCTCATGTTCGCGGTGACCTCGCGGCTGGCCGCCTCGATCATGTCGGTACGGACGAGTCCTTCGCTGGACAGCGGCGTCCCGACCGTGATGATGTACGCGTCGCACACCGCATCTGGACTGAGTTGCCCGACGGCCACCAGGCTGCCCGACCCGACGACTCGGGACAGGGCTTCCTGCAGTCCGGTCTCGGAAAAATGTGGGATACCGGCATTGGTCTGTTCGACCACCTCTGGCCGCTTCTCCACGCCGATCACTTTGTTGCCAGCCTCGGCCAGCACCGTCGCGAGCGTTAGCCCAACGTAGCCAAGGCCGATGACGCCCACGTCATAATGCGAAACTGGCTGACCCATGGTCCCTCCCGACAGTCGATATGCCAATCATTGCCGACCCGGCCGGATCTGCGGCGCGAAATGCTCTGCAAGCACGGCGTCGACATGCAATACACATCTCCTTCGTCCTTGCCCTGCAACCCACCGCACCCGGTAGTGTGCCACCCAATGGGTCTGGGCTGTCCGGCGGCAGTTGAAGTCCCTGCTTTGCTTCGTTTCGCGCAGAACCGAGGAGATTGCAGATGAATCGACCCGAGAAATCGCGACGCGGTCCGGTCACCGCGGTCCGGGAAGGGTTTGGGGCCGTCACCGGACAATCCCCGCGTACCATCGTCCTCGGCACGATCCTGCTGGCGACGGCGGTTTCGGTGTTCACGGGTTTTGTTCTCACGCAATACTTCGCGATCGATGTCATTTCTTCTTTGCTCGCTTTCCCTTACGCCGATTGCTACCTCGACTGGGGCACGAACATCGGCCGGCACTGCTTCAGCGACTACGCATTCGAAGTGATGTACGGCATGCGGGCCAATCCGTGGGAGCCCTTCGACATATTCGTCCAACCGGACTACCACCAACTGGCGGTCAATAACTACCCGGCGGCCGGCATGCTTCCGCAGGTGGCTTTTGGGCTGGTGGGCAAATTATTGGGCGCGCCTGTCCTGGGGCTGTTGGGCTACCTGCTCGCCCTGACTGTCGCGGTGCTTTCGCCCGCGGTATGGGCGGCCCGGGGCGCTCAGGGCCTCGAGCGGATTGTGGTTTTCGTGGCCTGTGGCGCCGCGGCGATCCCGGTGTGGTCCGTGATCGACCGGGCAAACTCGGTGGGTTTCATCGCTCCGATCGGCCTGGTGTTCCTGATCGCCCTGGTTCGGCAACGCTGGGGACTCGTCGCGGCAATGGTCATCCTCGCCGCGCTGCTCAAGCCGCAATTCGTGATACTGGCCATCGTGCTGTTGGCTGCCCGGCAGTGGCGGTGGGGCGGCATCGCGCTGGGCGGCGCGGTCGTTTTGAATGTCGCCGCATATTTGTTCTGGCCGCAACACTTTCCGCACAACATCGTGCAATCGGCGGCCGGCGTTCTCGGCTACGGCGCGGGCAGCCTCAGCGCCGTCGCGACCACGAACGTCTCGTTCAGCCGATCACTGCTGTTGGCACCCGACATTCTGATGTTCTTGCAAACCGGCGGCAAAATGCCCGACGGCTACCTGGCCGGTCCGCGCTCGATGATCGGATACGTCATCCTCGTCCTGGTCGTCGTCGCCGTGCTGGCGCTGGGACGACGCATCCCGCCCGTCCTGGCGGGCATCGTGCTGCTGGTGACCGCGGCCCTGTTCCCGATGGTCAGCATCAGCTACTACTTCGTGTTCGCCCTGCCGATCGCGGCGCTGCTGGTGCGGGATCCGGCCGGGCCGCCGGGCACCGGGATCCTGGACCGGCTCGCAACCGTCGCCGGCCACCATCGCACGGTCGGCATCTGGCTGAGCCTGGCCACGGCGCTCACCCTCGCGACGATCGCGCTGCCGAGCCCGCCGATGCAGGTCCTGCTGTACCGCAAGGACGGCCCGCCGATCCAGGAGCTCACGGTGCTCACCACGGCGACGCTGGTGCCGATGCTGTGGCTGGTGACACTGGTGATCATCCTCGTCACCTACGCTCGCAAGCCGGACGCGGCCACAGACGCCGACGCGGCATCCGAGTCACCGGTGGCGGCCACCACCACGTCCTGAACCTCCCCGGCGCTAGGTGGTGCGGGTCGTCTCGTCCCGCGCATCCGCACTGTCGGTGTCGCCGCCGCTTCGCCGGAACGAGAAGTAGCGGTGGCCGAAGTAGCTCAGCAGTGTGGTCGACGCCAAGATGATCGCCTGTGCCGGAATGCGATTCAGACCGAGCTCGACCAACACGGGCAAGGCGACGACATTGATGCCCAGCGCGGTGAGGTAGACACTTCAGAAGCGCACCAGGTCGCGCAGCACGTGGCCGCGGACCCGAAACACGAAGCGTCGATGCATGACGAAGGCGAACAGCACGCCCAGCACGTGGGAAATCCCGACTGTCGCGAGCGCGCCAGCGACCTTGCCCAACCGATGGTCGACGAAGTGGCCGATGCTCTCCGAGACGGCGATGAAAAGGCCGAAACCGACGACCGTGTTGATGCCACCGACCAGCACGAACGCCACGCGCTGATCCCGCACCAGCCGGATCAGCGGTCCCGGAGGCGCCGATTCGGGTGGCAGGTCGAATTCGGTCACGCGAGGCTTTCGAAGCCGGCGATCTGCTCCTGCGTCGCCACCATCACGTCGGCACCCTGACGCACGCGGCGCTCCCAGTCGACCGTCCAGGCCAGAGCCTCGTGGAAACCCAGCCGGTTGCGCCAACCGAGCTCGCGGTGCGCCTTGCTGGCGTCCAGGGCCAGCAAGTTGGCCTCGTGCGGTTGCGCACCGTCCACGAGCACCCAATGCGCGCCACCGCCCCACATCTCCGCCGCCAGCGTGGCCACGCGCCCGACCTCGACGAAGCTGTCGCGACCCGGGCCGAAGTTCCACTCGCCCAGTCCGGAGCCAGCTAACAGGGCGTCGACGAGGGTGAGATAGCCGTTCAGGCAGTCGAGCACGTGTTGCCATGGCCGCACCGCGTGCGGGAAACGCAGCTTGGGTGCCTGGCCGCTCGCGTAAGCGGCCATCAGGTCCGGTAGCAGCCGATCCCGGCTGATGTCCCCGCCGCCGATGACGTTGCCCGCGCGCGCGATCGCGGTGGGGGTGCCCGGAAAGCTGCGAATCCAGGACTGGGCCAGCAGATCCGCCATCGCCTTCGACGCGCTGTACGGATCGTCGCCGCCGAGCGGATCGGTTTCGACGTAGCCGGCCTGCTGGCCGACGTTGCGGTAGACCTTGTCGGTGGTCACGACGACGTGCGCGCGCACCGATTCGGCGGCCGCGACGGCCTCGATCACGTTGAGCGTGCCGATCGCGTTGGTCTCGTAGGTGTACCGCGGGTCGCGATAGGACTCGCGGACCAGCGCCTGCGCCGCCATGTGCACCACGACGTCGGGAGCGGCGGCGGACACCGCAGCCTTGGTGGCTTCGGCGTCGCGGATGTCGACCCGGAAGTCACAGTCGAGGTGCTCGGCCAGCCCCAACCGTTTGAACAGGCTGCCCTCGTCGGGGTCGAGGGCCAGACCCGACACGCGGTGCCCACGGCCGAAAAGGAGCAGTGCGAGCCAAGCGCCCTTGAACCCGGTGTGCCCAGTGACCAGATAGTGCACGGCTATCGGGCAGCCTCGGCCATGTACTCGCGGATCGAATCCGCCACGAAGTCGAGCATCGGCGTCGTCAGCGCCGGGTAGGTGCCGACCCAGAAAGTCCGGTTCATCACGATGTCGGTGTTGGTCAGGTCCCCCACGATCCGGAAGTCGACATCGCGGTACGCGGGCTGTTTGACGAGGTTGCCGGCGAACAGTTGCCGGAACCCGATCTTGCGCTCGTCGAGGAACTGCATGAACTTCGTTCGGTCGACCGGGTGCTCGGGATCGAGCGTGATCGGGTAACCGAACCACGACGGGTCCGAGTTCGGCGTGGGCACCGGCAGGATGAGCCCCTCGACACCGGTCAGTCGCGAGGTCAGGTACTTGAAATTGTCCTTGCGCGCCTGGACGAACCCGTCGAGCTTGGCCATCTGGGACAGCCCCACCGCGGCCTGCATGTCGGTGGCCTTGAGGTTGTAACCGATGTGGCTGTAGATGTACTTGTGGTCGTAGCCCCTGGGCAGGTCACCGAGTTGCCACTCGAACCGTTTCTCGCAGGTGTTGTCGTTGCCCGGCGCGCAGTAGCAGTCCCGGCCCCAGTCGCGGAACGACTCCGCCTGCTTGCGCACCAGCGCCGACTTGACGAACACGGCGCCGCCCTCGCCGGTCGTAATGTGGTGTGCGGGATAGAAACTTACCGTCGCGGTGTCGCCGAAACTGCCGGTGCGTTTCCCGTCGTAGGTCGACCCGAGGGCATCGCAGGAGTCCTCGACCAGCCATAGGCCGTGCTTGTCGCACAACTCCTGGACGGTGTCGAGGTCGAACGGATTGCCCAGGGTGTGGGCCATCATGATGGCCCGTGTCTTGGGACTGACGGCCTCGCGGAGGCGATCGGGTATGGCGTCGTAGGTGCCCAGCTCGATGTCGACGACCACCGGACGCATTCCATTCTGGATGATCGGGTTGACGGTCGTGGGAAATCCCGACGCAACCGTCAGCACCTCGTCGCCGGGTTCCAGCGGACGCTTGCCGAACCGCTTCTTGTACTGGCCGAGCTTCGGGCTGGTCAGGGCGCTGAGCGCAACCAGGTTGGCGCTCGACCCGCTGTTGACGAAGATGGCTCCCCGGGCGCCGACGTAGCGGGCCAGGGCCCGCTCGAAGAGCGGATGGAACCGGCCCGCGGTCAGCCAGCCGTCCAGCGAAGCGTCGACCAGCGCGGCGAAGTCTTCCGGGTCCAGGACCTTGCCCGACACGGGGACCGGCGTGACGCCGGGGACGAACTCGGAAGTCGTGAGCTTGTGCTTCGCGTATTCGCGGACCGCGGACAGCATATCCTCGCGATACTCCTCAAGCCCGCCCCCCGTAAGCCCATCGGTATCGAGTCTTGAAATGAGATCTCCTCGTGCGTGTGTGGTCTGTACTGCGCCCGGCAGGCCTGGGAAACCCCGCCACCGCGTTTCGACATTGCTAGTGTGTCACCTGCGCGTCGCCGCGTCAGCAAAACCGGTCGGGGAACGATCGCCTTGAGATTGGACCAATCCTCATGAAAGCCGTGCTTCTCGCTGGTGGTCTGGGTACCCGCATGCGGGAGGAAACCGAGTTCCGGCCCAAGCCCATGGTGGAGGTCGGGGGACGGCCGGTGCTGTGGCACATCATGAAGATTCTTGGACATCACGGCATCTCGGAATTCGTCGTCTGCACGGGCTACAAGAGCGAGTACATCAAGGGCTACTTCTCGAACTATGGGGTGTCGAACCTCGACTTCACCATCACCCTCGGTGACCAGTCGAGCATCAAGTATCACGGTTCGCACGACGAATTCAATTGGCGGGTCACGGTCGCCGACACCGGCTTGAACACGATGACAGGCGGCCGCATCAAGCGCATCCAGAAGTATGTGGGCGAGGAAACCTTCCTCTGCACGTACGGCGACGGCATCGCCGATGTCGACATTCCCGCCCTGCTGGAGTTTCACAAGTCGCACGGCAAACTCGCCACGGTGACGGCCACTCAGCCGATGAGCCGGTTCGGGGTCATCGACCTGGAGCAGGACGGTGCGGTCGCCAAGTTCCGGGAGAAGCCCAAGACCGAAGACTGGATCAACATCGGCTACTTCGTCTTCGAGCCGGGGGTGCTCAACTACCTCGACGGTGACGAGACGGTGTTGGAGGACAAGCCGTTGCTACGTTTGGCCGAAGACCGCCAGATCGCCGCGTTCGGACACCGAGGGTTCTGGCAGCCGATGGATACCTTCCGGGAATCCCAGCTGCTGAACAACCTCTGGAACAGCGGGAACCCCCCGTGGAAAGTATGGGAGTAGGCGTGGGAGTGAAGAAGAAGATCGCCGTAATCGCCCCTGCCTACAACGAAAGTGAATGCGTCGAGGAGCTAGCTCGCCAGCTGGCGGCGGTCTTCGACTCCGAGCCGGGGTACGACTTCGAGGCCATCATCGTCGAAAACGGTTCCAGCGACGACACGATGGACAAGCTGCTCACCATCCACAAGGCGGACCCGCGATTCAAGATCGTGCAGCTGGCCCGCAACTTCCGGATGGATGGCGGCCTGACCGCCGGCCTCAATGTCGCCGACGCCGACGCCGTCGTGCTGATGACGGCCGACCTGCAGGACCCGCCCGAGTTCATCCCGCAAATGATCCGGGCATGGGAGCAGGGCTACGAAAACGTCTACGGGGTGGTCACCGAGCGTGGCGGCACCGGCCCGATTCGCAAGATGAACTCCCAACTGTTCTATTGGCTGGCGGGCAAGCTCACAGACGATCGAATTACCAGCAATGCCAGCGACTTTCGTTTGGTCGACCGTAAGGTGTACGAGGCCGTGCGTTCGATGGACGAACGCAACCGGTTCGTCCGGGGCCTGTTCTCGTGGGTGGGTTTCAAGTCGATCGGACTGCCGATGAAGCGGGCGCCCCGCTTCGCCGGTGAATCCAAGGCCTACACCCTCAAGGTGATGGACCTCGCCGGCAAGGGAATTCTCACCCACTCGTATGTACCGCTGCGGCTCATCACGATGACCGGGTTTTTCTTGAGCGCCATGGCGGCCGTCGCCGTGCTCATCCTCGCAGCGCGGTTCGTCTTCTACGGGGTGCCGTTCCCGGGATTCGGGTCGCTCATCTGCGTGATGCTGATCGGGTTCGGCGTGATCACACTGCTACTCGGGGTCGTCGGCGAGTACCTTGCGCTCATCTACGAAGAGGTCAAGCAGCGCCCCAACTTCGTTGTCAGCCAGAAAGTTGGCTTATGACCTCTCTGCCCCTGAAGTACTCGGATCAACTGACCGACTGGCTGGTCGACGCCGGGTACACGCACTGCTTCTTCGTCGCGGGTGGCAACAACATGCACCTGCTGAACTCGGTGCGGTCAAGGATGGTGTGCGTGCCGTTCGTGCACGAGGTCGCCGCCGCGATTGCGGTGGAATATTTCAACGCCGCCCGCGACGAAAACACCGGACGCGCACTCGCGTTGGTAACAGCCGGTCCCGGAATCACCAACGCCATCACCGGAATCGCGGGTGCGTGGCAAGAAAGTCGCGAACTGCTCATCATCGGCGGGCAGGTCAAAAGCAGCGACCTGAGCCGCGGCGCGCTGCGGCAGCGCGGCATCCAGGAGATCGACGGCGTGGAGCTGCTGCGCAGCGTCACCAAACGCGCGATCCGTATCGAGCAACCGGTCGAGCGCCATGTCATCCTCGACGCAGTACTGGACGGCCGCACACCCCGCCAAGGACCCGTCTTCCTGGAGATCTGCCTCGACGCACAGGGCGCACCCGGGCTGGCCGGCCAGGACGGCGTCGCGATTCCCGCATCCGCCGCCCTCCCCCAGGTGTCCGCGACGGACCTGGAACAAGTGGTGGACTGGACGCGCAAGTCGGAGCGTCCCGTCGTGCTGATCGGCGGCGGGGTCAGCCGCGCGGCCGTGCGAGCCCTGGGCCAGCGCGCCGCGGCCGCAGGCGTCCCGTTGATGACCACCTGGCACGGAGCCGACCGCGTTCCGGCCGAGCACCCGATGTACGCGGGCCGCCCGAACACCTGGGGACAGCGGTCAGCCAACATCCTCATTCAGCAGGCCGATCTGGTGATCGCCATCGGCAGCCGGCTGGGGCTGCAGCAGACGGGTTTCGCCTGGGAAGAGTTCGTCCCCGTCGGGCGGTTGATCCAGGTCGACATCGACGCCGCCGAACTCGAAAAGGGGCATCCGCGCGTCGACCTCGCACTACGCGGCGACGCCGACGCCTTCCTGGCCGCGTTTTACGGGGCCGACCTCGGCGACGCCGCGCGGTGGCAGCCGTGGCGGGAATTCATCGCCGCCGTGCGGGCCGAGCTGCCGCTGAACGATCCGGAGAACGTCACGGCCGCGGGATACGTGAAGCCGTATGAGTTCGCGATGCGGTTGGCCGAGGTCGCCCAGCCCGATGCGATCGTGGTGCCCTGCAGCAGTGGCGGCGCCTTCACCGTCGCCATGCAGGCCATGCAATTGCGAGCGGACCAGAAAATCGTCTCGAACAAGGCGCTCGCAAGCATGGGGTACGGGCTCTCCGGGGCCATCGGCGCGGCGCTGGCCAACCCCCGCCACCAGGTGTTCCTCACCGAGGGAGACGGCGGATTCGCGCAAAACCTCCAGGAACTCGGCACGCTGGCTGCGACAGCGGCCAATGTCAAAGTCTTCGTACTCAACAACAATGGGTATGCGTCGATTCGGATGACACAGCGCAACTACTTCCGGGGGGGGCATGGATCGGTTGCGACGCGCAGACTGGCCTGGGTCTGCCGAGCTGGGAGGAGCTGGCCCGGGCATACCGGATTCCGTTCGCCCGGCTCGACGCCGAGGCCGGTTTGAACGCTCCTTCCGTCGTTTCCCTGCTGGAAGCGGACGGTCCGGCGCTGATCGAAGTGCCCATCGACCCGGATCAGACCTACTACCCGAAAATAACTTCGGCGGTCCAGGCCGACGGCTCCATGAAGTCCAACCCGCTGCACCGGATGAGTCCCGACCTTCCTCCCGATGTGGAGAAGCGGGTGTCCGTACACCTCGGCGCCACAATGTCCCAAGCCGCAGGCGCGAATTGAGCGCGTCAGGTGTTTTGCCCAAAATCGCCCGTCGTGTCGGATGACGCGGAATCATTCTCTGCAGATTGATTGGGGCCCAAACAGGGGAAGGCGAGATGAACAAGACCGAACGGCAGATGGTCGAGATCCTGCGTGTTGGCAAGGAAAAGCACGGCGTCGTGAGTGTGAAGGCCGAGTTCGAGGCTGAAGGCACCCGAATCGATGAGTTGCTGCGCCTTGTCGACATCGCGCGCTCCGCGGGTTTGCCGCTCACGGTCAAGGTCGGTGGCTGCGAGGCGATGCGAGATCTTCTCGAAGCCAAGCAGATCGGGGTGCGCTACATCGTCGCACCGATGGTGGAGACCGCCTACGCCCTCTCGAAGTACATCGCCGCCAAGAACACCGTGTACGACGAGGACGAGGAGCTCGACACCGATTTCCTGTTCAACCTGGAAACGATCACGGGTTTCAACAACCTCGATGAGATGCTCGAACTGGCCCACAAGAACCGCGGTGTGCACGGCATCGTCTTCGGCCGGGTCGACTTCACCGGGTCGCTCGGGCAGACCCGCGAAACCATCAACAGCCCGGAGATCACCCGCTATGTGACGACCGCCGCCGAGAAGGCGAAGCAGGCCGGTCTCGATCTGGTGCTGGGCGGCGCGATATCCAGCGACACTCTCGACACGATCCGCGAAGTCGCGAAGGTGCACCTGACCCGTTTCGAGACCCGCAAGGTCGTGCTCGACGGCTCGGCCGGCACGCTCGACTCGATCGAAGACGGGCTGCTCAACGCCGTGCACTTCGAATTGCTCTGGCTGCTGAACAAGCGCGACTACTACGGCCACATCACCGACGGGGACCCTAAGCGCATCGAGATGCTGGACAAACGCTGGAAGGTGCTCAACCACCACTGAGCACCACGTCGGCACCGCCCCACATCTCCGCCGTCGCAGTGCCGCGGATAGCGTATGGGCACGTGCAACAAGAAGGGACGAGCGTGACCGGGTCCGGCCAGCGGCGCGTCCGCGATCGCGGGGTTGAACACACGTGAGTTCCACCGCCCTTGTCACCGGCGCCGCGCGCGGCATCGGCCGCAGCGTCGCCGAGACCTTGGAGTCGAAGGGAATTCGAGTGCTGCGGCCCAGCCGCCACGAACTCGATCTCGCGGAGCCCGAATCCGTCGCCGCCTATCTCGGCGAACTTGACGAGACCGTCGACATCCTCGTGCTCAACGCCGGCATCAACAATCCCGAACCCCTGCAAGAGATTTCGTCGGAGAATTGGTCGGCCACGCAGCAGGTGAACGTCAGCGCGAATCTGCAACTCCTGCAGGAACTGCTGCCAAGGATGGCCGCCGCCGGCTACGGCAGGGTGGTCGCGGTATCGAGCGTCTACGCACACCGGGCTCGTGCCGGACGGGTGGCCTACAGTTCGTCGAAGGCCGCGATCGAGGAAGTGGTGCGCTCGGTCGCCGTGGAGTACGGCCCCTTCGGTGTCATCGCCAACTGTGTTGCCCCGGGATTCGTCCTCACCGATCTGACGTACCAGAACAACGATGCGGAGCAGCTCGAAGCGCTGGCCGCGCGCGTCCCGCTCGGCCGTCTGGCCGAGCCGGTGGAGATTGCCCGCTTTATTTCTTGGCTGGTGTCGGCCGAGAACTCCTATATCACTGGACAGTCCATAACGATCGACGGAGGTTTTCTGTGCCTGTGACCCAGGATCGAATGATCATCAAGTCCGAACAGGGTGACTATCCGGTGGATTTCGTCGGTGACGTCGCGCAGGTGCCCGCGCTGGTCGATGCCGGCCCGGAGACGTTCGTCATCATCGACGAATTGCTGGTCGAGATCTACGGCGAAGCGCTAGGCGAGCTGCTGAAGTACCCGACCTATCGAGCGACGGCCGACGAAGAGACCAAAACCCTTGCCGGCGTGAGCATTTTCATCGACTGGCTGCTGGAGAACAAGGCAACGCGCTCGGCGCGCATCGGGGCGATCGGCGGTGGCGTCATCCAGGACGTCGCGACCTTCGCGGCGCACGTCTACTACCGCGGCGTGAGTTGGACCAACGTTCCGACCAACCTGCTCAGTCAGGCGGACAGTTGCATCGGGGCGAAATCCAGCATCAACGTGTTGCCGCTGAAGAATCAGCTCGGCGTCTTCCACTCACCCAGCCACGTGGTGATCTGCTCCGAGTTTCTGACCAGCCTGCCCCAGGTCGAGCTGGACTCGGGCTATGGCGAGATCTACAAGCTTGCGCTCACCAATGACGGCGCGTTCTTCGACGACCTCGTCGACGCCCTGCGCGATGGGGGCCACCGCAATCCGCGTCTGCTGGAGATGATCCGCAACTCCCTGGAGAGCAAGCGGCTGGTCATCGAGCAGGACGAACACGAGTCGGATCTGCGGCGCGTGCTGAACTACGGCCATAGCTTCGGCCATGCGCTGGAAGCGCTGACCCACAACGAAGTTCCGCACGGAATTGCCGTGATGTGGGGCATGGACCTGATTAACTTTCTCGGCGTGAAGTGGGGCCTGACCAACCCGCAAACGGCCGCACGGGTACGCGCCGCGCTGACCGCCAACACCGACTACACGATCCAGAACATCCCGTCGGCGCGAGAGCTGGTGGATACGCTCAAGCGCGACAAGAAGGTTCGCAAGGGCGTCATGCACTTCTCGGTCCTGCACGACGAGGGCGACCTGAGGATTGTGCCGAAAGAACTAGACGAGGCACTGGTAGCCGAGGTCTCGGAATACTTGGATGACGAGCCGCTCTTCGCTGCTCGTTGACGTCGGCGCGACCTACATCAAGGTCGCGGTGCTGCGCGACGACGAAAACATCGTCGCAGAAAACAAATTCGACTTTCCCCCGTTCTCATCGCTCGACGGACCGTATCGGACGGTCGACCCCACGGTAACGCTCGCCGCGGTCGAAGCGGCCATCGCGTCGGTCCTGCCCGGGGCCGACAACCCGGAGCGGATCCTGCTGAGCGGACAAATGCACGGCTGGACGCTGACCGACGAGCACAACGTGCCACAGCTGCCTTTGGCCACCTTCCAGGACAACCGCGCGCTCTCTCCCCGCAACGGCAGCTCCTACCTCGACGAACTGCGCAACGCACAACCGTCGGAGACCTGGCTCGCGGCCGGAAACGAGCTGCGCTCGGGTCTGCCGGTCGCGGGCATCTATGCGACCGACCTCACGGCCTTCGACGGCCCCCTTCGGGTGCACAGCCTGCTGTCGTGGGTGGCCGCGGCACTGACCGGCGCACCGGCCTTCGTGCAGCACCTCACCGATGCAGCTGCCTCCGGCATGTTCGACCTGAAAGCCGGATCCTGGTCCGAGCCGATCGCCGCCCTGGTCGGCGGCCGCACCCGACTGCGACTGCCGCGGGTCTCGTCGGCCCTGGAGGTGGTCGGCATCCACCCCGCTTCGGGCGCGGCCGTTTTCACTCCGGTGGGCGATCAACAGGCGGCGCTGCTCGGTGCCGGTCTGCGACACGGCGTTACCGCATTCAACATCTCCACCGGGGGTCAAGTTGCCCGGCTCGCCGACACCCACGCCGAAGACCGTTGCCAGACCCGCCATATTTCGACGGACTGCTGCTGCACACCAGGACGCACCTGCCGGCCGGACGCACACTCACGCACGGCGTTGAGTTGCTCTCACGCGGTGACGCCGACGACCGCGCATGGGAGTGGGCCGTGCGCGCCGCCGCCACGCCCACGAATCGTCCGCTCCCCCACGCGCACCCGACGTTCTACCACGCTAACGGCGGTGGGTGGTCACAGATCACGGATGCGCACACCGCCGAAGACCTGCTACGCGCGCTCGTTATCGCGGTCGCCGCGCCCTACGTCCACTCGGCACCGGAAGTCGGATACCTCCCGTCGGATGAATTGCTGTTCTGCGGTGGCGTGGCCCAGCGTTTCGCCCCGCTGCGCGCCGCTATCCAGTCGGGCCTGGGCGGGCCCGCGACGGTGGCACCCGACGGAGATATGGCGCTGCGCGGGCTCGCCGTGGTGACGCGATAGCCGCCGAGCAATCCGAATTTGCCGAGATGCCGGTTCGGCAAACATTCGTACCGCTTGGGCATCAAGCTGGGGCCCAGTTATCGCAGCGCAAGGCAACTGTCGCCAGGCGTCGCTCAAAATAGCTTGCGGGATAACCGATTACGAATGTGCCGCGGAGTGGAATAGAGTCGTGAAAAAGGGGTTCTAGGGGGTTTCAAAACGCCATGGGTCAAGCGTGTCCGATCTGCGGAGATCCGGGGGCCATTGAGGCATATGGGCGAATCGCACCCTTCATTCGCGAGCTCAGCAGCGATCCGCGAAGCGCACCCCATGACACTGCCCTCCGCCACTGCGACAACTGCGATTTGGCGTACTTCTCCCATCGCTTCGACGCCGACACTCTCGATGCGATGTATTCGGGGTATCGAGACGACCGCTACCTTTCGATCCGGCGAAGCTGGGAGCCCTGGTACTCGCGGAAGACGAATTCCGCAACAAAGCCCGGCTCCGACGCCGCCGCCGAGCGGACCGGCTTCATGACCGAAGTTGTTGCCGCCCATGCGGATATCGAAGACTTTCGCAATATCGTCGATTATGGAGGCGACGAGGGTCAGTTCTTCCGCACCGGCTATGCGGGTCGCAAGTACGTCATCGAAGTCTCGGGAAAGAACTTGGTCGAAGGCGTGAAGGCGGCGTCGACGCTCGATGAGCTACCCGACAGACCGCACCTGGTGATCGCGGCTCACCTCCTCGAACACCTCGTCGACCCCCTGGCTTTGGTCTCTGAGATCCGGGCCGCGGTAGCCGACGACGGGTTGTTCTACGTCGAGGTGCCCCTGGACCGGCCGAAGGTGCGCCCATGGCATTCCGGGCCGCAATACCGCCGTTTCCTGAAATGGGTTTCGGTCTCCCGTTTCAGCTGGGTCGCTGCGGATTTCGCCACCGGCGTCGCTCGCAACTTCGGCCGAACGGTGCCACGCTACGGGACCGTCAAGCAAAGCGAGCACATCAACTACTTCTCGACACGATCTTTGCGAACGTTGCTGACCCGTGGTGGTTTTCGGATAGTCGGCACCGCATCCGATCCGACCGCGAGTGTCGGGGGTTTGCGGATGGGCCGGCTGGGAGCCCTGGCGGTTCCGGCGTGATTTAGCCTGCCGGGTTGGTTGGTCAAGTCCGGCCGAGCACCCCGCGGGCGGTGATCTCGACTTGACCGTCCAGCGGTACGGTGTCGAATTGCCATTTCTGGCAACGACTTTCCCAATCCTGTCCGTCGCTGTGGTACCGATCCGGATTACCGGCATCGACCGTGTCACGGCTGATTGGCGCGTCCGGGCGCACGACTCGGGCGACCCGACTTGCCAGTTCCGCCATCTCTACCAGCTCACCCCCGCTGTCGATCGTGCAGGGCCCGACGCCGCCCTCGGCGATGCCCAGTGCGAGTAGCTCCTCGGCAAGGACGTAGCGGCGAAACACCGGACGGCGCGCGGTGATTCGTATCGCCCCGGAGTTCGCAGCCTGGATCATCGATCCCAACGCATAGTTCTGCGGATTCTGCACGTGGGCACCCGAGATGCTCCACGCTCGGGCGACCACTGACGTCACCCCGCTGTCGCCCGCCGCCTGCGCCAGCCGGTGCTCGGCCTCGCGCTTGAGATAGCCGTACGGGTTGTCCTCGACTTGCCCGTCGAGAGCGTCGCGGGGGTAGACGGCCGCCCCGCTGGAGACGGTGAGTGCCAGGCGCACCCCCGGCAGGCGCGTCGCGTACACCAATTGGTCGGTCAGGCCGCGGTTGACGGCAACGTACTCGTTCAGCGGCATCCCTGCGACCCGGTCCCGGGTAAGAAACGCGCAGTCCAGCACGACGGTCGGCGCGAAGGATGCAACCTGCACGGGATCCCATGCGTAGCAGTCGATTTCGCGATCCGCGACGCGGATGCGTCGGGTCCGACTGGCCAGAGCCAGGGTCGGCAGACCCAACGGTGCCAGCAGGTCGAGAGCGGTTCGCCCGAGCCAGCCGGACGCGCCGGTGATCAGTATCCGGTCGTCGCCGAGTGATCGCGCTGCGAACTTCCGCGCGCTCGTGCTCACCAACCCCGTCATGCGACAGGTCAGTTGCGGGCGAGGGTGCGGTCGGCCAGCAGACCGATGACGGGCGCCAACTGCCGCGCGTATTCGTAACTGAGGTGTACCTCATCGAGGTACACCAGGGTGTTGCCCACAATGACCGGGCAGCGGTCGGCAGTGCAGAACAGTGTGGTGAGGTCGGCGTACTGGCCCCCGCGGCCTTGGTGGCGGTGGCCTCGGCCGCGATACCGACGTCGTTGACCGCGTACGACCGTGACCGTCCGCACGCCGTCGCATCGTCGAGGTGAGCCGAGAGGCAGACCGGCACCTTCGACTGCGGGTCCGGGATCGGCCCGAGCACCAACACCTCCGCACCGGTGCCGCGCAACTCCTGAACCAGGCGGGTCAGACCGCCGATCCACGCCGCGTCGTACGCCGTGAAACCCTGGTCACGGTAGGTGCGCGAGATGCTCAGCGCGATCAGGCGCGGGTGTTCGGCCTGTAATCGGCTGATGACCGGCCCGCGCCACTGTTCGCACTCGGTGTACTCGCGTCGCAGGTGCGGGGTGGTCAGCGGCAAGTCGAACAGCGGGCAGCCGACCTTATCCAGGCTCTCCAGCCGCCAGTGCCGCTGCACGGCGACTTCCTCGAACGCGGGGGTCCACATCGCCGCATTCGAGTCGCCGACGAGGGCAACCGTCGTGTGCGACGCGGTGTCCCCCGACGCACATACGGGCTGATCGGCCTGGAAAAAGTCGCGCATGCAGGCCCTGCCGAACATGGCCGACTGTTCAGCGGTCGCGCCGCCGAGCGACGGTTGCAGGTTCGACGGCACGGCCTTGACGTTTGCCGACGCCGCGACCGCGGCCTGTACTTGCGCGAACGCCCGTCGCACGGCGCCGTCGTACGGCTCGGCGCCCCGACCGGTGGGAGGTGTCACCGTCACCGCGAGCGTGGGCGCCGCGGGGCCTCGCCCGATCGGCAGCGGCACCAGCACCAGCAGCACCACGCTCACGCACACCGCGACCGCGGTGGCCGCGCCGCCGACCGCGAGACTGCGGCCGGCCGACAGGTTCACGGCGGCCGAGAATCGGACGGGATTCTCGATGAAACGCAGGGTGAGCAGGGCCAGGCCTGCGGAGATGACGACGGTCACCAACCTGCCCGTCAGCCCCAGCGGGTGGCCGAGCAACGGCGCGGCCAGCAGCAGTACCGGCCAGTGCCACAGATACCACGAGTAGGAGATGCGCCCGATTGCCCGCATCGGCGTCAACGACAGCAGCTGCCCAGCTCCCCGGGTCGGCGTGGCACAACCCGCCCCGATGACCAGCGCCGTACCCAGCACCGGGACAAGCGTGGCGATACCCGGATACTGCGTGGTTGAGTTCAAGAAAACACAGGTCAGCACGACTGCAACCAGGCCAACCCAGCCGGCGGCCGCGGTGACCAGTGGCGACAGGCGGCTCCACCGGCCGGCCGTGAGAGCCACCACCCCGCCGGCGGCCAACTCCCAGGCCCGGGTGGGCATCAAGAAGAACCCGGCGGGCGGCCACGCGCGCGTGACCAACAGCGCCGCCACGAGGGACGTCGCTCCAATCAGCACAAGGACAACGAGGTATGTCTTCGGCGTAATGGCATTGGCACCGTCCCGCCGACGCCGGCGGATTACCCAGGCCACACCGAGCATGATGGCCGGCCACACGAAATAGACCTGCTCCTCCACGCCCAGCGACCAATAGTGCAGGAATGGCGACGCGTTGGCGCTATCGGAGAAGTAGTCCGTGGCCTCGAGAAAGAACCAGCAGTTACCCACATAGAGCGCACTGGTAATGCCGTCCAGCAACACGGGCGGGACTAATAGCGGCGGCAATAACAGGAACGACGCGATCGCGGTGACGACGCCCACCGTCGCCGACGCCGGCAGCAACCGACGGGCGCGCGCGCCATAGAAGCGGCGAAGCCGGATAGTTCCCGCGCTGCTCACCTCGCGCCAAAGCAACCCAGTGATAAGGAAACCCGAGATGACAAAGAAGACATCCACGCCGATGAACCCACCACCGACTCCGGGCACGCCGGCATGAAACAGGACAACACCCAACACGGCGACGGCGCGCAAACCCTCGATATCGGGGCGAAACTTGGTGTGCCCCGGGCGCGGACCTGCGCTGTCACCATTCGGGCGCGGTGACGCAGCGCTTTGGAATTGAGTGAAACTCTGACTCTGCTGGGATGAATTCGTGGCCGACGGCTCCGTCAAGGAGTTATTCCCTTCTTGCTCCCCCGTCTTAATGTGTACTCCCTAACAAGATTCCGGGCCGCCACCCCAATGGCGAACTGCAGAACATCAACACCCTACTCGACTTCAACCGGTGGGTAACGCATTACGAACCGAGCCTCCATCCGATCCGCTGCCCGTCACCGATACCCGGACAGCGCCGCCGCACGGCATCTGAGAGGCTGGGCTCCTGATGAAATTCGTCCTGGCAAGCTACGGAACGCGCGGCGATATCGAGCCTTCGGCCGCCGTCGGCCGCGAACTGCAGAGCAGAGGGCACGACGTGGCGCTGGCGGTCCCGCCCGGGCTGCTGGACTTCACCGAGGCCGCCGGGCTTGCGGCCGTGTCCTACGGGCCGCCGATCGAGGAGTTCCTGGACGAGGACTTCCTGCGCAACATGTGGACGGATTTCTTCCGCAGCGCCTGGACGATCACCGGCCCGATCAAACTGGTGCGCAAGATCTGGGAGCCCATCATCGTGCACTGGGCCCAGGTTAATACGACGCTGATGTCGCTGGCAGACGGGGCCGACTTGCTGTCCACCGGCATCAATTTCGAACAGCCCGCAGCCAATGTGGCTGAACACTACGACATTCCGTTGGCCACGCTGCATCACTTCCCGATGCGGGCGAACGGCCAGCTGGCGCCGACCATGCCGGCACCGCTGGTCCGTTCCTCGATGATCGCGATCGAATGGCTGTTTTGGCTCTCGACGAAGAAGGTCGACAACGAACAGCGCCGCGAACTCGGCCTGCCGACCGCGACAGCTCGCTCACAGCGACGCATCGCCGACCGGGGTTCCCTGGAAATCCAGGGCTACGACGACGTGTGCTTTCCCGGGCTGACCGCCGAGTGGGCGAAATGGGGCGACCGCAGGCCCTTTGTCGGTGCGCTGACAATGGAATTGACCACCGACGCCGACGAGGGCGTCACGTCGTGGATCGCCGCGGGAACACCCCCGATCTGCTTCGGCTCGGGCAGCATCCCGGTCGAATCCCCGACGGAATTGGTGGAGATGATCGGCGCGACGTGCGCGGAATTGGGTGAGCGAGCACTGGTGTGCTTCGGCGGGACGGACTTCACCGACGTGCCGCATCCCGAGCACGTCAAACTGGTGGGTCCGGTGAACTACGCAACGGTCTTCCCCGCCTGCCGCGCGGTGGTTCACCATGGCGGCTCGGGCACCACAGCCGCCAGCATGCGCGCGGGGATCCCCACGCTGATCCTGTGGAGCTCGGCCGACCAGCCGTACTGGGGAGCTCAGGTGAAACGGTTGAAGGTCGGCGCAGCGCGGCGCTTTTCGACGGCCACGCAGGAGACGTTGGTCACGGATCTACGCGAGATCCTGGCCCCCCAGTACGCCGGTCGCGCCCGCGAACTCGCGACGCGGATGACCAAACCCGCCGAAAGCATCGGCCGCGCCGCCGATCTCCTCGAAGAGGCCGCCCGCGGCAAAGGCTGAGCGGGTCACTGTACCGGCTTGATCAGCAGGCCCTGCCCGGTGGGCAGCGCGCAGATCGCCACGCCGAATTCGGCTGCCAAGGCGTCCATGGCGGCACGCTGCTCGTCGCGCCCCCGATTCGCGTAATCGTCGAGGAGCACAAAGGCGCCCGGCGTGAGTCGCGGCCAGAAATGGCGCAGCGCGGCGATTTCGGGTGGCGCACAGTTCATGTCGATGTGCAGGTAAGCCACCGACTGCGACTCGACCTGGTCGAGGGTTTCGGGAACCGCACCGACGATGATGCGCACGTTTTTCCACTCTGCGAAATTCGCGCGGACACCCTCGACTCCGCTGACGTACATCCCGTTGCGCAGCTTGGTCTGGCTTCGCTCAAACTCCCCGGATTCGCGTTCGTGGTCTGTGACGAAGCGCGAATCGATGCCTGCGAAGGTGTCGAGCAAATAGAACGTCTTGCCCAGCCGATCCCAGTCGAGGTGCTCCATGATGGCGCTGCTCAAGAACCCATAACTGACGCCGCACTCCACGAAATCGCCGTCCAGTCGGCTGGCGCTCTTTGCCGCCCACAGCCCGACGTGCACCCGCCACTGCCACTGGTACCAGTCCTGGTCGGGCAGCGCCTGCGCACCGCGTTTGTAGGCCCGCTGGAACGCGGGGTCGTCCAGGAATGCGTCGTTGTGAAAGCTGATCAGGCCATCGCTTGCGTAGACATCGGGCAGCACGGTGCGGGCGAGCCAATACTCACCGCGCACCCACCACATCAGCAGGCGTGTCTTGACGTGTAGACCGTTTGCCACGGCGGCAACCATAACATTGGCGCCCACCGTGCCTCCGGTGAATGGGATGGGTCCACGGCCAACGTGGTTGACCGAACGCGCGACACCCGGTGCGGCAAACATGTTCGGAGGCATGGGTTTACAGCGAACGACGTTCGCCGTCCGTGCTTTTGGGAACCGGCTCCAGATGCTACGGCCGTGTGGTGGTCATGGCTTGCGCCACAGCACGCCGGTGCCGTCGATTTCCTCGATCTCGGCGGTTATTCCGTGCTTCTCGCGGTAGTCAGCCACCGCCTGCTCACACGCTTTCAGGGCGTGATAGTCGTCGATAATGCAATAGCCGCCCGACGACAACCGTGGGTAGAGCGCATCGAGGGCCTGGATCGTCGATTCGTAGAGGTCGCCGTCAAGGCGTAGCACCGCGATCTGCCCGATCGGGGCGTCGGCCAATGTGTCCTTGAACCAGCCCGGTACAAAATCTACCTGGTCATCGAGTAACCCGTAACGCTCGAAATTCGCCTTGACCTGCTCTTGCGAGACCCCAAGAATGCTCGCGTGGCGGTGCAGCTTAATCCCTTTATCCGCTTTGTAATTCGCGGCGTCCGGCGGAGGTACGCCGGCAAACGAATCGGCGAGCCACACCTTGCGCGTCCGATCTCCGTAGGCCGAAAGGACCGCACGCATCAAAATCGAGGCGCCGCCGCGCCACACGCCACACTCGACCAGGTCACCGGGAACGTCATCGGCCAGCACCGTCTCCACACACTGTTGCAGGCTGGTCAGCCGCTGCATCCCGATCATGGTCAACGCGTCCGCCGGCCAATCCAGGCCCCGGTCCCGCGCGTACGCGTTGAACGGGTACTTGCGCACGAGCATGAAATTCCGGGCGTTGAAAATGGGCCGCCCCAGCCGATACCACCCGACCGGCACCAGCTCGTCTTGACCGTATCGAGTGAGGTCACGTCGGAGCAGATCGAGATACGCGGACCGCGCGTCGAGATCAGTCACGGTCAAAACGGCCTTCTCCTCGCATGCCATTACATCCAATCCTGGAGCCTAAGCGCCCCAACTCCCCGCTCGATCAGTCATCCCGATCCCGCATTACCAATCCAGGGCTCGAGATGCCGTCCATACCAACCCCCAAAGCATGTTAGCTGAGTGCCCGACGCATGACTCCCGAATCGAGGTGCTGAAGGGCGAATCGGCGGCGCCTAGCCTCGCCCGCCGATCACGCAAAACGTCCGTTATGCGCGAAACTTTCCAGCAGGTCGGCAGCGCGGCTGACGCTGTCGTTGGCCTGCGTCATCTGAGTGGCCAGTGCGCGCGCTTTGGCAGCGCATTCCGGAGTGAGGATCTGCCGCAGATCCTCGATCAACGTCTCCTTGGTGGTGAGCGAAAACTTGCGGGCTGCACCGACTTTCAGTCGTTTGAGATGACCTCCCCAGAATGGCTGATCGCCTGCCGTCCAGAGAATCAGGGTGGGGATACCGGCGCGCAGGCCCGCGGCGGTGGTGCCCGAACCGCCGTGGTGCACCACCGCGCGGCAGTGTGGGAAGACCTTCGCGTAATTCACTGCACCGACCACCCTGACGTGATCGAAATGCGGCACCTCGCTGAAGTCGGCCCAACCGGCGCAGACCAATGCCCGCTCGCCCAATTGCTCGCAGGCCGACGCGATCATCTCGACCGTATCGGTCGGGGTTTCGCTGACCGGCATGCTGCCAAAGCCAAAGACGATCGGCGGTGTTCCGGCGTCCGCCCATGCCGCGACCTCGTCGTCGATGTCCGTCGTCAAGCCCATCGTCAGCGCGCCGACAAAGGGCCGTCGCTCGCCCCATTTCGCCCATTCGCGCGCCAGGCCCGGGAAACACACCGCGTCGTAGGCCTGTAGCTCCAACGATCCGCGTTTGGCGATCCGTTGCGGGGAGGCACACGTGGTCTTGGGCAGGCCGAGCTTGCGGCGCTGGGCATCCTCGGCCTTCTTGTTCATCCGCCAGACCATCCAGTCGTACGCCGCCATGCCGGTGCGGACCAGCGGCGCCGGCAGATTCGGGATGAGCTGCCCGTTGGGCCGCATCGGGATGTAGTGCAGTACAGCCATCGGGATGTCGTAGTACTCCGCGACGTTCGTCGCGAGGTCCTGGTACAGCTGGCCGGTAAAGAGTACGTCGGCCCCGGCGGTCAGCGCGGTCAGGGTCTCGCTCATGTCCGTCCAGGACCGCAACACGGGCTCCCAGGCTTCGCGCACCAGCTCGATCGGGCCGCGGATGGACCAGAATGTGCGACGGAACCTCGACCAGAAGTTGCGCAGGAACTCGTCGTCCCAGAACGCCTGCATATCCGGTCCATACGCAACCGCGTCAAGGCCGGCCGTCTCGGCGAGGCCAAGCAGGTTAGGCGGGATGGCCATCCGAACTTCGTGGCCTCGACGCAGCAGTTCGCGCCCCGCGGCGAGAGAGGGCTCGACATCCCCCCGGGTTCCATAACATGCCAGAACAAATTTCATCGCGAGGCAAGACCTATCACTTCCCGTCGGCCTAAGCAAGCCCGCTCTGGCGCATTTATCATCGCTTCACACCCTTCTTTCAGCATCCGGGGCCGAACCGAAATTCGCTATCGCCGCGGACACATCGGTGTTCGTAGGCAGCGAGCAACTCTCGACCATCAGAGCATGTGATCGGAAGACCAAAGGTGGTCTGCCGATTTAATATTCGACAACGCAAACGCCTGGCAAATCTTCGGATATAGCGAACTCGAGACATGTTTGCCGACGGTCGCTGCACAATTGGCGGCGAGCCACGTTCGCCGGTTAAGCAAAATGCTTCGCACGAGCGAACTCTTCGACCAGATCGGCCGCGGTACTGACACTCTCGGCGGGCTTGGTCATCCGGATGGCGAGCTCACGGGCCCTCGTCGCGTATTCCGGGACCAGGATCTGGCGCAGGTCAGTGAGCAGCGACGCGCGGGTGGTGTTCGAAAAGCGCCGGGTGGTGCCCACTTTCAGCCGTTTGAGCTGCGCCCCCCAGATCGTCTGGTTCGGGTCCATCGAGAGGATCAACGTGGGAACGCCCGCGCGCATGCTGGCGGCCGTCGTTCCCGAGCCGCCGTGGTGCACGACGGCACGGCAGGCGGGAAAGACCTTCGCGTAGTTCACGGCCCCTACCACCTTGACATGGTCGAGGTGCGAGACGCCGCTGAAATCGCTCCAGCCGGCGCACACCAATGCCCGCTCACCCAGCTCCGCGCAGGCCGCGCTGATCATCTCGATGGTCTCGGCCGGCGATTCCACCGGCATGCTGCCGAAACCAAAGCAAATGGGCGGTGTGCCCGCGGCAATCCATGCTGCCACGTCGTCATCGACGTCGGTGGTCAGCTCCATCGTCAGCGTGCCGACAAACGGGCGTTGGCCGTCCCATTTCGCCCATTCGGCCGCCAGCCCGGGAAAGCACGCTTCGTCGTAACCCTGGATCTCCAGGGATTGCCGTTTCGCGATCCGGCCCGGGGACGGGCCGGATGCCTTCGGCAGGCCGAGTTCACTGCGCTGCGTGTCCTCGACCTTCTTGTTCAGCCGCCAGCAGAACCAGTCGAACAAGACCATTGAGTAGCGCGCCAGCGGTGGTGGCAGGAACGACACGACTTGGCCGTTGGGCCGCATCGGGACGTGATGCAGCGTGGCCAGCGGAAGGTCGTAATACTCCGCGACATTGGCGGCGGGTTCCTGGTAGCTCAGCCCCGCGAACAACAGGTCGGCGTCTTCGGCCAGCGACACCAGTGTCGTGTTCATCTGCGACCAGCACTCGTCGCTAAGGTCCCACATCTCGCGCCACAACCGTCTTAGCTGCCGGACCCGCCAGAACCTGCTGAAGAAAGTCGTCCAGAGGTTGCGGTAGACGTCCAGCCAGGTCCGCGTGTCCAGTCCGTAGGAGACCGCCGGAAGGCCCGCCGCCTCGACGAATTCCATCAGGTCGGGCGCGACGGCCATCCGCACGTCGTGGCCCCTGCGCTGCAGTTCGCGCGCCACCACGAGGGAGGGCTCGACATCGCCTCGAGTTCCGTAGTTAGCCAGCACGAATTTCATTGCGAACTCAGGCCTTAGGTCGTTATGGCTTGCGCCAGAGCACGCCGGTGCCGTCGATTTCCTCGATCTCGGCGGTTATTCCGTGCTTCTCGCGGTAGTCAGCCACCGCCTGCTCACACGCCTTCAGGGCGTGATAGTCGTCGATAATGCAATAGCCACCCGACGACAATCGCGGATAAAGGGCGTCCAGTGCCTGGATCGTCGATTCGTACAGATCGCCATCGAGCCGCAACACCGCAATTTGCTGGACCGGAGCGTCAGCTAACGTGTGCTTGAACCAGCCGGGGATAAAGCGAACCTGGTCATCAAGCAGACTGTAGCGCTCGAAATTCGCCCTGACTTCCGCCTCCGGCACGCCCAATATTTTCGCGTGACGGTGCAGCTTAATCCCTTTATCCGCTTTGTAATTCACAGTATCGGGCGGTGGCACTCCGGCAAACGAATCAGCCAGCCACACGGTTCGCGTGTGGTCTCCGTAAACCGAAAGGACCGCACGCATCAAAATCGAAGCGCCGCCGCGCCACACGCCACACTCGACCAGGTCGCCCGGCACGCCGTCGGTCAGCACCGTCTCGACGCAATTCTGCAGGCTGGTCAGCCGCTGCATGCCTATCATTGTCAGGGCGTCAGTCGGCCAATCCAGGCCCAAATCCCGCGCATGCTGGTCAAAGGGATATTTACGCACCAGCATAAAATTGCGGGTATTGAAAACGGGCCGCCCCAGGCGATACCACCCGACGGGCACCAGCTGATCCTGGCCGTATCGGGTGAGGTCACGACGGAGCAGGTCGAGATACGCCGAACGCGAATCAGTTTCAGTCGCGGTCAAAACTGCCCCCTACTTGCCATGCCTCTACTCCCATGTGTCAACCGGTTGTTCAGCCTAGACGTCCACCGACGCCGCCAATGCATTTCGCGGTTTTCCCTCGAGCCTCCGGCGCCACCTGACCTCAGCACGACGCGTGACTTCACGGGATCGGCGCCCCAGAACGTTCCTGCGCCGACGCCACGGCCAGTCGAACCTGCCGGGCCCCGACGGCGTGTGGCACTCTACCGCCAATTGCGGTCAAGCTAACGCATCCGGTCGAGCTTACCCAGTCCGGTGATCTCGAGACTCACCGACTTCCGCGACCCGGCCACCCCCAGCAGGAAAAGCACGTCTCCTATCGGGGCGCCCAGCCAAAATCGCCAGAACGGCTTTCGCAAGAACTTCACGGCGAAGCTACCCTCCCCAATCAGCCAATACACCGGGACCGCGACCATGCGGTAGAAGATGCGCTTCCATCGCGCGGAAACCATCTCGAGATTCATCTCCATCATCTCGAGGCCCCAAGCGCGGTACTGCCATTCCAATTCGTAGCGTGACTGAAACTGGAAGAAGGCCCGCATTTCACCATTGGTGACGAGATACTCGTCGAAGACGAGGATCGAACCCGGAACGAACCGTTCCTTGCACGTTTCCAACGCGTGCAGGCAACTCTCGTAGGTGTCCAGATCCATATGAAACAACCTGATCGGCGCATTCGGCCGCTCGGCGAGAAACGGGGCCAGCGTGTCGTAGGTGCTTCCCTTGATGAACTGGACTTTACGACCGAGGGCGTCGGGCAGCCCCTCGTGGAAATTCACGCCGGTATCGTGCATAAAGCGCTGCGCGAACGGATCTGACAAAGAAAACGTTCCGCGTTTGACGACATGGTCCTCGAGTTTCCAGTCCTCCACGAGACCCTCGAAGCTGTCGAAACCGTAAACCATCCGGCCGCTCGCATCCGATATCAGCCTTGTCGACCATCCGATCCAGACACCGAGGTCGAGGATTAATTCGTCGGAGTCCCCCAGAGATGGCCCGGCCAAACCCGAGGCCTCCGACAACAACGTGTGGTCTCGGATTCGGCGCAGACGCAAATCCTCCATGGTCTTATGAATGAACTCGCGATAGGCGTCGTCATAGATCTTGGTGTCACGGGCATACAGGTTGGGAATGAAGCGATCCCGCCCCGGATAAACGATGCGTGCGCCTAGGAGCAACACCAGGATTGCGCCGATTGCGATGAGCAGGGCCGGCTCGAAGTAGCATGCCGCAGCCACGACGAGCGCAATCCCGATGAGGACCGCTTTCCACAGACGATGAACTGCCGTCCGCTCCACTGCCCGCCTGTCCACCACAACGCCCACCGGTTCACCTCCCTGTCCTGGCTACATTAGGGCGAATCACCCAAAGTTAATGAATGAATCACACGATTGCCTAATAAGTCACCCTGGGCTGTACAGCGAACTCGACTTCACGGCGGCGCGCCCCCGGCCCGGCGGACCTTTCCCACGTGGTCACAAGTGACGGCGTGACGCGTGCCCAGTCGTTGCACGCCAAGCTGTTCGACGTGCGGCCATCGGCTAGTTCCGACCGGCATGTTCTGCTATCGAACGGTTCGATTCGCGCCCGTGATCGGTTGCCGCGGAAGCGGATTCCCGCTGCCGTTCGATCCATTCCAGCAGTTTTCGCAAACCGTCGTCGAGCGTCCACTTCGGGCGCCAGTCCAGCACTTCTTGGGCAGGCTCGATATCGCAACTCGCCGCCCGCACGTCGCCATCGCGGAATTTCGATACCACGACCGGTTCGGGGGCCCGGCAAACGGCGCTGATCGTTTGTGCCAGCTGATGAATCGTGGTCGGGGTGCCCGATCCGATGTCGAGACAGCGTTGTTCGATCGCGGGTTGCTGCACCGAGGCGAACAGCGCGTCGACCACTTCGTCGATATACACGAAATCGCGCACGATCCGGCCGTCCTCGTAAACTTCCAGCGAATGCTGCTCGCGGGCCAGCCGGGCGAAGAGTGCCACGATTCCGGTGTACGAATTGGTCAGCGACTGGCCCGGCCCATACACGTTCTGCAGGCGCAGCACACTCACATTCGTGTCGTGCGCGGCGGTCCAGGCTGCCAAGGTGTGCTCCTGGGCAAGCTTTGTCGCCGCGTAGACGTTGGTGGGCCGGGGCTCGGTTCGGCCCGCGCGGCTCGGCAGGGGCACCGCGGGTTCACCCGTGGGGCCCTGCGGATCCCAGTTGCCCGCCACCAGCTGAGCGTGGCTGCGCGGCCGCGGGTAGAAGACCTGCCCGCCGCATTCCCAGGCGCCCTCGCCGTAGACGGCCCTCGACGACGCCAGCACCAGCTGATCGGGGACGATTCCCGCGCGGCTCAACGCATCGAGAAGCTGGGTGGTGCCGACAACGTTGACCGAGCCGTGCCGCGTCGCCTCCGAGAGCGATTGCGCCGTTCCCGTCTCGGCGGCCAAATGCACGATCTGCGAAGGACGGAACAACCGAAGCACCGCATCCCAGTCGGGTGCGTGGGTGACGTCGCCGGTGAACAATCGCACGGACGACGGCAGATCGATCGCCTGCCCTGCGGCGTGCACCTGGGGGTGCAGAACATCCATCACAGCGACGTCGTAACCGGCTTTGACCAGGCGGCGCGACAGCGCCGACCCGATGAATCCAGCTCCACCGGTGATAAGCACGGATTTTGACAAGAGCTGACGTCTCCCGTTCGTCAATGGGTCAGGTCGATCATATAGAGGACCGTCCGCGCACTAGCCGCATTCGGTATATAGGTTCCCAGCCGTCGACCCGGTTGGTTGATAGCCGGATGCTGTACCGCGGTTATCGATAGCGAAGAATATTCGTTATGACGTTGCGGCGCAAATGTTTTCGGCAAACCGGCATATCGCTAGGCCCAAGTTCCCCGGCGCCGGTGCGCCATCGCGACCAGCTCCATCATCGGCATCGCGATCGAAGGCTTCAGAAACCGGTAGAGGGCTTTCTTGGAGTGGGCGTGGAAATCCTCGAAGGCCGAGCGTAACTCGTGTTCGCTGGCGCTATACGACTCGAAAATGCCATCCAGAGCAGCATTGTCTACTGGCTCGTCATGCGCGGCCGCGCAGAGCGCGGTGTGCACGGTGGAAATCCAGTCCGCGCCACCGAGCCCTTGCACGCATCCAGAGTGCCGCTGACGCCAGAGATCGGGTGACAGGAACTCCTCGATTGCGGCCTCTTGCGGAGCTTTCAGGTCGACCTCCAGCGTCGTGGAGATCCGCTTCACTTCCCGGCGCCAGTCGTCCAGGAAGTCGGCGTAATCGACGAAAACGCGCGGCAGGCCGCGCGTGTATCGCTCCGCGAGCAGGCTGTATTTCAGCCACAGCGCCGCCGAGAGGTCCCGCGAAACTCGCCAGGTCGCGGCGACCGAGGAGATGACCTCCATCGGATGGCGTACCGCGATCACGGCCGCAACCTCGAAGCCGGCCCGTCGCGCGGCTTCGAACCAGAGGGGAGACAGTGTGGTGATCCGGGGCTCCTTGATCACCAGCAGCGGCGCGACGGGCAGCCCGGTGAGATAGTCCTCGATCTGACCGATGCAAGCGGCCTTCTCCTTGGCGTCCAGAGCGCCGTCGTCCATCGAGCGCAGCGACGGGTCGAACCACGCGCTCTGGTGGCGATGCAGGATGGTTTCGTTGATGGCGATGGCTTTACGCGGTTCCCAGTAGCCGCGCGGATTGCCGGCGTCGGCGCCCAGCATCCCGGTCGGCAGGGCGCCTCCGGAGAGGGACAGAACGCGAGTAATCGCCGACGTTCCCGATCGTTGCGGCCCGAGCACGAACAGGACGACCCTGCGATGTGCGCTCTTGACCTGGCGCGCGTTCTTGGCCCGACCGACCGTCGCCGTCACGGTCACGACTCCGTGCGGGGTACGGCGCGGAAGGCACCGCTACATCGACTTTTACTCACTGCCCGACGTAATTGACGGAACGGTAGAAAAATAAACGCGGGCGCGTCGGTTGCGTACGTGTCTTGGCACAACGGAAACTCTTTCGCTCGGCCCCCTACCTCGTGGTTCTTTGGTGGTAACCGGGCGTTCACCATCGAGGGTTGCCTGATTTTACCGCTTAACCCGAGGTTGCGACGCCTAACGGAGTCAGCCGGCGACCGCCCCCTGCTCGCCGAACGGCGACCCGAACTCGGTAACGGGCCGAAAACTCCGCTTGCGGGCCTTGCCGACACCCACCTTGAGCAGGTTGCCCAGCGTGGCCACCCCGGAGTGATCCAGCACCAGGAAGGGCGACAGCAGCCGGTTGTGCACGAACGCGAACGCCAGCCCCGACGCGGGGTCGGCCCAGCCGAACGACCCGCCCATCCCCACGTGACCAAAGCCCGGCATCACATTGCCGAACGGCACGCTGTGATAGCCGAGGTGGAATGACAAGGGCATCATGATGTTTCGGTCCCGTTTCAGGCTGCGCCGTCCGGTCAGTCCGGCGACGATCTCGGGCGACAAGAACCGGGTGCCGTCGATCTCACCGTCGTTGGCGATGGCGCCGTACATCCGAGCCAGCCCGCGGGCCGTCGCCACCCCGTTCGCCGCCGGCATCTCGGCGTCCAGCAGTGGAATATCGCCCTGCACGGCGGCCATCACGCCGCGGAAGTACAGCGAGCGGAATCCACCGGACAGCTCCGTAGCCACTTTGCGTGCCGCGTAGCCGATGATCGGATTGCCGATGACGTTCTGCGGCATGATGATCTCCGCGACCCGGGTGGGCGCGCCGGCGGGTGGCCGGCCGAGGTGCATACCATCGGTGCCCAGCGGCTCGGCCAGTTCTTCGCGAATCAGCGCGCGCATGCCCTTGCCGGTGACGGCCCGGGCCAGGCCGGACATCAGCCAGCCGAAGGTCAACGCGTGGTAAGCGGGTTTCCCCAGCAAGCGTCCGGGCGACGCGGCGGCCAGCCGCTCCTCCATCACCAGGTGATCGAGCAAGTCTTCCTGCGTGGCCCCGCGCAGGCCCGACAACCCGCCCCGGTGCCGCATCACCTCGCGGACGGTGAGCGTGGATTTCCCGTTGGCCCCGAACTCTCGCCAGTACTCGGCAACCGGGGCTTCGTAGTCGATCAGCCCCCGATCGGCGAGCCGGTGGATCACCGTCGCGGCCATGCCCTTGGTCGCGGAGAACACCATCGGCGCCCGGTCGGCCGTCCACGGCACCCGGCCCGCCCGGTCCGACCAGCCCGTCCACACGTCGACAACGGGTTGACCATCGAGATAGACCGCCAGCGCCCCACCGCCGAAGCGGCGACCGGGGAACATGCTCGAAAAGCCCCGGACGACGCACGAGAAGTTTGGGTCCGCCGCACCGAACGCACGATGACCTGCGTCAGGGGCATCGTGGGAGGGGTTCGTACGGCGATCGACCCCGTTGTCTACCGTCACAATTTTAAATTTACTTCGGATCCGCCCGCCGGAGGCACAAACACGGATTAATTTACCTTTCCGTTAGCGCGACGCGGCGTCTAAAATTTGCTGTGCCGCCATTGCCGGTGTCAGCTCGCCCGCTTTGACTTGCCGCTCCACATCGGCGCGCATCTTGCGCACCGCCGGGTTGGTCATCACCCGGTCCAGGACCGTGTCGCGGACCATCTGCCACGTCCAGTCGACCTGCTGCGCGCGTCGCCGGGTTTCGAATTCGCCGGCCTCGGTGAGCACCTGACGGTGCCGCTCGACGGTGTCCCACATCTCGGCCAGGCCGCTGCCGTCTATCGCGCTCATCGTGAGAACCGATGGTCGCCAAAGGGTTTCGCGCGGATAGATCATCCGGATCGCCGACGACAGCTCCCGGGCGGCTTTGCGCGCCTCGGGCAGGTGCTCGCCGTCGGCCTTGTTGACGACGACGATGTCGGCAAGTTCGAGCACGCCCTTTTTGATGCCCTGCAGCTGGTCACCGGTGCGGGCCAGGGTCAGCAGCAGGAAGGTGTCGACCATGTTGGCCACGGCCACCTCGGACTGCCCGACGCCGACGGTTTCGATCAGGATCACGTCGAAACCGGCCGCCTCCAGCAGGACGATGGTCTCCCGAGTGGCCTTTGCTACACCGCCCAGCGTTCCCGACGTCGGCGAGGGTCGGATGTAGGCGCCGGGTTGGGCCGCCAATCGCGACATCCGAGTCTTATCGCCGAGGATCGAGCCGCCGGTCCGCGTCGAGGAGGGGTCGACCGCCAGCACCGCCACCCGGCGGCCGCGGTCGATCAGATGCATGCCCAGCGACTCGATGGTGGTGGACTTTCCGACCCCGGGGACCCCGGTGATGCCCACCCGGTGCGCCTTTCCGGAGTCCGGCAGCAGATCCAGCAGCAACTGCTGCGCCCGCTCCCGATGGTCGGCACGGGTGGACTCCAGCATCGTGATGGCTCGCGGCAGCGCCGCGTGATCGCCGTCGCGAATGGCCTGGGCTAGATCTGAGCTCATTTCCCGCCCCCGGGGACCGCGAGCTGGGGGCACCTCCCGCTCGCGGGGGAAAGCACACTGCGAAAAACCCCGGCCAAATTCGCAGTGTGCTTACGCTCGCGGTTAGGAATAGGCACGCTAGTCCAGGTCGTAACCCAGCCGCTCGGCGAGCTTGTGCAGCAAGCCGATTGCGGCGTCGGCGATCACCGTTCCGGGCGGGAAGATGGCGGCGGCGCCCGCGTCGTAGAGCTCGTCGAAGTCGCCGGGCGGGATGACGCCACCGACCACGACCATGATGTCGGACCGGCCCACCTCGGCCAGCGCGTCGCGCAGCGCTGGCACCAGGGTCAGATGTCCCGCGGCCAGCGAGGACACCCCGACCACGTGCACGTCGTTGTCGGCGGCCTGGCGGGCTACCTCCTCGGGCGTGGAGAACAGCGATCCGACGTCGACGTCGAACCCGATGTCGGCGAACGCCGTCGCGATCACCTTCTGACCGCGGTCGTGGCCGTCCTGGCCCATCTTGGCCACCAGGATCCTGGGCCGGCGGCCGTCGGCCTCGGCGAACTTCTCGACTAGTTCGGTGGCGTCAGAGAACGAAGTCATGTTTCCGCCTCCCGATGCTTCGTCGCGGTAGACGCCGGCGATCGTGCGGATCTCCGCCTGGTGACGGCCGTACACCTTCTCCAGCGCATCCGAGATCTCTCCGACCGTGGCCTTGGCCCGGGCGGCGTTGATGGCCAGCGCCAGCAGGTTGTTGCCCAGCCCATCCTCGCCCGCCCGGCCGTGCGCCGCAGCGGCCCGGGACAATTCGGCCAGGGCCGCCTCGACTGCCTGCGAAACCCGGCCCGCCCGCAGGTCTTTCAGCTTGGCCAGCTGCTCGGCGCGCACCCGGCTGTTTTCGACTTTGAGGACCTCGACCTCCTGGTCCTCCTCGACCTGATACTTGTTGATCCCCACCACCGGCTGGATCCCGGAGTCGATCCGCGCCTGGGTGCGCGCGGCGGCCTCCTCGATGCGCAGCTTGGAAATGCCGTCGTCGATGGCCTGGGCCATACCGCCGTGCTCGGCGACTTCGGCGATGTGGGCACGCGCCCGCTGCGCGAGCTGATGCGTCAGCCACTCCACGTAATAGGAGCCGCCCCAGGGGTCGATCGGCCGCGTGGTGCCCGACTCCTGCTGCAACACCAGCTGGGTGTTGCGGGCGATCCGGGCGGAGAAGTCGGTGGGCAGCGCCAGCGCCTCGTCCAGCGCGTTGGTATGCAGCGACTGGGTGTGACCCTGGGTCGCGGCCATCGCCTCGATGCAGGTCCGGGCGACGTTGTTGAACGCATCCTGCGCGGTCAGCGACCAACCCGAGGTCTGCGAATGGGTGCGCAGCGACAGTGATTTCGCGCTCTTGGGGTTGAACTGGCTGACCAGTTCGCTCCACAGCAACCGGCCCGCCCGCAGCTTGGCGACTTCCATGAAGAAGTTCATTCCGATGCCCCAGAAGAAGGACAGCCGCGGCGCGAACTTGTCGATGTCCAGGTCGGCATCCAGCCCGGCCTTGATGTAGTCGACGCCGTCGGCCAGCGTGTAGGCGAGCTCCAAATCGGCTGTGGCGCCGGCTTCTTGGATGTGGTAGCCGGAGATCGAGATGGAGTTGAACTTCGGCATCTTGGCGCTGGTGTAGCCGAAGATGTCGGAGATGATGCGCATCGATGGCTTCGGCGGATAGATGTAGGTGTTGCGGACCATGAACTCTTTGAGGATGTCGTTCTGGATGGTGCCCGCCAGCTTCTCCGGCGGCACTCCCTGCTCCTCGGCGGCCACCACGTACAACGCCAGAATCGGCAGCACGGCGCCGTTCATCGTCATCGATACCGACACCGACGACAGGTCGATCCCGTCGAACAGCTGCCGCATGTCCAGAATGGAATCGATTGCCACGCCGGCCATTCCGACGTCACCCTGCACCCGAGGATGGTCGGAGTCGTAGCCGCGGTGAGTGGCCAGGTCGAACGCCACCGATAGACCCTTCTGCCCGGCGGCCAGGTTGCGGCGGTAGAACGCGTTCGACTCCGCGGCGGTGGAGAAACCGGCGTATTGCCGGATCGTCCACGGCTGGTTGACATACATCGTCGGGTACGGGCCGCGCACGAACGGCGGCTCACCCGGAAAGCTGTTCAACGGGTAGCCGTCGGCCTCGACGGCGGCGCGGTCGGCGGCGATGTAAACCGGTTTGACCGCAATGTCTTCCGGCGTATGCCAGATCAGCTGATCGGGCGTGTACCAGTGCGCCTTGGCGGCCGCGGCGACGTGCTCGGCCACGGCGGCTTCGGTAGGCGGACGCCCCTCGCGATCGCCATGCAGTGGGATGTCGGCGAAACTGCCGATCACAGGAGTAGACGTCGTCATCGTGTTACGCCCCCAACCGAGTGAGCAGATCCGAAAGGGCTTCGATCGCATTGATTTTGGCAGTCAGGTATGCATCAGGGCGGTGCTCGGGATCGATGTCGGCGACCGCCTTTTCCGGCCCGGCCAAGTAGATCCGCGATACGCCGGCCGTACGCGCCGCGTCGACGATCGCGGCCGCTTCGGTTGCGTACCGCTTGTCGGTGCCGCAGATCACCGCCGCAGGCGATCCCGCCTCGGACACCACCGCGGCGACGCCATCGGCGTCGAGCGTTCCCGGGTTGACCGCCTCGATGCCACCCGACGCCAGCAGATTCGTCGCGAACGTGGTGCGGATGTTGTGCTCGGCCAGCGGGCCCAGCGGAAGCAGCAGCGCCTTGGGCCGGGACTCGGTACGAGCCAGGAAGGCATCCGAGCGATCGCGCAGCGCCTCGAATCCCGCGGCGTAGCGCCGCAAGTTCCCGACATCGGGCTGACCGATCGAATCGCTTTGCGGCAGTGCGGGTTCGGTGAGGTTAGGAAATTCGTTGACGCCCGTGATCGCGGTGCGGCGATGCGCGATGTCATCGGCGCGCCGCGCGGCAATCTCGGCGATAACCTCGGCGATGTAGTCGCGAGCGTCGACGAATCCACCGCGGCCCTCGATGGCCTGGAAATGTTCCCAGGCACCTTCGGCAATCCGTTTGGTGAGGTCTTCGACGAACCACGATCCCCCGCCGGGGTCCAGCACCCGGCCGACGTGCGATTCCTCCAGCAACAGCAGCTGGGTATTGCGCGCGATGCGCCGCGCGAAGCTTCGCGCCGTGCCGGGAAAACCGCCCGGGATCGCGATGTCGAACGGGAACACCAGCACGGTGTCGACGCCGCCGACGCCGGCTCCGAACGCGGCCAGCGTGCAGCGCAGCATGTTCACCCACGGATCGCGCTGGGTCATCATCGGCAGCGACGTCTGGGCGTGCACGATCGCCCAGCCTGCGTCGGGTTCGCCGACGACGTCGGCGACCCGCGCCCAGAGTTGCCGCGCGGCACGCATTTTGGCGATCGTTAGGAACTGGTCATCGTCGGCGGCCAGCCGGAAACTAATCTGGCCCAAGGCTTGTCCGACCGGAATCCCCGACTCGGTCAGCACCCGCAGATAGGCCACCGCGGCCGCGATGCTGGCGGCCAGCTCCCACGTCGCGTTGGCGCCGAGGTTGTGGAAGGCGGGCCCGTCGACGGTGATCGCCCGCACCCCGTGATCGCCGGCCGCCCGCGAGGCGACCGCGACCACGTCGTCGATCGCCGGCGCGGGACGTTCGCTCAGTGCCGCGGTCAGCGGGTCGGCGCCCAGGTCTATCGACAGGGTGGCGCGCTGGTCGGATTCGACCTCGGCCACCAGGGCCAGCGCCGCTTCGGCGGCCGCCGCGTAGTCGGCGCCGGCCTCGAGGATGATCGGCGCCATGCTCAGGTGCACGCCCGCGAGCAGCCCTTCGAGATCCTGTGGTGCGACACCGTCCGCACCCACCCGCAGTAGCAGCGCGCTGACCCCGTCACCGAGCGCACCCAGCACGGCCGCGTTGGTTTCGGCGGCGGTGGCCCCGGCGCTCGGAAACGCCTCGACGACCTTCCAGCCGGACTTGACGTCGCGAAACGGGTCTGCGCCGCGCAGATAGGGCCACTCGCCGGGCAGCGACGGCTCGGGCAGCTCGTCGAAGGCGGTGTAAAGCGGGCGGACGGCGAACCCGTCGTAGGTCGGGGTGTCCAGCAGCTGCTCGGGTTGCTCCCCCAACTCGGCGGGTTCCTTGCGCGTGCTTTTGGCAAGCACACCGGCGACCGCGGCGCGCCAACGCTCGCGGACCTCTTCCAGGTCGGCGAGCTCGGGTACATCAATGGACACCGACTGCTCCTGTTTTCGCAGCTATTGGCAACGTTGCTTGAGGTTGGTGAGCAACACTCAACTTGCTAATCAGGCTAAATGATCGGCCCCGCCGCAAAAAACCGTGGGGTGACGAGGTCTGGGCCGGGACAAGAGCGAAACACCAGGCTCGGGATACAAGTTATTCATTTCCGGCCCGTAACGTTGAGTGACGTGACGGGCCCCGCCACCTCAAAAACCACCAGCACGCTGCGTAGTCTCTCGCGCGCGCTGGGGACGGGCGTGCGCCAGCTGTCCCGGCCGCGCGCCGCCACCGCAGTGGTCGTAATCACAGTCTTGGTCGCCGTGGCGCTGTGGGTTCCGCTGCCCGGCGCGGTGCAGCTACGCGATTGGGCTCAATCGCTGGGCCCGTGGTTCCCGCTGGCGTTTCTGGTCGCGCACATCCTCGTCACGGTGGTGCCCGTCCCCCGCACGGCGTTCACCCTGGCCGCGGGCCTGCTGTTCGGCCCGGCCCTGGGGGTCGTGATCGCGGTGGTCGCCAGCACCGCGAGCGCGGTGCTGGCGCTGCTGCTGGTCCGCGCCGCGGGATGGCGGTTGAACCGGCTGGTTCGCTATCGCGCGATCCACCGCGCCGACGAGCGGCTGCGCGAGCGGGGCTGGGTGTCGGTGCTGTCGCTGCGGTTGATTCCGGTGCTGCCGTTTTCGGTGGTGAACTATGCGGCCGCCGCGTCCGCCGTCGGCATCCTGCCCTACACGCTGGCCACGCTGGCCGGCCTGCTGCCCGGCACCGCCGCGGTTGTTTTTCTCGGCGACGCGCTGGCCGGTCACCCCAGCCCGTTGCTTTTCCTGGTGTCGTTGGTCACCAGCGCGATGGGGCTCGCGGGGCTGTTCCTCGAAATACGGCACTACCGCCGGCGTCACCACGCGCCGGACGAGGCCGCCCCCGAGCCCGCGATTTTCGGCTAACTCAGCCATTTTGTTGAGCGGGCCGCCCGTTGCCTGAAAGATCTACTCAATGGAGCGGGTTTACGCGCAGCAGCTTGCGAGTTTCGGCCTGCAGCCGTCGCGCGCCGGTCTCCTGATGCTTTTGCTCTGTGCCCTCGCGTCGGTGGCCGTCGCGGTCGTGTCCTTTCTGCTCGATCGGATCAAGCTGCTTCGCGTCCCGGCCGGCGGCGCCCTCACCACGGCAGCGGTCGGCTACCCGCCGGCACCGCGAGCGCGTACGCACGCCTCGGTACTGACGATCGCCGCGGCGGTAGCCGCCGTCGTGTGCATCGCGGCCATCTGGCTGGTACCCAAGAACGTCGCACACGTGCCGGACCTCGCAGAGCCAAACCTGACGCCTATCGCGTTGCCCGCGTCCGCGGTCGCCGGACCGGGTACGGGCATTTACGTCGATTACACCGATGGTTCCGGTGGAATGGGTTGCACGGCTGGATTTTTGGTGCGCACCAGCATGGGTGAGTCCGGTCTTCTCACCGCCGGACACTGCAATCGGCCGCAGAGACCGAGCGTCGTGATGATGAATCTCGGCGGAACCCTGCCCTACGCGAAGCTGGGCACGTTCATTCGGACCGTCAGCGAGGGCGTTCACAACGAGCAGCACGACATCGGCCTGATCGTGCTCAACGGCGACAATGTCCCGCAGAGCCCGGCCATCGCAGCCACGTTGCCGATCACCGGGGTCGCCAGCGATCTCTCGCTTGGACAGGAGCTCTGCAAGTTCGGCATGAGCAGCGGCGAGGCCGAGTGCGGAGCGATAATCGACATCACCGAGAGCAAGGTCACCTTCTCGGCCGGCGGCCAATGCGGTGATTCCGGCGGCCCGGTCTATCTCATCCGAAGCGACGGCACCGCCACCGCCGTCGGCATCGACATCCGGGGCAGCAACCCCGCCAATCCCAACGCGGGGTGTCTGGCCCCGGCTAGGTTCTCGGTTGCCGAGCTTGTGCAGCCGTGGTTGGACAAGTGGCATCTGACCGCCGTGACCGCACAACAATCCGGACCGCGCTGATACGACGAGCAACGTGGGGAGCCACATGACCTCCGACACCGCCCACACCGGCGCGCCGGGACGGCGCTTTTCCACCGCCGCACTGGTCGTCGCCGGCCTGGTTGGCCTGATCGTCGGCGCGATCGCCGCATTCGCGGTCACCGGATTGGTCTTCACCGTCCGGCTCCAGCTACCCCCGCCGCCCTATCCGCCGCCGTTCTCGTCGACGCCGGCGCCGGTGTATCCCGCTCCGCCCGTCAGCGTCGCCCCCGCGCCTTCCGCCGGCATCGCACCGGCGCCCGCGCCGAGCGTCGTGCCCGCGCCACCGTTGCCCCCGAGTCCCTAAGCGGCACAACGGTATTCGCTGCGACTAGCTCTGGTCCGGCCCCTTCAGCGTCATCGCGGCGACCAGGGCCAAGAACAGCGCGGCCGGAAGGCCGTTGACGACCTTGTCGCGCACCCGCACGTGCGCCCCCACCGCCAGGACGAAGTACAGCGTCAACATCGCCGTCGTCAGCCGCGCGAGGGCCGGGAAACGGGTGACCGAGAGCAGGCCGACCGCGGCGGCCGCCTTCACCACCGGCAGCACCGGGCGGACGTTCTCCGGAAGCCCGACGTCATCGAGAACTTTCTTGATGGGCGCCACCTGGATCCCGCACAACACCGCGTCGACGGCGTGGAACGCGCCCAGCGCCGTATAGGTCTTCGGGGAAGTCAAAACACTCATCCGACAATCCTATTGGGTCAGTTCCGGCGGCCGGCCGTCGATCGGCTGGCGCGCTATCGCCTCGGCGTTCGCGACCGCCTGGGCGATCTTGGGATCGGTCTCGGTGGAGAACCAGTCGGCCACCTCGGCGTCGTCCGCGTCGGCCGCGTGCCTGGACACGTCCTCGACAGGAGACGGCTGGAAGCGGAACACCCCATCCTCGCCCGGGGTGCCCAGCAGCTTGGTGAAACCCTGCAACGCCGCGCTGAAGTCGCTGGGCACCACCCACACCTTGTTCGCGTCGCCGCGGGCCATCTCCGGCAGCGTCTGCAGGTACTGGTAGGCGAGCATCTCCGGGGTAGGCCGGCCGGCCTTGATCGCGGCGAACGTCTTCTCGATGGCCTTGGCCTGACCTTGCGCCTGCAGGTAGGCCGCGGCGCGCTCACCCTGTGCACGCAGCATCCGCGATTGCCGGTCCGCCTCGGCTGCCAGGATCGCGGCCTGCTTGGCGCCCTCGGCGGCCAGGATCTGCGCCTGCTTGGCACCCTCGGCTTGTTTGATCGCCGCCTCCCGGGTGCCCTCGGCAGTCAGGATCATGGCTCGCTTCTCGCGGTCGGCCTTCATCTGCTTTTCCATCGAGGCCTGGATCGACGGCGGCGGATCGATGCTGCGTAGCTCGACCCGCGCGACCCGCAGGCCCCAGCGTCCGGTCGCCTCGTCGAGCACACCCCGCAGCTGGCCGTTGATCTGGTCGCGGGAGGTCAGGGTCTGCTCGAGCGTCATGCCGCCGACAACATTGCGCAGCGTGGTCGTGGTGAGCTGCTCGACGCCAACGATGTAGTTGCTGATCTCGTAGACGGCCGCCTGCGGAACGGTGACCTGGAAATACACCACGGTGTCGATGTTGAGCGTCAGGTTGTCCTCGGTGATCACCGGCTGCGGCGGGAACGACACCACCCGCTCACGCAGGTCGATCCGGGCGCGGACGCGATCGATGAACGGGATCAGCAGCGTGAGCTGCCCGCTGACCGTGCGACTGTACCGACCTAGCCGCTCGATCACCGCCGCCTCGGCCTGCGGGATCAAAGCAACAGACTTGGCCACAACGATGATCGCGAAGATCACCAGGACGGCCAGCAACACTAAACCTGCAACCGCACCTTCCACCGGAGTTCCTTTCTCTCGCAGCGTCTTCGCAGCGTCTGGGCCGACTAGCTAGTGCTTGAAGACCACCGCCGTCGCGCCGTCGATGTGCACGACGGTGACCGATTCCCCGGGCTCGTAGACGTCGCCTTCGTTGAACGGACGCGCCGTCCACACCTGGCCGTCCAGTTTCACCTGGCCCGCGTCGCGGTCGACCCGATTGAGTACCACCGCGCGCTTGCCCTCCAGCGCCTTGATGCCCGTCGGCAGCGACTTCGGGGTCATTCGCTGCCGCAAAGCGGGCCGGACCAGCACGACCAACAGCACCGAAACAACCAGGAACACCGCCCCGTCGGCCAGGATGGGCCAGTCCGTGAGCCATGCGGTGCCCGAGGCGGCCAGCGCGCCGCCGCCCAGCATCAGCAGGAACATATCGCCCGTCAGCGCCTCGGCCCCGGCAAGAGCCAGCGCGAAGATCAGCCAGCTCAGCGCGATCGCCATGCCTTCAGAATACGCGTGATCCGCCTTTGCCGGACCGAACAACTACACTGCGAGTTCATGTGGTGTCCGAGTGTTTCGCTGTCCGTGTGGGCCAACGCCTGGCTCGCGGGAAGGGCTGCGCCCGACGATGTGTTGGACGCGTTATCTCTTTGGGCACCAAAGCAATCCGTCACCGCGTATGATGCCGTCGCTGCCGGCCACACCGGACTGCCGTGGCCCGACGTCCACGACGCCGGGACCGTCTCGTTGTTGCAGACGCTGCGCGCGGCAGTTGGCCGGGTGACGCCGGCGGGGGCCGCCGGGTTTCCGGGTCCATTGCCCGGGACGATCAACGTGGTGTTGCCGGTTCCCGGCGACGTGCGCGGCCTGGCACCCGGCACGCAGTTCGAGCGCGACGCCCTGGCCGCGGGCGAGGCGGTGATCATCGTCCATCCCGACGATCCCACCACCGCGGTCGGTCTGGTCCCCGAGTTCTCCTATGCCGATCTCGACGAGCCCGACGACGACCCGGATGCGCCGGAACTGTGTGCGTTGGCCTGGACGGTGTATTCGCTGCCGAGGGCGCCCGTATTCGATCACCACGAGCTGGGCGATGCCGAATACTCGCTGCGGTCGGCAGTGCGTTCGGCCGCCGATGCGCTCGGCGCGATCGGACTGGGATCGGCAAGCGACATCGACGATCCACGCGGACTCGTCGAACAGTTGCTGGAATCCACACGGCAACACCGCATTCCCGACCACGCGCCGAACCGGGCCTTGCGGGTGCTGGAGAACGCCGCGCATGTCGACGCGATCATCACCGTCGGCGCCGGCCTGAGCCGGGCCGACTCGCCCGACCGTTCCACCGCGCACATCGCCGCCGGGCTGGAGCAACTTGGAACGCAATCGTCTTCCGAAGCCCGCATCGCCGGCGACGCGCTGCGGCCGCTGCACGCGGTGGTGCGTTCCGCGCGAATGGCCGCGGTGAATGCGATCCTGTATTCGGCCTGGACGGACTAACTCTCTTCTCGCGCAACACAATGCGGCGGACAGCAGGCCGCGCCGTTGACGACGGCCAGACAGCCCGCGACCGGGTGGGGGCCGCTCACCCGTTCGGGCGCACGGCCATAGCGCAGCTCGTCGATCAGATCGGCGGCGAGGTTCGCGAAACGTGGGTGGGCATTGGGCGTTGAAGCGCGCACCAGCGCCACGCCGGCCGCGTCGGCCTGGGATGCCAACTCGTGGTCGAGATCCCACACCACCTCGATGTGGTCGGCCACAAACCCGATCGGGCAGATGATGACCGCCTTGGTGCCCGCGGCGGCCAGCGCCGTGAGGTGGTCGGCGATATCGGGTTCCAGCCACGGCACCTGCGGGGGTCCCGAACGGGACTGCCAGGCCAGGTCGTACTCGGTGTATCCGGCGGCTGGCGCGACAAGGCTTGCGGCGTAGGCGACTTGGCGGCTGTACAGCCGCGGCCCGAGGCGCTCGTCGGCGGCCACCGGAATCGAATGCGCGGTGAACACCAGGCGCGCGCCCGCCTGTTGCTCGGCGGTCAGCGCGCCGGAGGCCGCACCGATGGTGTCGGCGAAGATCTGCACGAACCTTGGGTGGTCGAAATAGGGTCGCAGCTTGACCAATTCGGGCGCATCGGGCCCCGCTGCCGCCCGCGCGCGAGCGATGTCTTCGCCGTACTGCGTGCAGCTGGAATACCCGCTCCACGCCGACGTCGTGAACACAGCCGCGCGACGGACGCCGTTGTCGCGCATCGCCGCTACCGCGTCTTCGACGTACGGCTCCCAGTTGCGGTTGCCGAAATACACCGGCAGATCCAGACCGCGCTCGGCCAGCGCGGCTTCCAGCTGCATGATCAACGCGCGGTTGATGGCATTGATCGGCGAGACGCCACCGAAATGCAGGTAGTGCTCGGCGACGTCGTCGAGTCGTTCCGGCGGCACATTGCGACCCCGGGTGACGTTCTCCAGGAACGGCCGAACCTGCTCGGGACCCTCCGGCCCGCCGAAGGACAGCAGCAGGACAGCGTCGAAGTCCATTGCGGTCTAGAGCAACTGGGTGCTGGCGCCGCCGTCGGCGTAGATGATGGTGCCGGTGGTCGCCGGCAGCCAGTCCGACAGCAGCGCACATACCGTCTTGG